>NZ_JAJERH010000047.1 GCF_016919725.2 Virgibacillus sp. AGTR
TGAGCGAATTTTGCTCAGGTTTTCTAATGAAAATGCTATCTACATTGATAAGCAAGTGGAAATGTAAACTAGGACCACTGTCAAGAGCATACGTTTAGATGGAACTACAAAAATACTAGCTTTTTAAGTACGTTTTTCCTTCTCTTTGCTCTACCTTGCCATTTTTCATTAATTTTCCTAAAGCTCGTTTGAAAGCAGCCTTACTAATATGAAAAGTTCCTCGTATATCATCTGGATCACTTTTATCACTGAAAGGTATAACTCCTCCATTAGCTTCTAGATGCTGTAAAATAGCTTCTGCATCTTCGTGCATACTTTCTTGCTTTAATGGGCGTAGAGATATGTTTAATGTACCATCTGGTTTAACTTCAATGACTCGGCCATTTACTTGCTGACCAAGACGAGGTTCTTTCCTTCTTTCACTGTGATGAATAAAACCACGATAAAAATCACCCGTGATTAGAGCAGATCCTTCTCTACTAGTACGATATACTGTTCCTTCAATCATTGTATTTAAGAGGGAATCAGGCGCTAATTCCAATTCTCTAGCAATAACCCCTTCGCTAGCAGGAAGAGCAAGCAATCTCCCTTTTTGATCCTTACCTAAGGTAACAAAAAGCCTATCTCCAATTTGTGGCCATACCTGATCAAATAAGGGAAGGTCATCTTTAGATACAAGAATATCTTTTGTTGTACCAATGTCTACAAATACGCCAAGATTTGGAATAACATTTTTGACCTCTGCCCAATCGTATATATCCATTTTTATATGTGGAAGCTTTGTTGTAGCTACAACCTTTCCTTTCTTGTCCATATAGATAAATACGTCCACTTCTTGATTGGGTTCTAATATGGTATTGGTTTCGTTGTGATGTAATAGAAATTCATTCATTTCAAAGGTTAATACATATCCTGTTTCAATGGTCCGATCTACTGTCATCGTTTGAATGGTACCAACTAATTGATTCATTATGTAACCTACTTTCATTTGTATGTATATTGGAAAAGGGGCACTCACTTTTAAGAGTACCCCTTTAATACTAAAGTAACACATAAGTTTTATTTTTATTTATCCCCAAAATAATCTTCGGGTGGGAAATTCTTTGATATCAGATGTTGTTTAGCTTATACTTAAGCATTTCTAAGAAATATGCAACATAACATAATAATGTTATTCACTTTGGAAATCGTCTAAATAGATTTCCGTGTAGAATTTCACGTTAACCGCGGTAAAACTTCCACTGGATGTTCTCTAACTTAAGCAACGTAAGCCCTACCTGCTCTTACGTCCTTGCGACCCCTTAGTCGCGCCAGTGTGAATAAGCATCTTCAAAAACATTGTAGAATGCCAGATCACTTATCTGTTACTCCATTTTGCTAACTCTATCATAATCTCATAAAATTATTGGGTTGTCAAGTAAGATGGAGTTGTAATGTTTGATAAGGGAATGAATGTTTCTAAAGGTTGTATGAAGGGTATTTAGCTAACACGTATAAAACGAAAGGATGAGAAGATGCTACGTATGCTTTTAATGATTATTGGAGCGATTGTTGTTATTGGTTGGATAATCTCATTATTCTAAATAAAATATGTTAATAAGTTAACTCGAAATACTTCCTTTTAAAATATATTAGGAGAGTAATTTCGAGTTTTTATATGGAAAAGGAGATGGCTAAATGGATATGCAATACTGCCAGTAAATGTCCGATTGGTTTAAGGGCCTTTAGGTCATACCCTTGTGGTACTAATCATCCGTGGTGATAAACAAACTCCCCCACGGATTGAAGTTTCACTTTATATGGCTTGATACGTTGGAAGCATTCTTCACATCATAAAGAACAGATTGTTCTCTAAGTTTTAGGGGTGATAGCTCTAAGCTATTTGTTGAGAATTTGAATAAGGAGAGTCCCCAGTAAACTCATGCAAAAAAGTAAACTGCTAAGCTCCATTCTTTTCAGCTTAAGCAGTTTACTAGATATTAGTATATTCACATTTTATTTGATAGGGTACAGTTCAACTTGTGTTTTCCGTAACCTAATGTATTAAGCTAGTTATTCCAAGGGCAATTAATAAAAGTGGTGGAAGAAAAGTCATACGCTGTAATTGTCTGCTCTTCGCTAACCATATCCCTGCTTTTAATCCACAGAATAAAAATGTACCACTCATAATTGCAATTAAACCGGCTGTTAAAAATGCTCCATAACCTAACATAGAGGCACCAATTCCAGCACCAAATGCATCAAGTGCTAATGCAGAACCTAGCAGGATTGCCTCCATTGGAGAAATAACGCCAGAATGATCCAAATCAGCCTTACCAGGGGTAGATAGAACGGTCGATAAGATATTTTGATTTGTATCTGTCTCTTCCAGCTCTTTTCTGGGAACGATGCAATTAAATAATGCAAAGCTACCTAGTATAATTAGTATGCTTCCACCAAGCATACTAGCAATATTCGGGGAAAGAATGGAGGTCAACATATTTCCAATCGTCATGGATAGCAAAACGATAATTCCTGAACATAGCATGATAATAATTAACGCATTTAGTGGTACACGAATATTTCGCATGCCATAAGTTATCCCTACACCAAATCCATCTAAGCTAACTGCAATAACTAAAAAAATTAAACCAGTATAAAAAAGCATAGCACCAATTCCTTTATCTATTTCTAAGGTATTGTATGGTTATTTTATAATTGTTGTGCGTATCCAACTTTTTAAAGTGATGTAATAAAGGAGGCCCAAGAGTGTGACGATAAAAATGGGGAAGTCTAAAATTTTGATTAACTACTCCGATCTGAAACGCAGGTTGAAATATGATAAAATAATGGATAGGTCTTTTTAGAAAGGAATTTAAAGATGAGTAAAATAGTTGTATTAGCAGAAAAGCCTTCCGTAGGGCGAGATATTGCCCGCGTATTACATTGTCATAAAAAAGGCAATGGTTTTATAGAAGGTTCCAAATATATCGTAACGTGGGCTCTCGGCCACTTAGTTACATTAGCGGATCCAGAAGTGTATGATAATAAATACAAAACGTGGAAGCTTGAAGATTTGCCCATGTTACCTGTCCATCTAAAACTAGCTGTTATTAAGAAGACAGGAAAACAATTTCAAGCTGTAAAGGCACAGCTTCAGCGTAAAGATGTGAAGGAAATTGTCATTGCTACTGATGCTGGAAGAGAGGGAGAGCTTGTTGCCCGCTGGATATTGGAGAAAGCACGTGTTCAAAAACCACTAAAGCGTTTATGGATTTCTTCTGTAACGGATAAAGCAATCCGTGATGGATTCAATCGATTAAAATCAGGCAAAGAATTTGAGAATTTATATGCTTCAGCGGTCGCACGATCTGAAGCAGATTGGTATGTTGGATTAAATGCAACAAGAGCATTAACAACTAGATTTAATGCGCAATTATCAACGGGAAGAGTGCAAACCCCAACACTTGCAATGATTGCTGCACGAGAAGCTGAAATTAAATCATTTAAACCGAAGAAATTTTATGGCTTAGCTGCGAAAACGAAACGAGGCTTTTCGTTAACATGGCAAGACAAAAAGAATAATAAGCGTATCTTTTCAAAAGAAGCGGCTGAAGCTTTACAAAAAAAGGTGCAAAACAAGCCGTTAACAATTACACATATTGATAAGCAATATAAAAAGAAATCAGCTCCACAGCTTTATGATTTAACGGAACTACAGCGTGATGCAAATCGTATCTTTAATTTCTCAGGAAAACAGACTTTATCAATTATGCAGAAATTATATGAGCAGCATAAAGTCTTAACGTATCCAAGAACGGATTCTCGTGTACTTTCATCTGATATTATTTCGACTTTAAAGGACCGTGTTAAAGCTTGTGGTGTCGATCAATACGCTCGTACTGCGAATAAAATTCTTAGGAAAGATTTAAAGCTATCTAAGTCTGTCGTAGATAATGCAAAGGTATCCGACCACCATGCGATTATTCCAACTGAACAATCAGTAGTTCTTGAAGATTTAAATGATAAAGAACGGAAGATTTATGATTTGGTTGTAAAACGATTTTTAGCTGTTTTGTCTGACCCGTACGAATTTGAACAAACAACCGTGCTTGCTGAAACAGAAGGAGAACAGTTTACAGCAAACGGAAAAATTATCAAAAAACAAGGCTGGAAAGAAGTATACCATAACCGTTATGATGACGGAGAATCGGCGGATGATCAACAGTTACCTGCTTTAGAAAATGGCCAGACACTTACGGTTAGTACCTATACCATTACGGCAGGGGAAACGAAGCCACCAGAGCGTTTTACAGAGGGGTCCCTACTACAAGCAATGGAAAACCCAGTACGTTATTTAGGTACAACGAATAAAAAACATGCAAGCACTTTAAATAAAACAGGTGGCATTGGCACGGTAGCTACCAGAGCTGATATTATTGAAAAATTATTTAATAATATGTATATGGAAATGAAAGGGAAATATATATTTATCACTTCAACTGGTAAACAATTACTCGATTTAGTACCAGAGGAATTGCGTTCACCGGCATTAACGGCTGAATGGGAAGATAAACTAACACAAATTGCTGAGGGTAAATTGAATAAAAAGCAATTCATATCTGAGATTAAAGGATACACGAAACAGGTAGTTCAGGAAATTAAAACAAGTAAAGAAACATTCAAGCATGATAATATGACAGGAACAAAATGTCCAGAATGTGGAAAATTAATGCTGGAAATAACAAATAAAAAAGGTAGAATGCTTGTTTGCCAGGATCGTTCCTGTGGCCATAAAAAAAATATAGCAAAACAAACCAATGCACGTTGTCCAAATTGTCATAAGCGTCTCGAATTACGAGGTGAAGGTGACGGACAAATATTTATCTGTAAGTGTGGTCATCGTGAAAAACTGGCTACATTTAATGCACGAAAACAAAAAGAGAAGAAACATAACGTTTCCCGTAAAGAAGTTAATAAATATTTGAAAAAGCAAGAGGATGGTTTTAGTAATAATGCGCTTGCTGAACAACTTGCAAAGTTAAAAAATAAATAATCACCAAAAAGCGTGCCAGAATAGATCTGACACGTTTTTTGGTTTAATAACTTGTTTCTTCAACAACGTTATGGAATCTATCTAAGATCGTTACTTTACTTGGACTATTCTCCTGTGCCATTTCTACCGCCACTGCAATTGCTTCATCTTTTGCATCATATAACTCCTCAGGTGCTACATTTTCTAACTTCACAAACCATCCTGTTGCATCGACATTTGGTATTACGGTATATGATTTCATCTGTAAAAACTCCTTTCCTTTACTTAAAAAAATTTTATTACACATATAACAGGCAGTAATACCCCCATTTCAAGCAATAAAATAGGTGGGCTATCGACTACCAGTAAATGTCTATGGGTTCAAAGCCCTTTAGGTCATACCCTAGTGGTACGAACAATCACTGTGGGATAAATAAAACCTCCAACTGATCGAAGTTTCACTTTATTTATAATTATGTAATTCCCAGTTATTTTATAATTAAAACGAAATTGGCAATGAATACATATTTATAAATTTTCATAATATAATATACATTGTCGAATTTTTTTTGTATACTTCTGATATGCCGAATTTTATCGAAAAATGAAACAGAGGGGGCATGGGAATGACAAATGTTCTAAAAGAACAAATAAGAGAAATCCAAGATGATGTTATTAGAATACGACGTTATTTACACCAGAATCCTGAATTGAGTAATCATGAAGCGGCAACCTCCCGTTTTATTCAAGAGAAACTAACTGAATACGGCATAGCTTTTCAAACGGGTTATGCTAAACATGGCGTATTAGGAATTATTAAAGGAACACAACCTGGTAAAGTCGTAGCGCTACGTGCAGATATGGATGCTTTACCAATACAGGAGCTAAATGATCATCCTTTCACATCCAATTATGCAAATGTTATGCATGCGTGTGGTCATGACGCACATACGGCAATGCTGTTGGGAGCAGGTCATGTTCTTCAACAAATGCGTGAACAGTTAAAAGGAACAATTCTATTAGTTTTTCAACCTGCTGAAGAGGATTCACCTATTGGAGGATCTAAAGTAATGCTTGATGATGGAGTATTTGCTGAGTATACTCCAGATGTTATTTATGGACAGCATGTATGGCCAGACTTACCAGTCGGACAATTTGGTATTCGTGATAAAGAAATGATGGGTGCCTCGGATCGATTTGAAATTACACTAAGTGGTAAAGGTGGGCATGCGAGTATGCCACATCAAACAAATGATGTCATGGTAGCGGCTGGACATCTTATTACTAGCTTGCAAACAATTGTAAGCAGAAGCTTAGACCCATTAGAAGCATCTGTCGTGACAATTGGAACAATTCATGGTGGTGAAGCAGCAAACATTATTCCAAACCAAGTGACATTAGAAGGGTCGATTCGCACCTATTCACCAATAATTCGTAAACGATTAAAGGAACGTTTTTTTACCATTACGAATCAAGTAGCACAAGTTTTTGAGGCAAAAGCTGCTATCACTTATTTAGATGGATACCCGGCAACCATTAATACGCCAAAATGGGCTAATGTTGCCAGGCTAGCTGCACAGAAAATAAATGGAGAAACACCAAATGTAAGCCCTTCCTTAGCAGGCGAAGACTTCAGTAGATTTTTAGAGAATTATCCGGGGGCATTTATTTGGCTTGGTACCCAGATTGATATTCCTGAGGAACAGGCTCCACTACATGATGCGCATTTTAAGTTAAATGAACGAGCATTGCCAATCGGTACGTCACTTTTAGTGCAAGTTGCTATAGATACATTAGAAAAATTAGCAAAGGAAGAGAATGAATGATTGATTTCTTAAATAAATTAAACCCACAACTTATTGCTTGGCGCCGTGATTTTCACAACTACCCAGAATTGGGTTTTATGGAATATGTGACAACCTATAAATTAGGAAAGGAACTAAACAGGCTTGGCTTTATGGTTCATTTAGGTGAAGATGTGATGAAAAAGGAAGTGCGTTTGGGTCTACCTCCTAAAGAGCAAATGGATATGTATGAGGAAAGAGCAACAGACAATGGCGTTGATGAATACTGGCTTTCTACTATGCAAGGTGGAATGACGGGGGTCATTGCTACTTGGGATACGGGTAAATCAGGTGATCATATGGCTTTTCGCTTTGATATTGATGCTCTTCCAATTGAAGAAACGAATGAAAAAAAGCATTTTCCGGCTCAACATAACTTCGCATCAGCAAATAAGCAAGTGATGCATGCATGTGGCCATGATGGCCATATGACAATCGGGCTTGGGTTAGCCTCATTTATTTCTAGCTATCATGCACAACTTAGCGGAAAATTCACATTGATCTTTCAACCTGCTGAGGAAGGTGGCCGCGGTGCGAAAGCAATTACAGAAAATGGTTGGTTGGACGATGTAGATTATTTCTATTCGGGACATATCGGAATAGAGTCCTTGCCAATCGGTACCATCGCAGCTACAGTGGATGGTTTTCTTGCTTCGTCAAAATTGAACATTAACTTTAAAGGGACAGCCTCTCACGCAGGAATGAAGCCAGAGCTTGGCAAAAACGCACTTTTAGCGGCAACAACTGCTGTAGCAAACCTGTACGCTATTCCTCGGCATAGCAATGGAATTACGAGAATTAATGTAGGGAAGATGGTTGCTGGTAGTGGTAGGAATATTATTCCTGACAGTGCTTATTTAGAAGTAGAGACACGGGGAGAGACAGAGGACATTAATCAATATGTACGCTCCGAGGCCATGCGAATCGTTGAGGCAGCAGCAATAATGCAGAATGTTACTTATGAAATAGAAGCGGTCGGTCAAACAGAAGAAATCAATTGTAGTAAGTCACTTGCTTCTGCCATTATTAATGCTTGTAACAATAGTAGCTACGTAAAGAAAGTAATTCCTGTAGCGAAGGTGGCTGGATCTGAAGATGCGAGTTTTATGATTAATCGAGTTCAGGCAAGTGGTGGTAAAGCAACATATATGTTATTTGGAACAGCTTTAGACCATCCTCATCATCATCAAGCCTTTGATTTCCAAGAAGAAGTGTTAATAGTTGCCGTAGAAGCTTTGGCAAATATTGTTTTAAAAGGCAACGACTAAATACGTGTAAACGTACAAGAGAAAGGACGAAGTGTATGGCAGTAAAGGAAAAAAATTCAATAGCTACTCAATTATTAAATGGAATTGAACGGGTTGGCAATAAATTACCTGATCCCTTTATGCTTTTTATTAGTTTAGCTGGAATTATAATTTTATTATCCTGGATCATTTCATTATTTGACATTACCTATACACAGCCAGTTGATGGACAAGAGGTTGCTATTAAAAGCTTAATTTCTAAAGAAGGTCTTGAATTTATTCTAACCTCTATGCTAGATAATTTTGTGGGATTTGCTCCTTTAGGGCTCGTGTTAGCAATGATGCTAGGGATTGGTTTAGCAGATAAAGTTGGACTATTGGAAATTGGCATAAAAAGTACTATTTTGAAGGCACCAACTTCATTAGTAACATATGCAGTGATTTTTACAGGGATTTTAGGGAATATTGCTTCAGATGCAGCTTTTGTTATTGTACCGCCATTAGCTGCGATGGTGTTTTATAATATTGGTCGCCATCCTTTAGCTGGATTAGCGGCAGGTTTTGCAGGTGTTGGTTCTGGTTTTACAGCAAATTTTATGATTAATGGTACAGATGTATTGCTCTCTGGTATTTCAACAGAAGTAATGAAGACACTCGATGAAAATGTGATTGTAACGCCAGTAGATAATTGGTATTTTATGATTGTATCCGTAGTGGTTCTTTCTATAGTAGGTGCTCTCGTTACAGAGAAAATTGTAGAGCCACGTCTAGGTAAGTATGAGGGAAATGTAAAGAAAGAATTTGAAGCGGTGAAACCGATTGAGATAAAAGCACTAAAAAATGCGGTAATCGCAAGTAGTGTATATATTGCTCTAATATTAATTGTATTATTTATACCAAATTCTCCTCTACGTAGTGCGGAGGGGAAAATTGTACCTTCGCCATTTCTAGATGGAATTGTTCCACTAATTTTAATATTATTTATTATTGCTGGTATTACATACGGGGTTACTATTAAAAAGATTACTAGTTCTCGTGATGTAGGTAAATATATGGGAGAAGCTATGAAAGATATGTCTGGCTTCATTGTCCTTATTTTTGCTGCTTCTCAATTTATTGCATATTTTGATTGGTCCAATATCGGTTCATGGATCGCAGTAAGCGGAGCAAATTTCCTGGAATCTATTGGATTTACAGGTATAGCAGTTGTAATTGGATTTGTGCTATTAACAGCTGTGCTAAATCTATTCATTTTTAGTGGATCAGCACAATGGACATTGGAAGCACCAATCTTTTTAAAAATGTTTTATTATTTAGATTATCATCCCGCCTTTATCCAAGTTGCATATCGTATTGCTGATTCCTCTACAAATGTCATTACGCCAATGAATCCCTATATAATTATTGTTTTATCATTCATGCGGGATTATGATAAAAAGGCTGGAATTGGTACACTAATTGCATTAATGTTACCATACAGTATCTGCTTCTTACTTACATGGATCATTTTATTATTACTTTTTGTATTCCTCGGCATCCCATTTGGTCCAGGGATAGGTGTTTACTTGTAAATATAGTTGCTGATAAAAAATTTTCCAAGCTGTTTACTTGCAATGCGTATCACCTGTATCATTAAATAAGAAGTGGAAGCTTGTTTAAGGATATAAGGGAGGTTATAATAGATGGCATTTGTAATTCTAGATCCATGCCGAGGCGAAAAGTCAGGTGAATGTGTTAGCGTTTGCCCAGTTGATTGCATCGAAGAAGGTCCAGATCAATTTTATATTGATCCAGATATATGTATCGATTGTGGTGCATGTAAAGCTGTATGTCCAGTTGATGCAATAGAAGAGGAATATGACATATCGCCAGAACAAGAAGTCTTTCTGGAAAAAGCAGAAGAATTTTTTGCTAATAGATAGATTCGTACTTAAGAACGTGGTTGCTGTCTCTCAAGGGTATTTAGATACAAGTGTAAAGCGCTGTGGTTAAAATGGCAAAAGCCGAACGGAATGGAATTGCTCTCAGAAGTTAGATTTTTTTCACTCTAACTTCCGAGGGAGTACCATTTGAATCCGTTTGGCTTTAATTAAAATATCCTATTGCCAGTTATATGCGGGATAAAAGCTGGACTAATCTTCGATTTTCACCGCTAATTTACTTGCGATCCAGCGTTTTGCTGTCTCATCATCAACTTCATATATTTTTCCTGCACGTAATAAGTCACCATGGTATGCTGTTTGTACATTCATTTTTACTTTCATGTTTAAATTACTCCTTTTTCACATCCTATACTCAGTATACCATGAACAAATCATTTAAATTAACGCAATTGACTTATGAAATGTTTCATCACGAAGCCTATCCTCATATATGTCGATAGACTTTGCTAGAGATACACATTTACCTATTCCTAATTTTCTTTATTGCCTCGGCAATATTTGTTGTTGGACGTTGGCAGGAAAAGTTTTCACAAATATAAATCGTAGTTTCTTGGTTGATCTGGTTGTAGACGCTCGCAAAGTCGGCAATATTATTTGCCTGTTCACTCGTTTCCAGAGAGAGAACCGATACATCAGGTAAGAACATTTGCTGAAGCTGTTCGATGAAAGCTTGTTTTTTTGGATCGTCAGCTAACCCAATAATGACGACTTCTTTTGTTGGATGATCAAATAGCTGAACGGACTGTAGAAAGAATGGACTAGCAGAAGGTTGTGCATCGATATCCTCATAAAATGTATAGTGCATTTCTTCAGCATGATCAAGGAAATTTGTTTCCCCCGTTAAATATCCAATACGAATAAGCATAACAGCTGCAACACTATTACCAGAAGGTATCGCACCATCATATACTTCTTTATCTTTAGTGATTAATTTTTCGCTATCTTTACCAGTAAAGTACAAACCGCCGTTGTCATTATCCCAAAACAGTTCCAGCATTTGTTCTGCCAGTTGTTTGCTTTTATGCAAAAATGTAAGATCAAACGTGGCTTCATATAACTCTACATAGCCCCATAGTAAAAAGGCATAGTCATCAATATAACCTGGATACTTTGTTTCCCCAGCTCGATAACGTGCCATGAGCCGTTCATTGTGAAATAGATGATTCTCAATAAAACGTACTGCTCTTATTGCAGCGTTAATGTATTTTTGATTTTGAAAAATTTTACCAGCTTTGGCAAGACCGGCAATCATTAATCCATTCCAGCTAGTCAAAACTTTATCATCGACGTGAGGATAGGTTCGCTTTTGTCTTTCTGCAAAAAGCTTTTGTCTTGCTTCTTCTAATTTTTCCTCTAGCACTTTTTTAGGGAGATCCAGTTCGTTGGCTACTTGGTCAAAATGACCTTGAATAAGATTGGGAATATTTTTTCCTGCAAAATTACCATTTGGCGAAATGTCATAGATTCTTGTATAAATCTCCCCAAGGTCTTCATCTAAAATATTCATCACTTCTTGATAGCTCCATACATAATATTTCCCTTCAACCCCTTCTGAATCTGCATCAATAGCAGAATAAAATGCGCCTTTCTCATCCGTCATTTCTCTGAGAATAAAGGTAATGATTTCTTTACCAATTTTTTTATAAAAGGGACGTTGTGTAATTTGATAGCATTCCGCATATGCAATTAACAAAAGTGCATTATCATAGAGCATTTTTTCAAAATGAGGTACAAGCCATGCCTTATCTGTTGCATATCTCGAAAATCCAAAGCCAATGTGGTCATAAATTCCACCAGTAGCCATGCTTTGTAAGGAGCTTTCAGCAATCTTTAAAGCTGCCGTGTTTTTCGTTAAGTAAGCATGTCTCATTAAGAATATTAGGTTGTGTGGCATAGGAAATTTAGGTGCTTTACCAAATCCACCATACTCGAAGTCAAAGCTCTTACCTAATTGATGGTAAGCCTGATTAAGCTGCTCCTTAGAAATTCGATTATTTCCTTTAGAAGGATGACTCTTTTGGAGGGCTTGTTGTACACTTTTGGTAACTTCGATTATATGCTTTGGATCTTCTGTGAACTTTCGAGAAAGCTGTTGTAAGACATTGACAAATCCTGGAACTTCATATTTCTTGTGCTTTGGAAAATACGTACCAGCATAAAAAGGAATTTTGTCAGGAGTCATAAAAATGGATAATGGCCATCCCCCATGTCCAGTCATCATTTGGCAAACCTTCATATAAATGGAATCAATATCTGGTCGTTCCTCTCTGTCTACCTTTATAGCGATATAACGATCATTAAGTATTGATGCCACTTCCGCATCCTCAAAGGATTCGTGTGCCATAACATGACACCAGTGACAAGTACTATAACCAATGGAAAGAAATATTGGTTTATTTTGCTCTTTGGCTGCTGTAAAGGCTTCTTCAGTCCATGCATACCAATGAACTGGGTTGTCAGCATGCTGTAATAAATATGGAGATTTTTCATCAATTAATCGATTGGGCATTAAAACACATCCTTCCTATTCACACTATACACGAAAAATCATTTTTCCAAACAAGAATAGCATGGTGAAAGGAAATTTTTTTCCTGCATATAACTGGGCACTTCAAGTAAAAGTGAAATTAATATGGATAAGTGGGGATCAACTGCCAGTAAATGTCCGATTGGTTCAAAGGTCTTTAAGTCATACCCTTGTGGTACTAACCATCAGTGAGGAATAAACAGAACCCCCACGGATTGGATTGAAGTTTCACTTTATTTATGACATGGGACAACATGATGTATACATATGCTTGTTAACAGAGGCTTAAATAGTTATAAAAAGAAAAGAGGTGTTTTTCTTGTTTTATCATGTGAAAGAATTACAATATCATGCTAAACCTGATCGTCCAGATCCTGTTTTTGCGAAAAAATTACAAGAAATATTAGGAGGACAATTTGGCGAGATTTCTGTCATGATGCAATATCTTTTTCAAGGATGGAATACAAGAGGTAATGGAAAGTATAAAGATTTATTGATGGATACAGGGACTGAAGAAATTGCCCATGTTGAAATGATTGCAACGATGATTGCAAGGTTGTTAGATGGTGCACCTGATGTAGAGGTGGAAGATGCTATAAAGGACCCAGTCATCGCAGCGATCATTGGGGGGTCCAACCCTCAGCAAGCAATAGTTTCGGGATTAGGCGCTATGCCAGTGGATAGTGTTGGAAATCGTTGGACGGCTAGCTACATTGCTGCAAGTGGGAATTTGCTCGCAGATTTTAGAGCAAATTTAAATGCAGAATCACAAGGTCGTCTTCAAGTAGCACGTCTCTATGAAATGACGAATGATGCCGGTGTTCGTGACATGCTTTCTTGGCTACTGGCTCGTGATACGATGCATCAGAATCAATGGTATGCAGCCATATGTGAATTAGAAGAAAAAGAAAACATCGTCGTACCGAGTACATTCCCAAGAGAATTAGAAAAGCAACAGGTCTCTTATACGTTGTTCAATCTGTCACAAGGTGATGCAAGTGCTGAGGGGCGTTGGGCATCTGGTCCAAGTATGGATGGTTATGGCACATTTAATTATGTTGATCGTCCAATTGCCTTTGGTTCTGTCCCACATTTAGATCCTGCTCCACCGTATATATATGACACTCCACTTTGGGCGCTTCGCCATTCAGATGATCCTCCAGAACCAAATTGGAAATAAATTATATCCCTTGCAACGTATGAGGGATTAGCTAGGCTAATATTTTATTTTAAGTTAAGAAAGTATAAAATCAGTGCAATGACTGCGTTAAGCCAAGTAGTTATTTTGAAATGTTTGATGGATATTGGCAATGCTCCGACGAATTACTTCGCTTTCCGCGGGCGCGGCCTCAACTAACTTTGCAAAGAAGAACACGTTGCAAAGTGGATTTTCGGCTCGCGCTAATCCCGCAGGAGTCTACGTAATTAGTCTCCGCTATGAGAAGGTGCAACAATTCTTGTCATAAGTAATAGGTTGACTTTTTTTCCAATGGGTAAAGTGAAAATCGTTATCCGTGATTATAAAAGCAGCTGTGTTACTTCATGCTAGCGTTGTAGAGCCTGATAATAACGAAGGCCAGCCACTTCAACTCCTGTGGGAAATGTTTGACCTGAAGATCCACTTTTTTGAGCGGGTTTTGCTAAAAAAGTTAGCTGAAGGGCAAACCCCACGGAAAGGGAAGTGGGCAGCCGGAGTGGTGGTCAAGCAGTAGCTATTATTCCATAATAGCTACTAGAGGGAGCGTAAATCTGAGCATTTAGTGATAAGGACTGAGCGAATTTCGCTCCGTTTTTCTTTTCTAGCAAACCTTTTAGTAGTTAAAGACATTATCAGGGTATTTTCTTGATCAATATGGTCTATTCAACATATAATTGGCAGTACAATAAGACCCTCACTTCAAGTAATAAAGTGAGATCAATATTGGTAAGTGGTGGGATAAACAAAATTCCCAACTGATTGAAGTCGCTTTATAAGGCTAACGTAGGAATAGGATACAAAAAAAGAATGCTACGGTATCCAATTAATCGCCAAAGCTGATCAGTGCCATGTCTTATTATGTCACGAAAGACTTTGATGAGTGAACAATGATTAAGTAAGATAATAGCAGAGTCTATCATTTCTATATTTAAAATAGAATAATCTTTTTATTAATATTGGAATATCATCGCCCAGTAAAGAAAAACACGTAGCTTTATTCAAGATTTCTTTTACCTCTCACTATAACTCTAAATGGAAAATAGTGAGCAAAATCATCTGTCGATGACTGATATGCTCCCCTTAAGGTAGACAGGTAAAAAATAAAATCCATTTTTATTATTTCCACTGTCTACTTGACAGGGAGCAGTTCAGACTTTACCAACTAATCTTCTTATGTTTATAACAGCTAATATTATTCATTCACACCGTAGCTAATTAAATTCGTAAATATTCTATAACCGCCTGGGACTTGGTTATCTATTTGTCGATAAAATACAAGATTTGTATACAAATAAGTCCCTTTGCCATATTCCGCCATTAAAATGCCGCTCGTAAATGGATCTTCATTTGGATCAGACATGCTAACAAAGGTTTCAAAGTTGCTGTCCCAGCTCATCGGGAAGTATAATCCTCTTTCCTGCACCCAGTTTTGCCAATCATTTTCTGTAATTGTATTAGGGTAATTAAATAACTTGTGCTCAGGCTTCAATATGTTCACAACAGCATTTTCATCCGTTACACGCCATTCGATAGATGGACTTCCGATTTTTAATTGGTAAGGTGCGCTATTTTGAGTGTCCCAGTTATCGCCCGGTTTGTGATATTGGACAACGAGGTGACCGCCATCTTCAACATATTGAAGCAAACGTTGATTATTGGTCACTAAGTCTGTTCGAGATAAATTCGCTCTTATACCTGTAATAATGGTATCAAATTGTGAAAGATCTCCGGATGATAGATCTTCTTCTTTTAACGTTGTAACATCAAATCCAGTCTCTATTAAATAATCGGCTACTTTATCAAAACCACTTTCAATATAGCCGATTTTTAAGTTGTCTGGTTTTAATAATTTAAAAGCTTCCGCGTTAATCATTGAAGGATATTGGTAATAGGAATCTTTTATATGATCATATTGAATTTCTTGTACCGCTGTTTGATAGGTTTTTCCACTTGAATTAACTTTTGCCTCAATAGATAGACTGCCTTCTTCTATTTTAGAAGGGGGAATTAGATTGAATGTCACCTCTTTTTCATCATATCGTTCTTCGAATGAAATGTTGCTCTGCTTTGGTTCACTATTCCATCCCTTAGGAAGATTTAATGAGACGCTACCTTTTCTTTTTCCAGAGCTATAATTTTTAACAGTGATCGTAACAGGTATTTTGTCTTGAACGTCAGCTGTATTTACCACTATATTTGTTGGATTCGTAGTGACACTAAGTTCTGGTAAAATGGCCAACGTTTCTGGAAGCTCTTCGATAGCTGTAGCTTTCGTACCTTTTCCATTCATTGAAACCTTTGTTTTGATAATAGGTTCCTCATAAGGTTGAAAATACCCTGCGTTTTTTGGTACTTCATAGTCAAAAATAATAGTTTTTGATTCATTTGGTTTTAATGACTTTATCTGCTTTGAATTTACGTTTACCCAATCTTTAGGTAGAAGTAGATCAGCATTTATTTTTTTGAGTGTTTTCTTTCCTTTGTTTGTAAGTTCCATTGTAATAGATGATTGCTCACCCTGTGTAACGATAGATGATGCTGCACGGGTTTTAATTTGTAAGTTTGAAGCTGTAAAAATAACTTTTTGTAACTGTTCCTTTTTAAGTTCGAGTTTATGAAGCAGATCACGCTTCATTGATGTATCAAATTCTGTACGTTTTGTTTTATTTATGATTCGTTCAACAGTTTTCAGTAATTGCTGTGACTTTACGAAAATGGATTCTCTGTTTGGATATTCTTGAATAATCGAATCTAAGTCGTTTTGTAATTTTTTTAAATGATTGCTTATATTCTTTTTAGATATTCGTTTTGCCCAATCATTAAAGTCATATGCTATCCCATCAAATAGTTCGGTATTGTTATCTTCTACAGATTTGATTAACTCTAAATGTATTTGCCGTGGTTCCGCTGGAATATCGTTTCCCATACCTTGGCTCTTGTGCATATATCGAGACGCTTCTCCTAATTGTGGATACGTCATTTCATATATAGGATCATAATCACCAATTTCAATGGAAGTAGATGCTGTATCTTTTGACGCAGCAGGTAGATACATTTTTTTAATCTGCCAAGTAGATAAACCATTTTCTAGTTGTTCTGGGTAAACATTAGGGTTTGCTGCATCTTCAAATGCTCTTTCAGTTAGAAGACTTATTGCTCGATGGTGTCCATGTTGACTATCAACATTTCGAAAAGAAGGCATAACAATATCTGGCTGTTGGGTTCGAATAAATCGAATGAGTCTTTCATAGGTTACATTCTCTCCCCATTTGTCTAGCGTTTCTTCTGGTGATTTAGAAAATCCAAAATCATAAATAGTGTCAGAAGTGGTCCTGCTTAAATGAAAAGCTTTTACATCAGTAATTTTTGCAGATTCGATCATTTCATTAGAGCGAATGATTCCAAGCGCATTGCCAAGTTCATCACCTATTTCGTTTTGTCCCCCTTCTCCACGGTTAGCAATTAAACTTGTCGTTTTAACACCTAAACCCCTAGATAAATAGGCGAGAAAATCACTTCGTTCATCGTCGGGGTGAGCACCTGTATTTAAAAAAGTAACGGTCGTGCTCAAAGGATGAACAACATTCCAAAGTTCTTTATCGTGCTGTTTATCTGTTTCTTTTGCACTCCCATTGATAGATGTTAGGCTGAATACTAATAGCAAAACAAGTAAATTAGCAATAATTCTTCTCATGTATGAAACCCCTTTCAAAAAATGGATTAAAACACACTGCCCTCCTTTAAAATAATGTAGGTTAGTAAATTTTACTAACTAACCTGATGTAAACTACAACAACAAGATAACATAATTTGAATTAATGTAAATATTCCAAAATATCTATTTATTTAAAATGAGTAGGGAAATAGTTGCAAAATTTTATTTTTCCCACATATAAATGGCAGTAAGACCTCAACTCAAGCAATAAAGTAAAAACTAATGTTGGAAAGTGTAGGATCAACTGCCAGTAAATGTCCGATTGGTTCAAAGGCCTTTAGGTCATACCCTTGTGGTACTAACAATCAGTGTAGGTTTAATATCCCCAACTGATTGAAGTTTTACTTTATATGAATTTTTTAATTATTTTATCTTTACAATGATAAGGCTTTCATTTATAATAATTAAAGTTGTTAGATTAGTAAGTAAACTTTACTAACTAAAATGCAAGGAATATCAGTATAAGGAGCTTATATAATGCACAAAGGTAATCCATCCTATATGAAGCAGATGAATCGAAGGCTAATAATCAATTACATTAAAGAAAATGAAACGGTAAGCCGTGCAACAATTTCAAAGCAACTCTCGTTAAGTAAACCGACAGTTTCTGCTGTAGTGGATCAGCTTTTAAAAGAGGGCTGGATTTTGGAAACTGGTAGTGGAGAAGCTTCTTCGAGTGGAGGAAGAAAACCAGTTAATTTAAAGTTTAATCCTCATAAAGCTTATATTATCGGAGTTGATATTGGTGGTACAAAGGTAGCGATAGGCATTACAGATTTAAATGGATCTATGATTTCCTTTAGCGAGTTTCCTACCCAAGTTTATTTAGAAAAAAATTTATTTGAGCAGATAAAAAAGCATGTGGAGGAACAAAAAGAGAAATTAAATATTGATAACTCAAAGATACTTGGTATGGGTGTAGGTATACCAGGAGTAGTACATGTAGAAAAAGGAATAGTAAAGGAAGCTCCTGCTTTAAGGTGGATTAATTTCCCTATAAAAAAGGAGTTAAACAGCAAATTTAATTTCCCCATTTATATTGATAATGACGTTAATATTAGTGTGTTAGGGGAACATTGGAAGGGTATTGGAAGTACTCGTTCAAATCTTATCTACATAGCAATCGGTACAGGGATCGGTAGTGGATTAATTATAAATAATCAATTATATCGAGGTAGTAATTATAGTGCTGGAGAGATTGGTTATATGGTTACTGATAAGGAACATGCGCAGCAATATTATCCAGTTTATGAAGGTTATGGATATTTAGAAAGCGTTTCTAGTGGTTCTTCTATAGGGAGTCAATTATCGAAAAAATTAAAGAAGACATTAACAGCAAAAGAAGCTTTTAAACTGTATGAAAAAAATAATAAACAAGCAGTAGAAATAATTGAAACTGCAATAGAAAATCTTGGGATTGGTATAGCGAATTATATCTCTTTATTTGATCCAGAAATGATTGTTTTAGGAGGTGGTGTAAGTGAATCGTATTCATTAATAATTAATAAGATGCAGCCTATTATTGATCGGTTCACACCTGAAAAATGTGATGTTGTAAAATCAATTCTTGGAAAAGAAGCAGGGGTTGTTGGGGCAGTTGCATTGTTTTTAAAGGAGCATGACAGCATGTTAACAATTAAGGGAGAGGGGTAATTTTAGTGCGTCTATTAAAACGAGGTTATTTATTTTTTTTAGTAGTAATAGTGATAGGTATCCTTTCTGGATGTCTTGCTGGTGGCTCTGAAGAGTCAGGAGGAAAGTCCAAAAACGAATCTGGTAGTGACCTAGAAGAAAAGGTAGTTGTTTATTCTCCTCATGGAAAAGATATATTAAGTGAATTTGAAGCACAGTTTGAAGAGGAATACGGAATTGAAATGGAATTCTTAGATATGGGATCACAGGAAATTCTGGATCGAGTAAGGTCTGAAAAGAATAATACCCAAGCAGATGTCTGGTGGGGAGCACCACAGGTGAATTTTGATCAGGCTAAGGATGAGGGATTACTTGCTGAGTATAAGCCTTCTTATGCAGATGCCTTGGATGAAATGTATCATGATGAAGACTGGACTTGGTCCGGAACCTCCATTACACCAGAAGTTATCTTATATAATTCGAAAGAAATCTCCGCAGAGGAAGCACCTAAAGATTGGGACGATTTACTTGATCCTAAATGGGAGGATGAACTCATTATTCGTTATCCATTAGCTTCTGGTACGATGCGGACAATTTACTCATCGATGATATACAGAACGTATAAAGATACGGAAAGCCCTGATGAAGGTTATGAATGGCTACGTAAGTTAGATGAAAATACAAAAGAATACTCCGCAAATCCGGAGATTATGTACAATCAGGTAGCTAAGGGCGTTGGGAATTTGTCGGTCTGGAATATGCCCGATACCGTTATGCTTGCTGAAGAGAAAGGCTACCCGTTTGACTATGTTATTCCAGAAAGCGGTACACCAGTTCTGACAGAGGGGATAGCAATCATAAAAGATGCACCGCATCCTAAAGCGGCTGAAGCATTTTACGAATTTGTGAATACAAAGGAAGCTGCTAAACTGCTTGCTGAGACATATTACAGAATTCCGACAAGAGAAGATGTAGAAGATTTACCGGAATGGATTACTGAAACGGAGATTAATCCGATGGAAATTGACTGGTCACTGTTTCAGGAAAAACAAAGTGAATGGATGGAGTATTGGGACAACAATATCAAAAATGCAGAAAAAGATTTAGCGAAGAATGATTGGAATAATGTCAAAGGGGGTTGTTGTGCATGTCAACAGTGAATTTATCTGCAATTACAAAGCAATTCGGTGATGTTACAGCAGTAGAAGAGTTGGACATCCTAATTAAGGAAGGGGAATTTTTTACATTTCTTGGTCCTAGTGGCTGTGGAAAGACAACAACGTTACGAATGATAGCGGGGTTCTATTATCCAACGAAAGGAAAAGTAACATTTAATGATAAAGATATGACTACTGTCCCCCCTGAAAAAAGAAATACAGGCATGGTTTTTCAAAACTATGCCTTGTTTCCCCATATGACAGTTTTTGAGAATGTTGCCTTTGGATTAAAGGTCAGAAAAATAACTAAATCTCAGACTAAAAAGCGTGTGGAGGACATACTCAAAAAAGTTAGACTTGATCAGTATATGGATCGGCAAGTAAGTCAACTGAGTGGGGGACAGCAGCAGCGTGTTGCATTGGCACGAGCTTTAGTCATCGAACCTGACATTCTTTTACTGGATGAACCATTAAGTAATCTAGATGCTAGATTACGAGATGAAATGAGAAATGAAATCCTACGTCTGCAAAGGGATTATGGCATAACAACAATCTATGTTACCCATGATCAGGCAGAAGCATTAACGATGAGTGATAGAATTGCAGTTTTTAACATGGGAAAATGTCAACAAGTAGGAACCCCTACAGAGATTTATAATCAGCCAGTTAATGATTTTGTAGCGGAGTTTATTGGTGAAACGAATTTAATACCTATAGCTTTTAAAGAGGAAAAAAATAATGAGAAAATTTATCACTGTGAACAATTGGATGCAGACATTCAAGTTCAGGCAACAGAGGTAAACATAGCCGAATACAACCGTAATGATCAGCTTTTAATGTCGATTCGTCCCGAATCCGTACAGATAGATAAAGCGTCACTAACAGGGGAAAACGTATTTAAAGGTGAAGTAATACTTGTACAATTTACAGGTGCCTCTGTACACACTTATATTAAGCTAAGTAGCGATGCAATTATTCGGGCAACGGATTTAAATGAAGGTCCAAGTACATATCTAACCAATGGATCAAAGGTAAATGTAAAGCTTCCCGCCGATCAAATAAGAGTGATCCCAAAGGCTAGGATGTGATGAAATGCTAAACGCTGAAAAAAGGAAAACATTACTTTTATTAATACCGGTTATTTTAGTTTTAATTGGGTATGTCCTCTATCCTTCAATTGAGACACTACTTGAAAGTTTTAAGAAAAATGGTGTTTTCTCATTAGAAAACTATTCGGATTTTTTTGGAGAAAAATCTGCTGCAAATTTTGAAGCATTATGGAATTCTGTCTACATTTCACTTTTATCTGTACTTTTAAGTGCATTAATAGGAATCCCCTTGGCTTATATATTTAATAGGTATGATTTTCCTGGACGCCAATTTTTCTCTAATATTGCAATAATGCCAATAGTACTTCCTTCTCTTGTTGGGGTAATGGCATTTATGTATTTATATGGAGAAGCAGGACTTGTTCCAAATGCTATTAAAGATGTACTAAATCTATCAGAGGTTCCATTTAGCATTGGCGGAATAACTGGAATCTTGATCGTACACGCTTATACGATGTATCCATACTTTTATATGACGACATCGTCAGCGTTAAACAATATCGATCCTTCTTTGGAGGAAGCCGCGTATAATCTTGGTTCAAATAAGTTTAAAGTTTTTTGGAAAGTTACATTTCCATTGTTAACACCAGGTTTAGTAGCAGCTTCATTATTGGTATTTATGGTTTCAATGGCGTCATTCAGTGCCCCATTTCTTCTGGCAGGCGGCTTTCGAGTTCTAAGCTTGCAAATATACTTTTCTAAAATCAATGGGGACCTCGAAATGGCTGCTACTCAATCGGTTATTTTGTCAGTTGTCTCCATATCATTCTTGCTATTTATGCGCTGGTATCAAGATAGGAAAGACTATCGAATGGCTAGTAAAGGGATAGGAGCTCACCGAAGTGAAGTAAGTAACCATATATTAAAATGGTGCATGGTAAGTTTAGGGATTCTGGCAATGATCGTTTTACTGTTGCCACATGCTACTTTACTTATTTTATCGCTCGTGCCAGAGGGAGCTTGGACATGGCAAACGTACCCAACAGCATTCAGTTTAGAAAATTTCATCCTGTTATTTGAGGATCCAAATATATGGGATCCAGTTAGAAACAGTATGGTGATGGCTCTTTTGGCATGCTTAGGTGTATTCGTATTTGGAATCATAACTTCATATGCATTGGTTAAACGTAAATTTATTGGAAAGAATCTTTTGGATATATTAGTTATGATTCCATGGGCATTACCCGCTACAGTTGTGGGGATGAATTTAATTCTTGCATTTAACGAACCTTCAGCTTTTTCATTTGGAAAAATTTTAGTTGGCACGTTTTGGATCTTACCATTAGCTTATTTTGTACGATTTATTCCATTGGTTGTTCGATCAACAACTGCTGTTTTAGAACAAATGGATGACTCTATAGAAGAAGCTGCTCAAAATCTTGGAGCCAAATGGTTCTATACATTTAGACGTGTTGTCATACCTATTATTATGCCAGGCGTACTTAGTGGTACATTGTTGGCTTTTGTACAGGCAGTTGGAGAATTTCCTACTTCAGTCCTGTTATATACACTAGATAATCGACCAATTTCAATAGAAATTATGAATCAATTAAGGATGTTCAATATAGGACAGGCATCTGCCTACGGAATGATTCAGGTTGGACTAATTGCAATCGTGATGTTTATTTCATATAAATTTCTCGGTGTGAAAACAGAGAATACATTGTAAATTTACTGAAATATAGAGGTGTATGAATATGGATTTTGTAAAGCAATTTGAAATGGATGAAGGTGTTGGCTTCCCCGGAAAAACATATATAACAGAATTACTAAAGCCTGTTTTTGATGACCAAAAAAAATATTTATTTCATGCTATGTTTATGATCCATAAAGCTCACACAATTATGCTAAAAGAACAGGGGATCATTAGCGAAAATGACGCTGATCGTATACTAGATGGAATAGCAAAAGTGGAGTCGATCAATAAGGATGAAATAGAATATTCGATTCTTTACGAAGATTTATTTTTTCTAGTTGAATCAAAAATTGGAGAGATAATTGGAGAGGAATTGGCTGGTAAAATGCATATCGCAAAAAGTAGAAACGATATGGGAGAGGCGATGTATCGTATTGTCATTAGAGATTATATTAATCAGTCAATCGAGGCAGCAAAAAAATTAGCGGAAGCATTATTATATCAAGCAGAGTTACATGTAAATTCAATTATGCCTGCACACACACATACGCAACCTGCCCAGCCCACTACTTTTGGGCATTATTTACTGGCGATATACGATAATCTTCAAAGAGATATTAAAAGATTAGAACAAGCATATCGAACAGTTAATCAGTCTCCGATGGGAGCAGCGGCTATAACGACCACTGGTTTTCCAATTAATCGAGAACGGGTGATGGAGCTTCTGCACTTTGATGGATTAATTGAGAACTCTTATGATGCCATTGGTACAGGCGATTATTTAATGGAGTCGGCACAAGCTTTAATTAGTCTAATGACGAATTGTGGTAGGTGGATTCAAGAGTTTTTAAGAATGGCATCTAAAGAGGTAGGATTGCTAAAAGTGTCAGATGCATATGTGCAGATAAGCAGTATTATGCCTCAAAAAAGAAATCCAGTTTCGTTGGAACATTCACGTGCAATTGCTAGTAGTGCGGCTGGAGAGGGGATGACTGTTATTCATATGATTCACAATACGCCTTATGGAGATATTAATGATACGGAGGATGATTTGCAACCTCATCTATATCTAGGCTATCAAAAAGCTTTACGAGTTCTTAAATTAATGCGAGCGGTTATCGTAACAATGGATTTTGACCAAGAAAAGGCGATTCAACAGGCTAAGAATCATATGATCACTATAACAGAATTAGCCGATGTATTAGCTCGTGACTATCAAATTCCTTTTCGGAGAGCGCATCAGAAAGCGAGTAAGATAGCAAAAAAAGCGTTGAACCTTGATAAAGAATTGTACGAAATCCCCGTCGATCAAGTGAATGATTGGCTTGAAGATGTAACACTTACTAACGAGGCTTGGGACATGATTGTTGATCCTATTTGTTTTGTGGAAAGAAGGAGCATTACAGGGGGACCAAGTCCGAATGTGGTTACAGAAATGATCGCTAGAAGGAAAAATAAAAGCGGATAAGCGAAGAAGAAAATGAGGAAGAAAAAAACGAACAATTGAAAATGATGATTCGTGTGACGAAGCTGCTCTGGATGTATACTCCCTTTCCGTGGACGGGCTGGTGAGCCTCATGGTGCTTACCCACAATAGGGGCTCACTGATGCCTTTTCACCAAAGCTTCGGAAAAGCCCTATTCTTTTTCATAGTCTGGGAAATAAAGGGAATAGTACGAGAATACGTGTTTTATTTAATGTATTCAACCACAGACGGTGCTGGTTCTTTTTCAGTGTAAGCTATCCAGTATTTTATCTCTCTCGTGTAACTTTCTGTTTGTTGATGGTAATAGGTTACTGATTTAACTGGCACATCAAACACATTTACTTGCTTCACCTCAGGATCATCAGGTTTTATAAGATATACATATCTCGAATCTTCATATTGCAAAATGGTAGCGTCACCAGATCCAGCAATCCACTTTAACGTACCATTATTATTTTTTATTATAGCTAAATCCAATCCTCCATTGAAATTGACAGTAACACTGTAAATATAATCATCAATTATATCAAGGTCAATTATTTCTTCATATTTAAATTCATTTTCATCCATTAAATTCTCTAGTTGTTCTTGAAAGGAGGAGTTTTCTTGGCTTTTGTTCTTCTTCGCTGTTTCTGCCTCCTCTTGTTCATTAGAACACCCCACTAAAAACATGAACAGACATAAAATAAAGAATAATTTTCTCAATTTAAATCGCCTCCTGTATTTAATAACGTATAAAAAAAGAAAACGTTTCAGTAATAATTTTTAGTAAGATTATACATACTTTAAAACTGATGAAGGCGTCTAATTTGATTTTTATCCCGCATATAACTGGCAGTAAGCCCCACTTCAAGCAATAAGGTGAAGGCCAATATGGAAAAGAGTGGGGTCGACTGCCAGTAAATGTCCGATTGGTTCACCTAACAATCAGTGGGTTGATAAACCCTCCCCACTGATTGAAGTTTCACTTGATATTCTTACTTCTGCAGGTTTTTCTATAAATATTAAATCTCATTCATTTTCTGTTCATTCCTTTTTGATTATTTTCGTCATCAATATGTTTGGATGCACATGGAGAAAGTCGTAGAAGCTGGAAAACCTCGAAAAAAACCAATTTCTAATAGTAACTGTGATATGGAATGGCAACAAGAACTATGTAAAAGGTTGATTTAATGGAACAAGAATTTAATTCAATATATTTTTAGTTTTTCCTTCAAATGTAATGAATTACTTAAAAGTATAAAAAAAACGATTCCTGATAATCTCAAGAATCGCATTATATCCATATTTATATCTGATGCTGGTGAGAGGATTCGAACCTCCGACCCCTTCATTACGAGTGAAGTGCACTACCAGCTGTGCTACACCAGCAAATTCATAATGAATATGATACTACCATTTCTATTTTTCTTCAAGTCTCTTGCTTATCCTATGTTTTTTCCTTTAACCAGAAAAAACTTTACTGGACTTACCTATCGATAAGAACTATAAAACATGTAAAGGAATAGAGTGATGTTTACGATTAATAATCTGATTAATGATTTTTAACTATGAGAAAAACATATTCAATTATAGGGAGAAATTTTTAATGGGGCTGGGACAAAACACAACACAACTTCTTTACTCAAAATACGAATAATCTTTTCATCTCATATGACTAGCAGTAATACCCCCACTTCAAGCAATAAGTGAAACCAATATGGATAAGTATCGGATCGACTGCCAGTAAAAGTCCGATTGGTTCCAAGGCCTTTGGGTCATACCCTTGTGGTACTAACCATCCGCGGAGATAACAAAACTCCCACGGATTGGGTGTTCCCACTGGATAAGGAAGGCTCCGGTAGCGATACATCGCAAGCAGAAAAAGCGTTCTTCATTTTCAAGGAGAGTCTCGCATATTTCAGGTACTAGATGAATGTATTTTGATCAAAAAACGAACAATAATTCGATCTAATTGTTCGCTTTTGTTGTTTCTTCATTACTTTTATTCCAATTCCTTCATGTAAATTAGTTCTTTTGGTAACTTAAATGCTCATTTCGTATATCGGCAGCAGCCTCAACCATTATTTTTAAGGCTCCAATGGTCTCTTCCTCATTTCTTGTTTTTAATCCACAGTCGGGATTTATCCAGAATTGCTTTGGAGGAATGGTCTGTAATGCACGATTAATATTCTGTATAATCTCCGACTTTGCAGGTATTCGGGGACTATGTATATCATATACACCGAGTCCAATTTCTTTTTCGTACGTATTCTCTTCAAACGTAGTTACCATCTCCCCATGACTTCTTGATGTTTCAATAGAAATGACATCTGCATCTAATGCATCAATGGTTTCATAGATATCATGGAATTCTGAATAGCACATATGCGTATGAATTTGTGTGCTATCTTTCACAGCTGAAGTTGCTAAGCCGAAAGCATAAACTGCTGCTTCTAAATAATCTTCCCATTTCCTTTCATCTAACGGTAACCCTTCACGTAAGGCAGGCTCATCTACTTGAATAATTTGAATACCATTTTCTTCAAGTGCTTCAAGCTCTTTTCGCAGTGCCAGAGCTATCTGGTTTTGTATCGTAAAACGTGGAGCGTCATCATGGACAAAGGACCAATTTAAAATAGTGACAGGTCCAGTTAGCATTCCTTTCACTGGCTTTTCTGTTAACGATTGTGCATATACACTTTCCTTAACTGTCATTGCCTTATTAAAGGATACATCACCAAAAATCAAAGGTGGTTTTACACAACGGGAACCGTACGATTGCACCCAACCAAATGCTGTGACCTCAAAACCATTTAGTTTTTCACCAAAGTATTCAACCATGTCAGTTCGTTCAAACTCGCCATGAACTAGAACGTCAAGCTCAAGCTCCTCTTGAATAGTAATCCATTTATCGATGTTATCTTTTATAAATTGCTCGTATTTTTCATTAGATATTTCCCCTTTGCGCCACTTTGTTCTTGTTTTTCTTACTACTGGGGTTTGTGGTAAGCTCCCAATTGTCGTCGTTGGTAATAATGGAAGTTTTAATTCGTGTTGCTGCTTTTTAATCCTCTGATTGAACGGTAATGGCCGCTTTGCATCGGAAGTATCTAGGCTCTGAAGCTCTTTTCTAACTTGGTCATTTGTTCGCAATGCTGAACTATTAAAGCGCGCAAGCTGTTCTTGGTTCGTTTTTATTTTAGTGGCAATACTATGCTCTCCATCGTTGCAGCCCTTTGTAAGTGTAGTAATGTCTTCAAGCTTTTCTTCAGCAAAGGATAAGCCAGCTTTTATATCTGGATTTAAATCCACTTCTAGCTTTTTCGTTACCGGTACATGTAATAAGGAAGAGGAAGGCTGTAAAATAATATCTTGAATAGTCGTAATTGATTTTATTTCTTCAATAATAGAAAGCTTATCTGCTATGTTTTCTTGCCAAACGTTTCGACCATTAATAATACCAGCAGCTAATACTTTATCTTTAGGAAAACCAAACTGCTTAATTAGTTGTAAGCTATCACCATGAACAAAGTCAAGACCGATTGCTGCAACAGGGAATTCAATAATAGATTCATAATTGATCACATGTTCAAAGTATGTCTGTAAAATGAGTTTTAGTTTTGGTGCTGCTTCGCAGAATTGCGTATAGACTTTTTTTGCTTTTTGAATCACTGCATCATCTAATTTGGTTCCAAAGATAGGCTCGTCTATCTGGACCCATGTAGCTCCTGCTGATTCTAATTCCTCCAATATTTGCAGATACAATGGAACAAACACATCCAGTAATTCATCGAATTCTTCCTCTTTATACCCCTTTGCTAAGCTTAAATATGTGATTGGGCCTAAGATTACAGGTTTACCGTCGATACCTAATTCTTCTTTTGCTTCCTTATAAAAAGCAAGTGGACGATTTTCTGTTAGTATAGGCTGTGCATGTTCCAATTCGGGAACAATATAATGATAGTTCGTATTAAACCACTTGGTGATTTCTGAAGCAACAGCATCTTTAGTTCCACGGGCAATAGCAAAATAGGTTTCTAAATCAACCTTTCCACCATTGTAAGAAAAACGTTCTGGAATAACACCGAACATTGCTGATGTGTCAAGCACATGATCATAGAAAGAGAAGTCACCAACTGGTATTAGATCAATGCCAAGATCCTGTTGCTTTTTCAAATTTTTTAACCTGATTTTATCTGTTTCTTTAATTAATTGTTCTTTTGTAATTTCTTCCTTCCAAAAGCTTTCCAGCGCTCGTTTCCATTCTCTTTTTTCTCCAATTCTTGGGTAACCTAAGTTAGAGCTAATTGCAGTAAATGTCATTCTTTTTCCTCCTGTAATTTGTATTTTGGTTATATTCGTTTCATCATTGATGAATGGTTTATCTCTAAAGATTTATGGATATAGTTTACTAATTGTATACTGATGTCATAACGCATAAATGGGGTTACTAAATAGATGCCTTGGAAATGTGTTAGCGCAGTATCAAGCAATTCCTTTGCAATCTCAATTCCTTGCTTGATGGACTGTTGCTTATCTACTGCTACGTTTTTCATTCGTTGCCGAATAATTTCTGGCATTTTAATTCCTGGTACTTCATTGTGCAGGAATTCTGCATTTTTGGTTGATGTCAATGGCATAATGCCTACATATATTGGCTTATCTATATGCTGTGTTTCTTCGGCAAGCTCGATAATTTTTTCTTTACTGTATATTGGTTGTGTTAGAAAGTAATCAGCACCTCGATCTATTTTTCTTTCCATTCTCTTAACAGCTTTATCTAGTCTTGCAACATTGGGATTAAAGGCCGCACCAACTTGAAACTTAGTAGGTTGTCTAAGTGATTTACCAGAGAATGACAAACCTTGATTAAATTGTTTTATGAGTTTAATTAAGTCAAGTGATGTTAGGTCGAAAACCGATGTTGCCCCAGGGAAATCTCCTATTTTAGTAGGGTCTCCAGTAATGGCTAGGATTTCATTGATCTCAAGTGCATGTAATCCCATTAGATGTGATTGCAATCCGATTAAATTGCGATCTCTACAAGTTAAATGCACGAGTGGTTTGATACCAATTTCCTGTTTGATTTTTGCAGCGATTGCTATATTGCTGATTCTAGGTGTTGCCAATGAATTGTCAGCAAGTGTAATTGCATCAATACCTGCTTTATCTAAAGCTCTAATCCCTTCCAAATACTCCTCCGTATCTAAGTGTTTCGGTGCGTCGAATTCAACGATAATAGAATGTCTTTGCTTTACCATATCTATTAAGCGGGGCTCTTTATCTATTGGACTATTACGAATTTCAATCGGTTCTGCTTTAGGAATTACTTCTTTTTCCTGTAACGGCTCTAAATCTTTAACGCCCTCTGCAATTGCTTGAATATGGGCGGGAGTTGTTCCACAACATCCTCCAAGAAGCCTTACCCCTTCATTACGAAAATCTTTGGCACAGCTTTTAAAATAATCTGGCTCATTTTCATAGATAAGTTTTCCGTCACGATATGCAGGAAGACTAGCATTTGGATAAGCTGCAAGAAATGACCTTTCTAGTAAAGGGACCTCCTTTAAAGAATCAAGCATATGAAATGGACCTAAGCGGCAATTAATTCCGACAATATCTGCTCCTGTGTTTTGTAACCGTTGTAATGCCTCTGGTAAAGGGATGCCGTTTTGTAGTATACCTGCCTCATGCATGGATACATTCGCTATAATTGGTAGCGCTGTCTCTTCTCTAGCTATTTCAAGTACAGTTGTCAACTCTTCTAGATCGTAGTAGGTTTCTAAGATTAGACCGTCTACCCCCTCCAATAGTAAACAATATAACTGTTCTCTAAAGCTTCTCTTAATTTCATCATTCGTGGCTTGAAGTGTTTGTGTACCATGTATACCACCAATCGTTCCAAGCACAAATACATCCTCACTAGCCGTTTGCTTTGCTATTTTTATAGCGGCTGTATTGATTTTTTTTACTTGATCCTCTAATCCATATCTGGCGAGCTTAATATAATTGGCACCATACGTATTTGTTTGAATTAAATCAGCACCAGCATGAATATATGCTTGGTGAATTTGTGCAATTTGTTCTTCTAATGTAAGATTTAATTCTTCAAAGCAGTGATCCACTCCATAGGAATAAAGTAAAGACCCCATTGCACCATCACCAATAAGGATTCTTCTATCTAATTCAGTTAATAAATCCATCTCTCATCACACTCCTTTCCAATTTTTATTTAAAAAAAGACACCCTACTAATACGAAGAATATATTCTTCTTCAAGTGGGTGCCTTTAGTCGTCTAATCAGCATAAGCGAAAGTTATTTAAGTAGCTTTACTTCGACTTTGCAAATATGGCCATTGGTGTTCCAATAAGCGCAACATACGAACAAAGTGGAGTAATAATGAAAGAAGTGAAAGAATTATTTTCCTATCACTTTCTCTTTACTTTTGGTTTTAATGGATAGCGTTTTTTCTCCGTTGTGTCAATTTGTGTAACCTCTCCTTCATGAACCGTAATTACTAATGATCCAAACTCGACCCTTTGAATTGCTGAAATAATATCGTTTATTTTCGTATCATCGATCTGTGCCATCTGATCCCTCCTTTTAAATCACCAAAATAGTTAGAGAAAAAAATAAAAACCTCTTTTCAGATTGAAAGAGGTTTGATTGGCTTATACATTACAGTTCCCATCTTTCAAACAATTTTCGTTTGCTGGATTTAGCACCGTATTACTCTTTTTGAATGAGTATGGTTGCCGCAGGATCAATGGACCAGTTTCCTCCCCTGACTCTCGATAGGTAAATTATGAAGTTTTGATTGTACTCATTATCTTAGAAAGTAAATAGACTGTCAAGAGAAAATTTTAAAAAATTATTACAT
>NZ_JAJERH010000048.1 GCF_016919725.2 Virgibacillus sp. AGTR
AGTATCAAATTATTTTAGTACGAGTGCTTTATTGCGATAAATAAAAATTTTATCCTCAATATGCCATTTAATTGCTTGAAGTAAAGTATCCGATTCGATACTTTTTCCGTACTGTTTGTAATCACTTAAAGTTAACCCATCCGTTAAATGAATGGCCTGTTGTGCTAGTATTGGACCTTCATCTAATTTTTCAGTAACATAATGAGCCGTAGCACCAATCACCTTAACTCCACGTTCAAATGCTCTTCTATAAGTGTTAGCGCCAATAAATGCAGGTAACAAAGAATGATGTATATTAATAATTTTCTTATCGAATTTATGAACAAAACGAGGAGATAGTACTTGCATGTACCTGGCAAGTACTATAAAATCAATATTATTTTCCATAAGTATGCTCGATGCTATGCTATCATTCTCCTCATTGGTCTTCGTTAATCTTAACTTTAAAAATGGTATTCCATAAGATTCAACTAGTTCTTTATGGATATCGTAATCACTAATTACAAGTGGTATGTTACATGAAAGCTCTCCATCAGACCACCTCCATAAGATTTCTCTCAAGCAATGGTTATCCTTTGAAACAAATATAGCCATATTCTTTTTAGTTACTTCTTCCATACTTATGTCACTAGCATAATTATTTCCGATTCTTAATAAAGACTCTTCTATATATTTAATACGCTTATCTGCTTTACATTGAAGTTCTATTCTTAGAAAAAATAAATTTTCTTCTCCTTCTAATTGATATTTATTCACCGAATTAATACTTATAAATGGTAGCTTTATTACTTCAAATACTTCGTCTATCATCGAAAAATTAAATTCCCCTTTCAACTTGATTCGATAGTGTTTTGAATTCATCATGCATCCCTCCAATTTTTTTAATCGTATATTGAATCAATACTATTTTCTACAAATATTTCAAATATGTAGAAAAAACTAAAATATTAGTAAAAAAAACCAAAGCATTGTAACTTTTACTCCGATACTATTAACTCATGGGCGGTTACTCCAACATATCTTAAGTAATACTAATATATTATGGAGGTGTTAGATATAAAGGAGGAGGCAACTTGGGGGTAAAATGTATTTTATTATACGATGCAAAAAAAATACTTGATGACAGAGAAGTATTTCTACTAAAAAAATTAAAAGTTGTATTAATCAGAGATTTGAAAACCCTTGAAAAGAAAAATCTAGAGAGATATAAGATGCTAATAATTATCGAAGGAAACAATTTAATCAGTGATGGACAAATGTTAATAGAAGAATTTGAGAAACTTCATATTCCATTAATAAGAGTAAATACGGTACCAAAAGAAGATATATTCGAATTGATTTTTAACATTATCAATGTACAAATAGACTTCAATGAACTTACCCACGTTAACAATGAAAAATTAATAGAAGCATTGCTTTATATTGAAAATAACCTACAGAATAGCAACCTCAATTTAAAAAGTGTAGCTGATCATCTATTTTTAAATACAGCCTATTTCTCTAGATTTTTTAGAGAGTCTATGGGAATTGGTTTTAAAGACTATTTAATTAAGTTAAGAATCGCAAAAGCAAAAGATATGCTAGAAAATGGTCAATTAGTTACAGATGTCTGTATGTCCATTGGTTACACAAATTTATCTTATTTCTCTCAGATCTTTAAAAAGGAAGTTGGACTTAGCCCATCCATTTATAGAAAATATTATCAATTAATGACCAAGGAGGAAAAAAATGTACAGAAAATTTTATGATGTCGTTGGTGTAGGGTTTGGTCCTGCAGGAATTGCTTTAGAAACTGCAATAAGAGATATGGAAGATATCAATAATAAGAGTGTATATAAAAGAGTATTTCTTGAAAAAAACAATGATTCGGCATGGATGCCGGAAATGTTACTACCTGGTACAGATATTCAGCACCATTTTTTACGTGATTTTGCTACACCTAGAAATCCAAGAAGTCAATATACCTTTTCAAACTATTTATATGAGAAAGGAAGATTGTTTTCTTTTGGGTTATTAGGTCGCCCAAGTCGAACAGAATGGTCTGATTATGTTCAATGGGTTTCCAAACAAATAGATGACAAAGCACATTATAACGAAGAAGTTAAGTCTGTAAAGCCGATAGTAGTAAATGATGATATTGAAGGTCTTGAAGTGCATACAGTTAATAATGTAAGCAAAGAACACAATGTTTTTCACACTACGAATCTTATTTTAAATTCAGGTAGAAAACCTTATATTCCAAGCCAATTTAAAGATAAAGTAAGTGACAAAGTTTTTCACGCAAGTAAATTCAGAAGTTCCGTACAAAGTATTAATAAAGATGACAATCCTACTTTTACAGTTATTGGTTCGGGGCAAAACTCTGTTGAAATAATTCTATATCTAGCTAATAAATTTCCAAATTCAAAAATAAATTCTATTGTTAGGCATACCGGATTCCGGCTATATGAGTTAGGCCATTTTACAAATGAAGTATTTTTTCCTGAGTTTACGAATTACTTTTACTCATTGAACCAAAACGAACGAGATAAACTATTCGAGCAGATCAAACATACAAATTATTCAGCTGTAGATGATGATGTTAGTGAAGCACTATATTGGAAGATGTATGAAGATAAAATTAGAGGAACAGAACAAATAGAATTACATCGCTGTAAAGAGATAGTAGATGTGGCTAATACTCAAAAAGATTATTTACTAAATATTAAAGATATATATAACAAACAAGAAGATTCAATAAATACGGATTACATTATCCTTTGTACTGGATTTTTTGAGGAAGAATTTCCAGAAGTACTTCAACCAATGAAAAACTACTTTAATTATAACAAGAATAATAGTTTAAAAGTCTCTGAAAACTATAAAGTAGACACAAAATCAAATGTAAAGGCTAACATTTATTTGAATGGTTTAACAGAGAAAACTCATGGGATAGGGGATGCAGCATCATTCACTATGATGGCGACGAAGGCTCAAAGAATACTTGATTCAATGAACAATATTACCTCTATGAAAGATGGTGTATTGTCTTGAAGGTAAAACAACATTCGGATAAAGTTTCTCGAGTTTGGCCATTGTTTACGAATATTGATGTGGATTATGGAGAAGGTGTGCATATCTATGATCAATCAGGTAGAAAATTTATTGATTGTACATCAGGTATTGGGGTTACAAACACGGGACATTGCCATCCTAGAGTAGTAAAGGCTATAAAGGAACAAAGTGAAAAACTACTACATGGTCAAACAACAATCTTGTATAACTCTATGTTGGACCGGTTAACAAATGATCTACAGAAAATTATACCGGAAAAACTAAACTGTTTCTTCTTTTCAAATAGTGGAAGTGAAGCAGTAGAAGGTGCCATTAAATTAGCACGTCACGCTACTAAAAAACCAAATATTATCTGCTTTCAGGGGGGATATCATGGGCGTTCAATAGGAGCATTATCTTTAACAACCGCTAAATCTGTATATCGATCGGGATATCAGCCTCTTATGTCTGGTGTATTTGTTAGTCCGCATCCATACTCTAGACAATACAGAGAGGAAGACAGTGAAGAAAGAACAAGATATTGTTTAGCTGAACTTGAGCATTTATTAAATACTCAAACTTCGCCAGATGAAACAGCGGCTATGATTATTGAGCCGATATTAGGAGAAGGTGGGTATGTAACGCCACCAGAGAGCTTTATTAACGGTATTAGGGATATTTGTAATAAGAACAATATATTATTAATTTTTGATGAAATTCAAACGGGCTTTGGAAGAACAGGCGAATACTTTGCGTTTAAACATTTCAATATAGTACCAGATATTCTTGTGATTGCTAAAGGTATTGCATCAGGTCTTCCGCTAAGTGGGATAGCAGCCAATAAGGAAATAATGGATAAATGGATTCCAGGTTCACATGGTGGAACTTATGGACCTAATCCTATCTCTATGGCAGCAGCTATTGAGACGATCAACGTGTTAGAAGACGAAGAGTTAGTAAGTAATGCTAAGGAAATGGGAGACTTCTTGTTAGCAGAATTACAAGTAATAAAAAAGGAATATCCTATCATCGTTGATGTCCGTGGTAAAGGATTGATGATTGGATGTGAATTCGTTGATGACAATGGAAATCCTGGTACGGTAATAGCCGAAAAGGTAAGGCAAAATTGTCTCTCACGAGGATTAATATTACTAACCTGTGGTCCTTATAATCAAGTAATCAGATGGATACCTCCACTTACAATAAAAAAGACTGAACTCGAAAAAGCGTTAACTATTTTTACTTTAGCAATAAAAGATAGTTTAGGGAGATAGATGAAAATGAACTACGATGTGATTATTGTTGGAGGCGGAGTAATCGGGGCCAGTATTGCTTACTTTCTTACTAAATCAAAAAAATTTAATGTCTTGCTATGTGAAAAAGGAAAACCGCCAGGGGATGGGGCAACAAGTATATCTGGTGGATTACTAAGAGTACACCATACGAACAATGCTAATCAATATCTTTCTTTTAGAAGCTTACAATTGTATAAGGAGCTTACAGCAGCCAAACAAATGGATTTTGGTTATCATCCAATAGGTTTCTCATTAATGGTAGGTCCTCAATATGTTGAAAATTTAAAGATCAATGTTCAAAATATGGTCAATTTAGGATTACCGATTAAAGTTTATTCACCAAATGAATACAATTTAGAAGAACGGTTTATAAATGTCGAGAATATAGGTGCTGTCTCCTATGAACCTCTTGGTGGATATGGTAATCCAGCAAAAACTAGCTTAGCATTTATTAATGAAGGTCTAAAGCAAGGGCTTCATTTAATGGAAGGTACAGAGGTTCAAGATATCGTAGTAAATAAAAATAAAGTTGTTGGTGTTCAAACAAATTTATCTCAGATATTCGCTAAACGTGTGATAATCGCATCCAATTACTGGGGGGGAAAGCTAACCAAAAATCTTGGTATTGACTTACCTATCTATACCAAGCGCTTAGGAGTTGTTTTTGCACATACTGATACAGATAAAGTCTTATCACATTCCTATATAGATGATACTTCAGACACGTATATGCGCCCATTCCCTGACGGCCGAATTCTAATAGGAATAAAATCCTCTGAGTGTGATATTAGCGATATTCATTTTAAGAGGAAAATTCAAAATGAAGAAGCACTCGAAGCAATTGATAGAGCTTCTAAAAGGTTCCCTATTCTGCAGAAGGCCAAAGTTTTGGGTGGACGTATTGGTTTTGATAGCTATACTCCCGATCAATATCCTCTTATTGGTCCTACTGAATATGAAGGGCTGTATTTATCCGTTGGTTTTGGTGGAGGGGGATATAAAATAGCTCCCGCAGTAGGTGAAGCTATAGCTAAAGAAATTTTATATAACACAAAAACAAATGAGCTAAAGTATTACAGGATAAATCGATTTGAGAATGAAAAAAAGTACACCTATTTCCAAACAGAAAGCATGTATAAATATATGTAATTTATAAAGAAGGGGGAAGTTTTATATGGAATCGAGGAATAGTCATCCTTATTATATGTATGAAGAAATTATGTTACAGCCTGAATATTTAAAGAAACTGTTTTTATCATTAAAATTTCAAAATCACGGAAGTTTATTAGATACTTTAAAAAAGAGTAAGAGAATTTTTCTGATAGGATGCGGAACATCCTATCATGTAGCCTTGTCTAGTTTTAGCATAAGTCAAATAATGTTTAAAGAGAAAAATAAATTTAGATCTGTACCTGCGTTTGAATTAATGTCTCCTAATTACTCCCTTAATGAAGAGGATGTAGTAATCGCCTTTTCTCATTCGGGAGATACAAAAGCTACATTCGATTGTATTTTTTTAGCTAATAAAAATAACTGCAAGACGGTAGTAGTTACAGGTGATACAGCAAGTAGATGTGCAGATATATCAGATTTTGTACTGACTTATGGCTATAAAGACGATAAATCTCTTGCACATACAATCACCTATACCTTAAGTACTTTTTTAATGCTCATACTGATGGGGAAGCTAGCAAGAGAAATGGGAGATCTTGCAATTAATGACATAGTTAATTCAGTAGCTATTCAATTACCTTCTCTATTTACTAATGTATTGAATCGCAAAAATGAAATGAAGGAATTAGCAGATGACTTAAAAAGTGATTTCTTTGTGGTATGTGGGAATGAAAATACAATCGGAGTTGCTCATGAAACTACATTAAAGTTCGGTGAGGTTCACTATACTCCAACAACTAGTATGGATGTGGAACAGCTATTCCATGGACCGTTAGTTATGTGTAATAAAGATACAGCAATTATTGTAACCGCTAGTAACCCGAATATGAAAGAAAGGGTGTCTGATCTGTTTAAAGCTAGTAAATTAATTGGCAGTACATCGCTACTATTTACTTCTGAAAAAAATGATATAACTAATGCGGATTATGTATTTAATTTACCGAGCTGTCATGAATTATTAGTGCCATTACTATATGTTTTACCAATGCAGTTACTTAGTTATTATCTTGCAGTTGGGAAAAAGCTAAACCCTGATCATATTCGTAGAGATCAACTAGCATACAAAAAGGCGCGTGAAGCTTATGAGTGAAAAAGCAGTAGTTAAATCTGTTGATCCAATAAAAACATTAGATGACATGTTACCCAAAACTTCCAATAACAAAAATAAGCTTTTTAGAATAGGCATAAGTGCGAATTTAAGCGGTCATACCAGAGAATTGTATACAGGTGTAGCAATTGCTGTTAATGAATATCTCAAGAAGAAAGATAGGCTTTATGATATTGAGGTACTTTGGGAGAAAAGTTCTTTTGATAAAGATTCTACATTTAAGGCTGCAAATCAACTCGTAAATAGAGGGGCTGAAGCAGTAATTGGTCACTTAAGCGCAAACCAATCGCTTGTAGCTGCGACTATTTACTCTGATATAGGCATTCCTTTCTTAGCCCCAGGTACTTCACATCCATTGCTTACGGAACAAGGCTTTGATAATATTCTTAGAGTTTGTGGAAGAGATGAAGAGATGGCTTATGAAATGGTTCATCTAGCAGATAAATTAACAGCTAATACTAGTTTAAAAATAGTATACCAAGAAAATAGTTACGGAAATCAACTATCAAAATTACTAAGAAAATCAATTTTAGAGAAAGGACTAAGCTTGAAAACGTCGATATTAATTAATGACAATATTGTATTAGAAATAGATGATAGAGATACTTTATTGTTTGCAGGTACGTACGAAGGTGCATTGTTATTAACTGAGAAATTAGCGAAAGCAAATTTTACAGGTACGGTTATATTTGGTGATGATATATTTGTAGCTGATTTTCCATATCTGACTAGTAAACATGATGGATTAAAACTCTTTACTATTTCTACTAAGAAGGACCTTTGTGGAATTAATTATAAGAATTTTGAAAATAAATATAAAGAAATCGCATCTTTAAAGCCAGCTGCTTACTCCGTCACAAGCTATATTGCAACTAAGATTCTATTAAATAACATATCACTATTAAAGAAACACGGTTGTAAACGCTTCATAAATAGCCTTAAAAATGGAGTTGTAGTTGAAGGATTAGAAGAAGTTTCATTTTCGCCAAAAGGAGACTTGCTAGAATTTGAGTGGGATGTTTATGAAATGAAAGCTGGAGATTTTATAAAATTAAACGGGAGTGATCGATAATGCCATATTTATTTTCTTTTGGATTAACTTGTAACCTGGAGACAGCAAAGAAGGACTTAGGCAAATGGAATAGCTATTCTAAAGCAATATTAAAGGAGCATATATACACATTTACAGGATTCCATCCAGATTTTAATGGGGGGACCTCAACGGTAATACAAAAAGATGGAGGGGAAGTATTAGGAATAGCTTTCGAAATCAATGAAAATCAAATTAGTCTTCTTAGAAAAAATGATTATGGTTATATGTTGAAAGAAGTAGAAATTTATCTTGCTGATAAAAAAGTAAAAGCCTATATAATGGTGCCAAAAATTATCGAAGAACGAAGAGAGCCATCGCTAAGCTACTATGAAGGTGTAAAGGCTTCTTTAAATCAACATTATCCAAAGGAAATTGTTGATCGTTATCTAGAAAGAGCGTTAAAAAGAACAAAGAAAAAAGGAGTAAATATCCAAAGGCACCATCGTGATGACTATAAATATGAGTACGGCTCTTTATTAAGAAGAATATATCCGTGGGACAAAACCCGAAAATCACCATTTGGTTCAGGAATTATAATTGTACAACCTGGTGAGACAACAGAGCCTCACAATCATGATGAAGAAGAATCTTTTATTATTTTAGAAGGTGAAGGGGTTATTAATGTAGATGGGGAAACGGAAAAGGTATATCAAGAAGATGTTATTTATTTCGAGCCTTTTTCTGTCCATTCGCTTCATAATACTGGAGGTAAACCTCTAAAATTCTTAGCTGTTTGGTGGGGAGCTGTTGGAATTGAACAATATCAGTTAGAAAATAACCATTGGAAACATTAAAATGAGGAGGTTTTATGATGAGTGAAATATATGTTACGGCAACACCGCCGACACCTAATGGCGACCTTCATATCGGGCATTTAGCTGGCCCCTATCTTGCGGCGGATGTTTACACCCGCTTCAAAAAAATAACAGGTAATAACGTTGCGTATATTACTTATGGTGATGATCACCAGAGCTATGTAGCGACAACAGCTAATAATAAGAAAATCGATCCAGAAGAAATGGTAGAGAAGAATAATAATATTGTTAGATCTACATTAAAATCGGCAAACATCGATGTGGATTTATACAAGAATCCATTGGGTAATAACAAACATATTAATTATGTATTAACATTTTTCCTAGAATTATATAATAAAGGGAAATTAAAAAAGAAAACGAAAGATATATTATACTGCGACAAATGTAAGTTGAATTTATATGAGTCATTTGTAAAAGGAAAGTGTCCCTATTGTAAAAGTGATTCATCTGGTAATTTATGCGAAGCTTGTGGTCAAATTAACGACCCTATTAATTTGGAGCAGCCCTTCTGCACAATTTGTAAATCTATTCCAACAATTAAACAATATACGGGTCTATTTTTCCCTATTAACGATTATAAAGATAAGTTGAATCATTTTTATTCATCAAGAACAACTTGGAGACCTCAGCTAATAGAATTTTGTAAACAGATAATAGCAAAAGATATTCCGGACTATCCAGTAACCTATCCTTCGAATTGGGGAATACCCGTTCCAATCGAGGGATTTAAAGACCAAGTAATAAATGTATGGTTTGAAATGTACCCTGGGATATTAGAAAGTATTGATTCACATTATCTACATCAATATGGTATTCGCAGAGAGAACAAACATAAACAGACGCTTGTACAATTCCTCGGATTTGATAACAGTTTTTTTAATTCCGTACTACATGTTGCAAGCGCATTTGCTATCGAAAAGGATGAGTTATTACCTGAGCACATCATTACGAATTACTTTTATTTACTAGATAAAGAGAAGTTCTCTACAAGTAAAGGACATGCAATATGGGGAGGAGAACTCTTAAAGGATGTTCCATCAGATAATCTTAGGTTTTATTTATCCTTAACTAATCCGGAGCATATGCAAACTAACTTTTCTTTCGATGATTTTTTACAGACTAATGATAAATTCACTAAAAAATGGGAAGACACAATAAATAGATATATAGAAATGATTAATCATGATTTTAAGGGAATCATACCCAAAAACGCTGCAATACATTATCAAAGCTCTAGCTTAATACAAAGAACAAAAAAGAATCTAGAAAAATTCTATGATTTGGAACAATTTAGTCTACGAAAAGCTTCCTTTGAATTAGAGGACTATATGAGTTCAATTATTGATTATTTAGAGGAAAAGGTTTTACCAATGAAAGCAAAAGACGATTTTTTATACACGCAACAGGTAGCTAATGTCACTTATCTATTAAAGGCTTTATCTGTTTTTTCTTATCCAATTATGCCGACCTTCTCCAAAAAATTAATGAGAAATTTAGGCGCAAGTAGTTCGAATTTGTTATGGGATACAATTTATGACATCAGTACTTGTGACGAAGTTGGAAATGAAAAAGAATTTTTTTACGCATTGAATATTAAAACCAGGAGAGGATCATGAAAAAGATAAAAGTTCTTAAATTTGGTGGTAATTCTTTGAAAACCATGGAAGACCGAAGAAATATTGCTGAAGTTATTACGAAAGAACAAGAGAAAGGATATAAATTAATTCTAGTTGTATCTGCAATTGGGCGATTAGGTGATCCATATGCAACGGATACTTTACTAAGATATATTAAACAGAATGAGTTATCACCAAGAGAAACAGCATTAATTTCTTCTTGTGGGGAAATCATATCAAGCATCGTACTGAGCTCGTATTTAAACCATCGGGGTTTAAAATCATCCGCATTGACAGGTGCGAGTGCTGGAATAGTGACATCTAACGACTATTTAGATGCGGAAATCATATCTATAGACAAAAGAAACATGGAAGAACTAATTAATCAGGGAATTATTCCTATAATAGCTGGCTTCCAGGGGTACACTTATACTGGTGACACAACATTACTAAGCAGGGGAGGGAGCGATGTCACGGCTGCGGCGATAGCTCAAACCTTCCAAGCTTGCCAATTAGATATTTATACAGATGTGCCTGGGATAATGACTACAGATCCCCAAATAATAAATTCTGCTCAAACCCTAAAAACACTTAACTATGACCAGGCCTTGAAAATAGCTGCAAGTGGTGGAAAGGTTATCCATCCGGAAGCAATTAAATGGGCTAAAAAAAGCAACATACCAATTAAAATCAAAAAATTATCGAGTTCTCAAGGAACTGTAATTGCTGGAACAATAACGAATAGAAGCTTACCACCAGGTAGTATAATTTGCTTAACAACAAATGTCATGGATGATAAAAGAGGAAAAGTAACCATCATTGGTCACAGCTTAAACAAAAATAAAGATCTTCATAGATATATCCTATATTATAATATGAATATTCATTCATTCTCTTTTTTTTCTGATAAGATCGAGCTAATCATACCCATTCAGATCGTCAACAAATATGTCGAAGTATTTCATAAAAATTTCATAGAAAGTATTAAATGATGAGGAACTGTCCCAAAAGATAAATTTCTATTTAAAGGAACTGGAATATCCTATCTTTCAACGACAACAGTTTAGCTTCTTAGCAAATAAATCACTGTTGCACGAATTTACGATGGTTCTTCCATTTGGGGTCTTGGTTATTCCGTTTTCTTGTATCTGAATGAACCTTTTGGGGCAGTATTTTTTGTTAATTCTATTGTACAGTAGAAACACTTTAATATACTAATCTCCATAGAAAAAACGTTGCGTAAGATTCATATCCTTCCCAAGCAGAAGCTATTTGTTTAATCTCATCTATCGAAGGTTTCCTATCTAATGACCCAGCTAACTTTAATGCATTATGAAGTCCAACATCATTTATAGGAAATGCATTGGGATATCGCACACACCTTAGTAATACATAGTTTGCAGTCCATGGACCAATTCCTTTTATTGCAGTTAGTTGCTTTACTGCTAAATTTATGTCAGATAGTTGAACTAATTTTTCTCTTGATATCTGGTTATTGGCAATCAGCCGTGCTATACCACGTATATATTCACATTTTCTTCGAGACATACCAATCTTAAACAATTCATCCATACTTAATGAAGCTATTAGACGAGGGGAAGGAAATAGCCAATAGTCCTCTCCATTATGAATTAGTCTTTTTCCATAATTTTTAATAAATCTATCTTTTAGTGTAGAAGCGAAGCTCAAATTTATTTGCTGCCCTAAAATGGCCCAGACAAAGGCTTCAAAAATGTCCGGTATTCCTATATTTCTTAATCCATAAAATTTTGATATAGGCATTTTAAGATATTCATCCTGTTTTGCAATGGTATAAAATGGTTCTAAATGAATATCTAAATCGAACCAATCTCGGATGTAAAGCATTATTTGTCGCTCAAACTGTTTCGTGTAAGATTGACTGACATCTTCAGTTTCTATAACCAGTCTATTGTTATTACTGACATATATCTTTATAAAAAAAAGATTGCCATCTAAAACGATAAAGCGTGTTATGCTTTCTTGATCGGTACGGAATAAACCATCCTCTGTACTTTTTAAATAATCCAAGTTAATCCTAAAAGAGAAGTCTTCAGGAAGAGATAGAAGTTGTTTATAAACTGTCACGCTAAAACTCCTTTATCTATATTTTCTTATAACGATAGCATAATTGTCTGTAACTGTACTTTTGATTTCTTGCTTTTACATTCAAAATTACTTGTATAAAAATAATGAATAGCATACACTTTGTTTTACATTAATAATGAAAGGAAAAAACTGTAATGTGTCGAGTCTATTGGAGTTATTGGTATTTAAAAAATGCAAAAGGAATCATCGCTAGTACAGATCATGGAATAGCTTATGTTGGATCCCCGTATGAAACAGGTACAGATTTCCAAGATTGGGCTACCAAAGTTTTCAATCATTCTACATTGATAAATGATGAGGATAAATTGAGGAATTACAAATTACAATTAAAGGATTTTTTTACTGGTCGAAGAAAAGAATTTACTGTAAATTTTGATCTACGCGGTAGCCTATTTCAACAGCAGGTTTGGGAAATTTTAAAATGTATACCATTTGGTGAAACAGTGAGTTATTCAGATGTTGCCAGAAGATTAGGCAAACCCAACTCATACAGAGCTGTAGCTTCCGCGATTGCTACAAATCCAATATTAATTATGATACCTTGTCATCGTGTTGTAAGAAAAAATGGTAAAAGCACTGGTTATAGAGGAGGGTTAACGTTTAAGTATGAGTTGCTACAATTAGAAAAAGACATACTAAATAATAATCCATCTTAAATCATTTTTTAACGTACTTCCGAATTTTTCTATGTAACTATTATTTAATTTGGAGTGTGGAACATGACTACTAAAAAAACAATTAATCTTTATCAAGGAATAAGTTTATATATAGCTGCAATATTGGGATCTGGTGTATTATTTGTCTCAGGAATAACCGCTTCTATAGCAGGGCCTGCTTCTTTACTATCTTGGATTATTGTTATTATATTTAGTTTTCCATTAGCATATAGTTTTGCAAGTTTAGCTAGAGATTTCCCTGATGCTGGGGGGACAGCAACGTTTGTTCGAAAGTCATTTGGTTATCATTTAGGGAACATCGTCGGTTGGTTCTATTTTGTAACTGCCGCAATTGGTCAGTCTATCGTTGCATTAACTGGGGCTTTTTACTTAAGTAAGGCATTCAACTTCACCCCTTTAGGTGAGGTATATGCAGCGATACTAATTTTATTAATTGCAGGCTGCTTTAATTATTTTGGTCTGGAAGTAAGCGGAAAGGCTGCATTAATCATTAGCTCATGTCTATTGTTATTACTACTGACTACAATCATTGTAGCTTTACCAAGTGTAACTCTTAATAATTTCCAACCTTTCTTTACGGATGGATGGTATGCCATTGGCACTGCTATTACTGTTATTTTCTGGGCCTTCTTTGGCTGGGAGGCAATCTGCAACTTATCCTCTCATTTCAAACAACCTGATAAAAATATTGTAAAAAGCTCTGTAATTAGCGCATTGATTATAGGTTGTTTATTTTTACTACTTAGTTTTGTTACTATTGGCACAAATACATATGGTAGTGTTGAAAGCGATTTTTCGCCAATTGCTGTTATTATACAAGATAATCTAGGGATAGGGGCACAAGTATTAACTGCAGTACTTGCCTATTTAATATGTATTGGTACATCAAACGCATTTATCGCTAGTTTGGCGCAGCTAGGGTATTCCTTGAGCAGAGATAAAGCATTCCCAACCGTATTATCAAAGATACATCGTTCTGGTGTTCCACGACGCATGGTTATATTTGCAGTTGGGTTTGCAGTTATAGGCGTAATAATCACAGTTATATTTTCAGCAACATTTGATGATCTGCTTTTTATACCGACGTCACTTGGTTTAATCGTATATGCTTTAACAATGATTTCAGGTGTTAAACTTTTTAAGAAGTGGAGCAAGCCTTGGATTTGCTCACTTGTTTCATTTGTATTTATTTTATGTGTCATTCCTTTTTTTGAAGTATATCTGTTGGTACCTTTATTTGTATCGATAGCTTATTGTCTATATATGCTTACTAAAAGCTTTTATAGGAGTCAATAAGCTATAAATGAAATCTTTAATATATGTTAATAGAGCCAGTTAAAAAGAGATCCATAGACTAGGAGCATAACCTCCTTTTTACAAGGTAATCCTGCATAGGGTCTAGGGAGATGGTGAACTATAAAAACAGGGCATCGTATTAAGGAAAGTTGTATCAAAAATAATTTTGATGCAAGGATTACCGATTGACCGAAAAAGGATACAAAAGCGATAGTCATAGTAAGTAATTTTAGTTCGTTTTGCCATCTATCCCATAAATGTGGTTTACTTTGGTCAACAAATGAATAAGAATGTTTGTATGGCGTGGAATGAAGACTATATAATTTTTTTAAAGTTATTACATCTAACTTTAAAAGTTAAAATGTATTTATAAAATCATAAACGGTTTTGCTTATCTCCTTAAAATTAGACCAGTGTAAATAATGATGTCCTCTTAATACAACGAGCTTTTTAGTTGATAAATGGTTTATCTGCTTTTGATAAAAAGCTTCCATTGTTTTACCATTTGTCGTTATCCTATCACTGTATTTAGTAAATATTAGAACGGGTGTATCTGTAGGAAAAGACATATTAACTGTTTTATCAATATTATGATTTATTTCATTAACTTCAGCAATTATATTTTTGTTGCCTAAATTCCATGCCGATAAGATTTTAGTCTTTTCTAAGTTTTCAAGAGAATAAGTTCCATTTTCTGCTTCAGGAAGGTACTTCGCTGAATTCAAATATACTGCTAACCTAGTGGCTCCAGTCGATGCTAAAACACTTATATATCGAGGTATAGTAGGAATAGATTCATTAAAGTAATCTACTACTTGAGGCAAAGTGCAATCATTACATATTATTGCCTTAATTTCGTCGGGGTATTTATTGGCATAGTACAAGCTATAAATACCAGATATTGAATGAGGCATCAAAATATATGGACCTTTAATATTAGCTTTATACAGTGCGGTCCTTATTTCCTCTACAATGTTCTCAACAGTTCGCTTCTTATTAGTAGTTTCACTCCAACCGTACCCAAATGTCTCTACAACTACTATTCTATTATTCTTTGCCATTTCTTTTATTAAAGGTTCATAATCCAATGCTGGTGCAGCTGTACCAGCACCACTTAATAAAACAATCGTTTTTTCACCCTCTCCCTTAACATACACATGCATTTTATCACCGTTCACTTCAACTAATTGACCTAATGGCGGATATCGGTGTTGCTCAAGCTCCATCACAATCTGGTTTAATATTATCCAAAATAATAAGATCACAGCAATAATAAGAAAACTATTTCTAATGAACATCCAAAAGCTAATCTTTTTAATTGTCATTACTTATCCTTCCTTTTACATCATTAGCATTCTCGTCTGACTACTTTATAATTTTATAGATTTTTTCTTAAATAATGCTTATAAATGGTAAAAAAATTTTAATCACTATATAGTAATTTCCCCAAAAAAATATAATTAGAAAGATATGTATAATTAGAGCAAAAGTTTTAGAGTGTATATAAATTTGAAATAAGAGTTCATTTGTACTAAAGGATGTATTATTTATGTGATAATAGCCCATAAAATGTCAAGGATGGCTAGTACATATGGCCTTTCTTTCGAATAAATTAGCATACAAGGTTGCTTACGATTGAGATATGGAGGAACTAATTATGTTTGAGGAGACGATGAGGAAAAATTCTTTAAGTAGATAAATTTACAGTACGAACAGAAGGAAAAATATTTAGAGTATATTCAGTTTATTCCATCCAGTATACCTTATATTTTCGTAAAAAATTATTCTATAAATCGAACTGGTAAACTGTAAATACTTATCAATTTATTAAACGAATTATGATTGAAATAGTATATTTTACTAAACTAATTACAATTTATGAGTTTAAATGGTAACAATAACAATTAATGGTAATAAATCTCTATCCAATATTTTAAATTTACAAAAAAATAATTCTTTTTGCTCAGTTAATAATAATCGATAATTTGTATAATTGAAATATATGTAAAATATGACTAAAGTATCTTGTTTTTAGTCGAAAGAAGTAAAAAAGACTAGAAATTGCTAGTTAAAGTAACTGAAAAAATAAATTAAATGATACGATTTCTGATAAGTATGGTGACACAATTTTAGTGAATTGTAGAAGGAAATATTTTTTTATAAGACTTTAGACACTATTAAAAATTTACTCAATTAATTTATATCTATTTATAAATAGATATAATTACCTTGTTAGAAAAATTACATGAATTCTAGTGATATAAATTATTCGGGGTTCAAAGGTAAAACGGAGGGGGAGTAATTTGTCGACTTTAATTAATGTTATTAGAAATAAGGAATCAGAAACAGAAAAGGGTATCAGTTTCGTTAAAAAAAACGGAATTGAAAAGTTCGTGTCATATCATGATTTATTGGATAAAAGCATTAAAATTTTAGGCTATATACAGAGTAAAGGGATTAGCTACAAAGATGAACTTGTATTCCAGTTAAATGATAATGAAGATTTTGTTCATTCTTTTTGGGCAGGATTATTGGGAGGAATAATTCCTGTGCCACTTAGTACAGGCAAGAATGATGAACATAAATTAAAGTTTTTTAAAGTATGGAATCAATTAAATAATCCATATCTAATTTGTGACCTTGAGCACTATGAAGTACTAGAAAAATATGCAAAGAATAATGATATTGATCTATCAGCACTTAAAAATAGAGTGATAGATATTCGAGATGTTTATCATTATGAGGAAGATGGACAAATTTATGAAAGTAATCAAGATGATATAGCTTTTTTACAGTTTTCCTCAGGATCGACTGGTGAACCAAAAGGAGTTATGTTAAAACATTATAATTTACTCGCTAATATGGAAGGGATTATTAATGGTACACGCATGACAAGCGAGGATAGCTTAATTACGTGGTTACCTATGTCCCATGATATGGGGTTAATTGGATGTCATTTAATACCTACATTATTAAACATTAATCAAGTCAATATTAATACAAATGATTTTATTAGAAGACCTAGAATGTGGTTAGAAAAAGCAAGTCAGCATAAATCAACACTGCTATTCTCTCCCAACTTTGGTTATAGGTACACATTAAAATACGCAAAAAGAGTCTCAGAAGATATCGATTTATCCAATGTTAGAATTATCATTAATGGAGCCGAGCCAATCTCAGCAGATCTAATCCAGGAATTCTTCTTTAAGATGCGTAAATATGGTATGAAAGATACTGTAATGTGTCCTGCATATGGGCTTGCAGAGGCATGTCTTGGGGTTTCAGCAGCTTATCCAGAGGATGGCAACGTGATAACGTGGTGTATCGATAGAAGAGCAATTAAGATTGGGGAAGAAGTAGTTTACCTGCAAAACGATACTAGTAACTTTGCTGCAACGTTTGTTGATGTAGGTTACCCTCTGACAAATACAAGTATCCGAATAACTGATAATCGTCAAACTGTATTAGACGAGGATATGCTAGGAGCTGTCGAGATAAAGGGAAAAAATGTAACCAGCGGCTATTACAACATGGAAGCAAAAACAAACGAAGCATTATCTGCAGATGGCTGGTTGAATACAGGTGATATAGGATTTATAAAAAATGGACGATTAGTAATAGTGGGTCGCTACAAAGATGTGTTGTTTGTTAATGGTCAGAATTACTTTGCTAATGACTTAGAAAGAGTTATTCGTGAAGTCGCAGGAATCCCACTTAGTGAAGCTGAAGTAGCTGTTGGTGGTGCAAGAAATTTTAAAGAGCAAACAGAGCATATTGTAGCATTTATTAAATTTAAAAAGTCAGACGAGGAATTTATAGAAATAGAGAAAAATATAAAAAGAGAATTAAATTATCGATTAGGTGTCCAAATTTCCCATGTTATTCCATTAAAACAAATTCCGAAGACAACCAGCGGTAAAGTCCAAAGATTTAATCTGGTAAGGCGGTTTGAAGAAGGGAAGTTCCAATCTATAATAAAGCAAATCGATGAACATAAAAAGAAAGGTGAGCGTAATAGCGAGGATATTGATCAAATAGAAAATGGCATCGTCTCTATATGTAAGATGTACATAAGCGAAGTTGAAATTGGACTTGAAGATAACTTTTTTGAAATGGGTATCAGTTCACTGCAGTTAACTCAAGTAGCTTCAGAGCTACAGCAAAAATATGGAGACCATATTAAAGTTGCAGATTTCTATGCAAATCAAACCATTAAAGAACTAGCTGATTTTATTAAAAATGGAAAGAAACAAGTGAATGAGAAAAACAGCTCTAGGAAAAATATGAATCAGGCTGGTGATGATATTGCTATTATAGGTATTTCTTTAAAAGCATCTGGAGCAGAAGAGCAAGATGAATATTGGGAATACATTCGGAATGGGGGGGAAGGAGTACGGGATTTTCCTGAAAATAGAAAAGAAGATCTTACCGATTACTTATTATCAGTTGGGTATTCAGAAAATAAGATGGAATATCATCGTGGGGCTTACTTAAATAATATTGATACGTTCGATTATAAATATTTTAATATTCTGCCGGTTGAAGGTGTTGCAATGTCTCCGGTGCAAAGAATGTTTCTAGAATCTACAGTTAAAGTAGTTGAGGATGCTGGATATCATGCCGGAACATTGAAGGGGTCTAATACTGGAGTGTATGTAGGATATATGGGAGATATGGAAGGATTTAAGTATCAACAAATATTACAAGCATCGAAAGACATTCAAACACCTACAGGCTATCTTTCTTCTAATATAGCGGGAAGAGTGTCATATATGATGAATCTAAAAGGACCTAGTTTGATTGTTGATACTGCTTGCTCTTCTTCTTTAGTCGCATTAAATATTGCATGTAATGACATAAAAAGTGGGAATTGTGAGCAGGCAATAGTTGGTGGAATTAGGATTAAGACCATTCCCCTTAAGGACGGCCTGCGAGCTGGATTTGAGTCAGAAGATTATCGAACCAAACCATTTGACTCAGAGGGTAATGGAACTGGGGAAGGCGAAGGAGTTATTTCCATTATGGTAAAGCCACTACAAAGAGCAATTCATGATCAAGATCATATTTATGCTGTTTTAAAGGGGATGGCAGTAAATAGCGATGGTACTACTCTAGGTTTAGCAGCTCCAAATCCTGCTGCTCAAAAAGAAGTAATTATGAAAGCATTACGAAATGCAAAGGTTGAACCAAGCTCGATAACTTATGTCGAAGCACAAGGAACAGGAACGGATATTTGTGATTCAATCGAGTTTGAAGCCTTATCTAGTGCTTATAGTAGCGGGCATGGTGAAAGCCGGTTTTGTTCATTAGGTTCTGTTAGAGGAAATATTGGGCATTTATATGAAGCCTCAGGACTTTCAAGCTTAGTAAAATGTTGTCTTATGTTGAAAAATAAAAAATTACCTCCACTTGCTAACTTTAAAAAACCAAATACAAACATAAATTTAAACGATTCACCGTTTTATATTACGATTACTGAAACTGACTGGTTACCTCGCAATGGAGTGAGAAGATGTGGAATCCATAATTTTGGATTGTCTGGAACCAATTCACATGTAATTTTAGAAGAATACCGAGGTCACGAAGAACAAAGCCTAGAATCAAATGAAAGCCATATTTTCACGCTATCAGCCAAGAATAATACAACACTAAATCAGTTAGTCGAAAAATATATTAAATTTATGGAAAATAATAAGCACTTAAAACTTTCAAATGTATGCTATACATCTAATATAGGTAGAGAACATTTTGAATATAGAATAGCTATTGTCGCTGATTCATTGGACGATTTAATAAAAAAATTGAAGCATTTTGAATGTAAAACAGATTTAGCTAATCATATTTATTTTGGAGTTCATAAACGGGTGAAAGAAGCTACTAAAACGACAAAAATTGATGAATTAACTAAAGAGAATATAATTGCTTTACGTGATAGTGGAAATAATATTGTGGCTAACACAACTATAGATAATCGAACAGGTAACTTATCTAGAATTGCCCAACTATATATTAGGGGAGCAGCGGAACTTCATTGGGAGCAGTTATATAGTTCGCAACAGACGAAGAAGGTTAGTCTGCCAACTTATGTATTTCAAAAATTGAAATGTTGGCCAAGTTTCTAAAGGGGGTATAAGAGTGGGTAGTTCTATGAATAAAATCCTGAATAGATTATTAGAAATAGTATCGGAAGTAACCAAGGTTGATAATCAAGAACTACAACCGGATGAGAATATTATTGAAATGGGATTCGATTCCATTATTTTTACTAGGGTAAATAGCCATATTAAACAACAATTTGGTATAGAAATCCCATTTTCTAGAATTTTTAATGACTTATCTGATTTAAATAAAATTGCTGCTTATATAAATGAAAAATCTAATATAGTAAACGAAGTAGAGACATCCTATTTACAAGCAACGGTAACAACTGAAGAAAATGCTAGCAACGAAGAATTAGAAGAAGAGTTAAACAGAACTGCTTCAGTACTTGAATCAAAGGAAATTATGCGTTATTACTCTACGTTTCCTTATGACTATATAGAAAAAAAGCTAAAAGTGAATTTAGAACAGTTTGGTATCGTAAATTGTCATGACATTAGAGTATTCATTTTGGATGATACAATGCAGTTGTTACCAAAAGGTACTATTGGAAATATCTTTATTGGCCCAAATAAGATTGAAATTTACAACACTAGTATTCTTGGTGAATTGACAGAAGAAGGAGAAATTCTAGTTCGAGGAGAGGGAAAAGATGATGCAAATAAAATTTATCCAATCTCTTCTGAACAGAAAAGAATGTATACACTACATAAAGTGGATGAGAATAGTTTAAATTACAATATTGCGAGTGTTGTCAAAATAGAAGGGGATTTGGATGTTGAAAAATTGGAAAATTCGCTTAATGTCATCATAAAAAGGCATGAATCATTACGCACGTACTTCGCTGAGGTCAATGGAGAAGTCGTACAAAGAATAGTCGATAAGATGCACATTTCCATTCCATATTCTATTCTGGAGGAAGATGTCGATCTATACGAATTAATAAATCGTGAGAGGGAGTGTTTTATAAAACCATTCGATTTAAATAGCTTGCCCTTAATTAGGATAAAACTAATTAAGGTGAAGACAAATTTCCATGTGATGTTATTAGATACTCATCATATTATCGCTGATGGTACAAGCTCTGCAATTTTCTTACATGAATTAATGACTCATTATAGTGGACAGGAACTAGATGATTTAACGCTACAATATAAGGATTATATCCTACAAAAAGAAAAAGGTAATAAAGATGTTGATAAGAGGAAACAAGAAACGTATTGGAAAAATGTGTTTGCTGATGGTATTCCAACTCTGGATATTCATAGTGACTATTCAAGACCGTACTTACAAACATTTAATGGAGATAATGTAAGCTTCATATTAAGCCATCATTTGAGTGAGAAGATTGATAGTTTCTGTAGAGTGAACCATGTTACTCCGTACATGTTCTTTTTTACATGTATTAATATTCTATTAGCGAAGTATTCCGGACAACAAGATATTGTAATTGGATCTACATTAGATAGAAGAAAAGATTTACAAACAGCAAACTTAATAGGGATGTTCGTCAATACAATTCCTATTAGAAATTATATTGATACAGAAGAAGCGTTTGTTGATGTACTGGATAAGGTGAAAACGAATGTACTTCAAGCAACGGACCATGCTGATTATCCTTTCGAAGAATTAGTAGATCTGCTCGATACTAGGAGAGATAAAAGCAGAAATCCTATCTTTGATGTACTCTATACATTTCAAAATAACCTGATTAGAGAACTAAATAGTCCCAGTATTAACATTAGAAGTGATGAAATCAAGACGAAAAGCTCAAAAGTTGATTTGTTTTTCGAGGTTAATCAAGAAAAAGAATATGCAATTAACATTGAATACAATACAGACATTTATAGTGAACAAACTATAAAAAGAATGGCTAAACACTTTAGCAGATTGACTGAAAACGTATTAGACAATACTAATAATCAGATTAGTGATATACCCATTATCACTCCAGAAGAGCGAGATTTAATTTTAAACAACTTTAATAATGTAAATGTGTTGTATCCAAAGGAAAAAACTGTCCATCAGTTATTTGAAGAACAAGTAGAGAAATATCCGAATCATATTGCTGTTAAAGACAATAAGGAAGAACTAACTTACCGTGATTTGAATGTGAAGGCTAATCAACTGGCTAGGAAGTTACGAAATCTTGGTGTTCAAGCAGATTCAATCATAGCACTTATGGTTGATAAATCAATTGAACTTATCATTGGTATATTAGGAATTTTAAAAGCAGGTGGAGCATACTTACCAATTGATCCTAAGTTGCCTAAGGAAAGAAAAGAATATATGCTAACAGATTCTCAGACTAAACTAGTTGTTACAAATACATATATGTATGAAGGGATGGATGATGTTTCAGTTGTTAATTTATCGGATACGAGCATTTTCCAAGAAGGGGATGCTAGGAATTTAAAATATATAAACTACCCAAGTGATCTTGCCTATATTATTTATACTTCTGGCACTACCGGTAATCCTAAAGGAGTTATGATCGAACATAAAAATGTTGTAAGGTTGATGAAGAACGATGACTATCAATTTGATTTTTCAGAAAAGGACGTTTGGACCTTATTTCATTCACAGTCGTTTGACTTTTCCGTTTGGGAAATTTTTGGAGCCTTACTATATGGAGGAAAGCTGATTATTGTTTCTGATGAAGTTGCCATGGATACAACTAGGTTCCGGACATTATTAGAAAATGAAAAAGTTACCGTATTAAATCAAACACCAACAGCTTTCTATAACTTAATGAAAATTGAAATGGAAGAAACGAGGTCACAATTATCGTTAAGGTATATTATTTTCGGGGGAGAAGCGCTTAAACCAATAATGTTGAAAGACTGGATGGAGAAATATAAAACAGTAAAACTAATCAATATGTACGGAATTACGGAAACAACTGTTCACGTGACGTTTAAAGAATTAAAGGAAGAAGATCTTCAAAGTGGGATTAGCAATATAGGTAAGGCTATTCATACATTAATGACAGTTATTGTGGATGAAAATTTAAGGCTCCAACCAATTGGTGTTCCAGGAGAATTATGTGTCATTGGAGATGGTGTCGCAAGGGGATATCTAAATCAAGAAAAGTTAACGAGTATAAAATTTGTCGACAATTCTTATGTGGAGGAAAGTAAATTATATCATTCAGGTGATTTGGTAAGATTGCTTCCAAGTGGAGAGATGGAGTACTTAGGGAGAATGGATAACCAAGTTAAAATTAGAGGATATCGAATTGAGCTAGGTGAGATAGAGTATCGACTGATCAGCCACCCTGACATTAAAGAAGCTGTCGTGGTAGCACAAGAAGGTGAACCAGATCAAAAATATTTATGTGCCTATATCGTGGCCAAGTGTTCTATGGATAAATCAGAAATAAAAGCTTATTTGAAGGAAAGCTTGCCAGACTATATGATTCCTGCTTACTTTATGGAGCTCATGAAGATTCCATTAACCAATAATGGTAAAGTGAACCGGAAGGCGTTACCTAAGCCAGATGTAATGGGGCTTATTTCGGAGGCGTATGAAGCCCCAAAAACTCCAACACAGAAAATACTGACTTCTATTTGGCAAAATGTGTTGGGAGTAGAATCCATTGGTATCCATGATAGCTTCTTTGACTTAGGTGGCCATTCATTAAAAGCAACAACTGTCATGAGTGAGGTACATAAGGTATTAGAGGTGTCAGTTCCATTAAAAGAACTTTTTAACAGACCAACGATTCAAGAGTTAAGCGACTACATTGATATCAAAGGGGTTGCTAAACCATACAAACAAATAGAGCCATGTGTAGAAAAGGAATACTATCAAACATCCTCTGCTCAAAAACGAATGTATTCGGTGCAACAATTGGAAAAAGAAAGTACCGCTTATAATATGCCTGGCGTCTTTATGCTAGAAGGAGAAATAGATATTGAACAAATGGAAGAAACGCTTCATCAATTAATAGCCAGACATGAAGTACTACGTACCTATTTTGTAACAGTCGATGGTGAGATTGTCCAAAAAATTAAGCCAACACTAGCGTTCCATCTTCCTGTACGGACAGTAGATGAAACTGATATTACTAGCTTATCTCAGAAATTGATTCGTCCATTCGTCTTAGAGGAAGCACCGTTATTCCGAGCGGAAATTTTAAAAGCTCACAGAACATATTATTTACTAATTGATATGCATCATATTATTTCCGATGGTGTATCCGTAGAAATTTTTATGAATGAATTTAAAAAATTGTATAACGGTGAGTCGATGGAACCATTGCGCATTCAATACAAAGATTATGCCGAATGGCAATATAAATATTTAAAAAATGATCATATGAAGGAGGAAGCTCGTTATTGGCAAGAACAATTTCAAGATAAGGTGCCAATGCTCCAGCAGCTATATGACTATGAACGGCCAGCCTTTCAAAGCTTTGAAGGAGATAGCTTAGCATTTACCATCAAGGAGGGAACAACAAAGAAGTTACAAGTATTGGTGAAGCAAGAAGATGTGACTCTTCAGATGATCTTACTGTCTGCCTTTAACATTCTATTAGCCAAATATAGTGGACAAGAGGATATCGTTGTCGGAGTACCAATTGCAGGAAGGCCGCATGCGGATCTGCAGAATATCATGGGGGTGTTTGTAAATACGTTAGCAATGCGAAATCAGCCAACAAATGATAAGACATTTAGTGAATTTCTAAAGGAAGTAAAACAAAACTCCTTACTTGCATATGATAATCAAAATTATCCGCTTGAAGAATTAATTGATGAGTTAAATATTAAACGAATAAAAGGCAGAAATCCATTATTCGATGTTCTTTTTGATATGACCAATCTCGATTTGAGTAAAGCTATCCAGATTAACAATTTATCACTTAAGCCCAAATTATTAACTAATAATATAGCAAAAATGGATTTATCTTTAGTTGCGTTAGAAAAAAAGCAACATATTGAAATGAGTATTGAATATTCCTCTCAACTATTTAAGAAAGAAACCGTTGCTAGAATAGCCGAGGATTTCCAGCGGATTATTGAGATCATTTCAACACAAGTAAATATTCAACTTGGAAATATTGAAATTCGTAGCGAAGAGGAGAGGCAATCCATTTTACAGGAAGATGAATTATTAAATGAGCTTAAAGATCAAGAATTCTCCTTTTAAAAATACACTTATGTCTACCTAAACTAATGGTTATAATCTTAAGTTCAATTAACTTTGATGAAGAACGGAGGGTATTCAATGTCTAGTGATCTCGACCGTTTGATGGAAAAAGAAGAACAATCAAAAAAATACTGGGAAACGATGAACCTTACTGATGAATGGAAGGCAGACTTTGCTCGGGATTTTGTTCATGTAAATAACTATCAAAAGTCTCAAATTTCATTTTCCTTAGATGATGCTATTACGGAAAAAGCGTTGGCAATTACCAAGCACAATGATTTTCCTCTATTTTCCATCTTTATGGCGTGCTTGCAAATAGAGCTTTATAAATATAATGGTAAAACTAAAAACATAATAGGAATTCCAATATTTGTCTCTCATAAAGAAAATCGTAGTGGAATAAATAATAAAGTGTTACCTTTCTTCAATAACTTTAACAGTAATGCAATCATTAAAAACCTGATTTTGCAGAATCGGAATAAGTTAATAGAAACATATCAACATAGCCACATTAACTTGGAAAATCTATTAAGAAACTCGAATATCAGTAATAGTGTGATGGAATTAACTCCAATCAGCTTAACTATGAATACCCTTCATCTAGATGAACACATCCAATACATACATAACTCCAACAACAATGAAATCACAATTAGCATTGAAAAGACGGGTAAAGGAATAGTGTTATCATTTGTCTATAATGCTACCCTTTTTACGAGCGAGACGATTCATCAATTTGGGAAGAGATTTTTAATTATCTTAACTGAGATGATGGTAGATTTAGCTAAGGAAGTCAAAGACGTTGAAATGATAACTAGTGAGGAAAAACATCAGATCTTAAAACAATTTACCCTTACTAAAACGAAATATCCTGCTGATAAAACTATACAAGTAATGTTTGAAGAAGAAGCTCAAAAGAATCCTAACAAAATAGCAGTGGTATATAAGCAGCAAAGCTTAACCTATCAGGAATTGAATGAAAAATCTAATCAAATGGCATGGCTATTGCAAGAGAGAGGGGTAAAAGTAAATTCAGTAGCTGCTATTATGGGCGAAAGATCAATTGAAATGATTATTGGAATACTAGGAATTTTGAAATCCGGTGGCGCGTATTTACCAATTGATCCTTCCTATCCAAAAGAAAGGATCAACTTCATGCTACAAGATGCAGAAGTGGATGTATTATTAATCCGGAATACGATAACACAGGAGTTAGAAGTAAATATTCCAGAGATAAATGTAAATGATCCTTCCATAGAAATGAAACCTAAAACAAATTTAGAAACAATCAGCCATATGGAAGATTTCGCATATATCATCTATACGTCCGGTTCTACAGGAAACCCTAAAGGAGTACCGATAAAACACAAAAGTGTTATCAATCTATGCACTTGGTTTGGCGATACCTATAATTTGAGAGAACGTCGACACGTCATGCATAATACAAGTATTTCTTTTGATGTTTCCGTTGAAGAAGTTTTTGGGGCTTTGCTAAATGGAGGAACGGTATACATTACCACTTATGAAGAATCGACAAATAGATATAAATTTAGACAATTTATCCAGAAACATGACATAAACATTGTCCAGTTAGTCCCGACTACTATACAGGAATTTATTGTAGGTGATCCTAAATTAGAAAGTGTTGATGTGCTTATTTCTGGTGGAGAAGCATTACCAAACACTCTAAAAAATGAAGTGATTGATCTTGGGTATGATATTTATAATTGTTACGGCCCTACAGAAACAACCGTTGATGCATTGACAACTTTGTGCGGGAAAGACAAATCAAATGTTATCGGGAAGCCCATAGCAAATACACAAGTGTATATTACGAATCGTGACGGTCAACTTCAACCAATTGGATTACCAGGAGAGTTATGCATAAGTGGTGAAGGATTATCAATTGGTTATCTAAACCGGTCTGAGTTGACTGAGGAAAAGTTTGTCGTGAATCTTTTTGAAACTAAATCAAAAATGTATAAAACAGGAGACTTAGTAAAATGGCTCCCTGATGGATCAATTGAATTTATTGAAAGACTAGATGATCAAGTGAAAATTAGGGGATTTAGAATAGAGCTAGGTGAAATTGAAAATAAGCTATCCGAACAACCATATATTCTTCAATCTGTAGTCTTAGCATGGGAAAATGATAATCAAGGAAAATATCTATGCGCGTATTTATTAGGTGAAGAATCAATAGATATAGCTGCCCTAAGAAATAACTTAAAAAAAGAACTACCTCATTATATGGTGCCTACTTACTTTATTCAGGTTGAAAGCATTCCGCTTACACCAAACGGCAAAGTGGACAGAAAAATATTGCCTGAGCCTGATACACTGGATTTATCAATACAAGAATATGTTGCACCTTCCAACGTGAAGGAAAAACGATTAGTGGAAGTATGTAGTGAAATATTAGGAGTTAAAAAAATAGGAATTCATGAAGACTTTTTTGATCTTGGTGGAGACTCTATCAAGGCAATAAGACTAATATCAAAATTGCAAAAATTTGGTTTTACACTAGAAGTGAAGGACATATTTGACAATAGTAATTTGAAAGCAATTAGCCTTAAGATGACGGAAGAACAAGTGGTAGTGGACCAAAAAACGGTCTCTGGTGATGTATTACTAACACCTATTCAACGTATGTTTTTTGAAAAGGACATAACAGATGTTCATCATTGGAATCAAGCTATTATGTTATATGGTAGAGACGGTTTTCGAGTAGAGTGGATTGAGAAAATTTTTGATAAAATAACTTGCCATCATGATGCCTTACGAATGGTCTACCGTAAACATAACGGAAAAGTGAAGCAGATTAATAGAGATATAGAGTCGAACCTCTTCTCAATAGATGTTCATGATTTACGAAAGTATGATCACTATGAGGGACTAATCTCGTTGAAGTGTAATGAACTTCAAAGTAGTATCGATTTAGAAAATGGTCCTCTCGTCAAGTTAGGTATATTTCAAACAAAGGAAGGGGATTATCTTTTAATAGCTATCCATCATTTAGTAATAGATGGGGTTTCATGGAGAATTCTCTTAGAAGACTTTACCGAAGGGTATAATCTTTTACTAAAAGGTAAAAAGGTTGACTTTCAACCGAAATCCAATTCGTATCAAGAGTGGGCAGATTTTTTACAAGAGAAACTTGAATATTTTCAGCAGGAGCTTCCATATTGGAATAAAATGGAACAACAGCATATAAAACCTCTCCCTACTGATTTCGAATCTCAGGAATTTGAGAATAAGCAAAAAAATGCGAGAGAAGTGCATGTTGAATTAAATCAATCGTATACGGAAGATTTATTAAAGCGTTCGAACCAAGCCTATAATACAGAAATAAATGATTTGCTATTAGCAGCTCTTACTCGTACCATTTATCAATGGACAAATGAGAAGAATATTCTTATTAATTTAGAAGGTCATGGAAGAGACGCTTTCGAAGGAAATATAGACATAAATAGAACGATAGGATGGTTTACAGCACAATATCCTTTATTATTAAAAATGGAAGACAAATCCACCTCGTCTTTAATCAAACATACAAAAGAATCCTTAAGAAAAGTTCCTAATAAAGGAATAGGCTATGGTATCTTAAAATATCTTTCACCATCAAAGCCTTGGAATAATCGAGAACCAGAAATTAGCTTCAATTATTTGGGACAATTTGACGAGCAATTAAATGATGAACTTTTTGAAATTTCCTCTTTATATTCAGGGGAAAACGTGAGTCCAAATAGTGATAGAATAAATGAAATCGACATAAATGGAATGATAACTAATCAGAAATTAAGTTTTTCTGTTTCCTATAATAGCTTGAGGTATCGTACAGAAACAATAAGAAAATTTCTCGAAAGATTTAAGGAAAATCTAATCGAAATAATTCGCCATTGTTTGGAGAAAGACGTGATGGAATATACGGTATCCGATTATTCCGATGAAGATTTGACAACAGATGAATTAAAAAATTTAAAAGAAGCATATGAGGGAGCAAATAAAACTCAAATTACGAACATATACCCTCTTTCCCCAATGCAGGAAGGTATGCTATTTCATTCATTAGTAAAGAGTGAGTCATCTGCATATTTTGATCAAACCATTTTTACTGCTAAAGGCATAGTAGATATGGAACTTGTTCAAAAAAGCTTTCAAATACTCATTAATAAATACGATATTTTAAGAACGGTTATAGCCTATAAAGATGTGGAGAAACCACGTCAAGTCGTTTTAAAAGAAAGAAAGCCAAAGGTGTACTTCCATGATCTATCGAGTATGGATAATAAACAGTTAGATGACCGTATCGAAAAAATAATACTTGAGGATCGAAAGCAAGGTTTCAATCTAAGTAAAGATGTTCTTATGAGACTATTCATTTTGAAACAGGGTAATAAAGAATATAAAGTGATCTGGAGCTCTCATCATATTCTGATGGATGGATGGAGCACATGGATATTACTAAAGGACTTTTTTGACATTTATTCAATGTTAAAAAATAACAACATTTTAGAAATGGATAATCCAAAGCAATATGGTCATTACATTGATTGGTTGCAAAAACAAAATCGTAATCATGCTAAGCAATATTGGTACCAATATCTAGAGGGGTATGAAACCAATGTTAAAATACCATCGATTCGAACTCATCATTATGAATACATGGTGGAAGATTTGGATTTTGTTCTAAATAAAGACATAACAAAAGCGTTAACTAATATTGCTAAAAGCTCTAAAACAACCTTAAATACGATTATACAGGTAGTTTGGGGAATGTTGCTGCAACAATACAATCAAACAAATGACGTTGTCTTTGGTTCTGTTGTATCAGGAAGAAATTATGATATAGAAAGCTTAGAAGAAATGGTAGGGTTATTTATTAATATGATTCCTGTCCGAATCACAAGTAATCCTAAACAAATATTTATTGACTTATTGAAGGAAACCCAAAATAAGGCATTGGAGTCTAGTAAATATGATTATTATCCACTAGCGGATATTCAATCGCTAACTGATATAAAGAGTGATCTAATTACTAGTAAAATAACTTTCCAAAATTATTATATTGATGAAGCATTAGTGAACTTTGATTTTGTTTCTGAATTAGGATTTACTGTTGAAGATATACATGGGTATGAACAAACGAATTATGATTTCAATATAAAAGTTATACCAAGTGAAGATACAAAAATAACTTTTTCATATAACAAAAATGTATATGATTCAGAAACGGTTATAAATCTTAAGAACCATTTCATCGAAATCATTCAATCCGTGATTCAAAACCAGGAAATCCCTGTATCCCAAATCAGTATGACAACTGATAAGGAACGGAAAGAGATTCTCCATGACTTTAATGATACATCGGTAACGTATCCAAAGGATAAGACAATATCTCAATTATGGGAGGAACAAGTAGAAAAACATCCCCACCATATCGCAGTGGAATACGAAGGCAAGCAGTTAACCTATCAAGCCTTAAATGAAAAGGCGAATCAACTCGCAAGGACCTTACGCCAAAATGGCATCACAGCCAATGCGATTGTCGGTATG
>NZ_JAJERH010000049.1 GCF_016919725.2 Virgibacillus sp. AGTR
AGTTTTTTGGGTTGTTAGCCAACATACTTTCGAAAAGGAAGCTGTATTTTATAAGGAGAAGAAAGCTTTATAATATCGAATAAATTTAAATATCCACAGAAAATAAGAGTTATGCACATTTTGTTGATAAAAAAATGGACAAAAATCAATATATGGTATAGATAAACAATTTGATCACAAAATAACTGCGAACATTTGTGCATATGTGGATAACTTTGTGGGTAATCACCGTTTTTCAACAGGAAACTGCCAAGTTATACACTATTTATCAACAGTTGAACATGAACTGGCAGTAAGCCCCCACCTCGAGCAATAACGTGAAACCAAAATTAGTAAGTGTGGAATCGACTGCCAGTAAATGTCCGACTGGTCTAATCATCCATGGGGATAAACAAAACCCCCACGGATTGGAGTTTACTTATTTCTATCCCAAATTGTTAGCAATAAAATGAACATGACAATATCAAGACGTGCTTCGAATAAGAAAGCAAGTAGATTTTGATTTAATAGTATTGGTAATTTGGTTAGATAGATTGCTCCAAACATGATAAGAATCAATGGAGGGACAACGATTTTTACATACATTTTACCAGCAATAAGTATTCCACAAACAATTTCAACGAGAGCAATTAGGAAAAGTGTTGTTTCTGGAAAGGGTATTCCTAACTGTGTAAATATCCCTTTGAAATCATGCACGATTAACTTCATCATCCCAGAAGTTATAAATACAAAACCAATCGAATAGCATACCCATTGATATAATGGCAACTTCAATGTACCTTTCACAAAATACCTCCCTTTTTTGTTGTTCGTTTAAACCTGCATGAATAGGCAGTAGGGATCCACCATAAGTTTTCGCAGAAATCGCATAGTGTAACTAGACGTTTCACTATCCGTAAAAGTCCAAACGGTGTGAACAGAAAAACATATTTTTGTGGATATATAAACCAACTTGCTTTGCACTATCGATGGATCGAAGCATAGCAGAAGTCTTAGGGTCAATAAAACTAGGCTAACCACCAGTGAGGCATGTAGGAGAACGCAACCGATGGAAGCTTCCCTTTATATATATGCAGAGAGGTAGACAACCTTGCCAAGCTTTTTAAAATCTTAGGTTGGCTATCTTGCCAAGCCCCATCATTAGCCTTATAATTTCTTTTAGAATGCAGAAAGGAAGTGTACTTGGAAATGATACGCCGTTTTTTCTCCTATTATAAGCCACATAAGCGTTTATTTATCATAGATTTTACCTCTGCAGTAATTGTTGCTATTCTGGAGCTTGCCTTCCCAGTTGCTGTGCAAAGCTTTATTGATAAATTACTACCTGAAAATGATTGGGATATCATTGTGCTGGTAAGTATTTTATTGTTATTGGTTTATCTGATCAGTACTGCTTTACAATATGTCGTAACGTATTTAGGACATAAATTAGGAATAAATATTGAGACAGATATGCGTCAAGAGTTGTTTCATCATGTTCAACGACAATCGTTTCGTTTCTTTGATAATACGAAAACAGGTCATATCATGAGTCGTATCACCAATGATTTGTTTGATATTGGTGAGCTTGCTCATCATGGTCCAGAGGATTTCTTTATATCCATTATGACGTTTATCGGAGCATTCATTATTATGTTTACGATTAATGTTAAACTAGCAATTGTTATTCTTTTCGCCGTGCCTATTTTAATTTTCCTTATTGCTTATAGCAATATAAAAATGAATAAAGCTTGGAAGAAAATGTATGAGGATATTGCCGGTGTTAACGCAAGAGTGGAGGACGCCGTGTCTGGAGTTCGGGTTGTCCAGTCATTCACGAATGAAACACATGAGATGGATCGCTTTACTAAGGACAATTATAGCTTCCGTAAAGCAAAAGTTGGTGCTTATAAAGTAATGGCAATTGTACATTCAAATATCTATATGCTTATGCGCCTAATAACGCTGGTTGTATTAGTAGTAGGGGCATGGCTCACTTATCAGGAGGAGCTACTTATTGGTGAATTGGTAAGCTTTGTATTATTTGTAAATGTATTATTTACACCGATTCAAAAAATAACTGCTCTGCTGGAGTTATACCCTAAAGGAATGGCAGGATTTAAACGATTTGTTGATCTATTAGAAATTGAACCAGATGTGCAAAATAAAGACGATGCAACAGTAGTAGATCATCTAAAGGGAAATATCTCATTTGAACATGTTACATTTGCTTACGAAAAAACACAAAAACCTGTATTAGATAAGCTTAGCTTTGGAATTAATGCAGGAGAGACGATTGCCTTTGTCGGACCATCGGGAGCAGGTAAGACAACCATTTGCTCGCTAATTCCACGTTTTTATGATGTGGACGGCGGGAGCGTGACAATTGATGGCATGGATATTCGCGATATGACGAAAGAATCACTTCGCCAGCAAATAGGTATTGTACAACAGGATGTATTTCTGTTTACTGGTACGTTGCGTGAGAATATAGCTTATGGAAAATTAGATGCGACGGATGAGGAAATTGAGCTAGCCGCACGTCGTGCTCATATGGAAGAATTTATTAAGGAGCTTCCAGATGGATATGAAACGCAGGTTGGTGAGCGTGGATTGAAGCTGTCGGGGGGACAAAAGCAACGGATTGCTATTGCGCGTATGTTCTTAAAGAATCCACCAATTCTTATTTTAGACGAAGCAACCTCAGCACTCGATACCGAGACCGAAACAATTATTCAAAGGGCTCTAACAGAGCTTTCCAAGAATCGTACAACGCTCGTGATTGCCCATCGTCTTGCTACAATCAAAAATGCAGATCGGATAATGGTGGTAACAAAGGAGGGCATTGAAGAAGAGGGGAGTCATGAAGATTTACTTAAGCGAGATGGTATTTTTGCTCACTTGCATCGTGTACAAATGCGCTAATAAAATAGTTTTTACTAGAAAACGTCAATACTGCTAAGATTACTTCACTAGTCTAAGCTAGTAGAGGAGCGCTCTGCACCTCTACTAGCTTTTTTAATAAGTTAAGAAAGTATAAAATCAGTGCAATGACTGCGTTAAGCGAAGTAGTTATTTTGAAATGGTTGATGTATATTGGCAATGCTCCGACTAATTACTTCGCTTTCCGTGGGCACGGCCTCAACTAACTTTGCAAAGAAACACGTTGCAAAGTGGATTTTCGGCTCGCGCAATTCCCGCAGGAGTCTACGTAATTAGTCTCCGCTATGAGAAGGTGCAACAATTCTTGTCATAAGTAATAGGTTGACTTTTTTTACAATGGGTAAAGTGAAAATCGCTATCCGTGAGTATAAAAGCAGCTGTGTTACTTCATGCTAGCGTTGTAGAGCCTGATAATAGCGAAGGCCGGCCACTTCAACTCCTGTGGGAAATGTTTGACCTAAAGATCCACTTTTTTGAGCGGGTTTTGCTAAAAAAGTTAGCTGAAGGACAAACCCCACGGAAAGGGAAGTGGGCAGCCGGAGTGGTGGTCAAGCAAGCAGTAGCTATTATTCCATAATAGCTACTAGAGGAAGCGTAAATCTGAGCATGTAGTGATAAGGACTGAGCGAATTTTGCTCAGTTTTTTTAATCTTGGCAGTGCCCGGGTTTCTAGCCATAGAATGGTACGTATCACACATCGGCGTCTGTCAAGTACTCAAGGGTTAGTTGTCTGTTATCCCGGACGAACGATCGAACCGCCTAGCGAATTCCCGCTAACTATTCGATCGTAGTTTCGTTGCTTTTTCTCTCACTAAACAATTATTTACAAGCACGCTAAATTGTTAACATTCCATGACAATTCAGATTTTTTTAACATGCATGTTTAGTCCACGTAATATAAAGGTAAAGACTAGCAGAACTAGAAGTAAAAAGAAAGGGGACTCAAACATGGAACAACAGGAACACCACGTGGAAGTAAATGGATTACCGCGAATTGGGGAGCAGGCACCTGATTTTCAGGCTAAAACGACACAGGGAGATATCTCCCTTCGTGACTATCAAGGGAAATGGGTTGTATTGTTTTCCCATCCATCTGATTTCACACCAGTTTGTACGTCTGAATTTGTTGCCTTTCAGGAGGTATATCAACAATTACGTGCACTGGATACGGAATTGATTGGTTTAAGTGTTGATAGTGTTAGTTCGCATATTGCCTGGCTGCGGAATATAGAAGCAAACTTTCAGACGACCATAGAATTTCCTATCATTGCTGATCTAGATCAAAAAGTAGCGACGAAGTACGGTATGATTATGCCAGAATCTACGGGCACAGAAACTTCACGAGCTGTTTTTGTCATAGATGAGAAGCAGACGATTCGCGCACTCATTTATTATCCACTTACAACTGGACGGAATATGAATGAGATTGTTCGCCTTGTAGAAGCATTGCGAACAACGGATGAATATGGTGTATCGACTCCAGCTAATTGGCAATCAGGTGACAAGGCCCTTGTCAAACCACCACAAACAAAGCAGGAAGCAAATGAACGAATGAATGATCAGGACTATGATTGCGTTGATTGGTATTATTGTCAGAAAGAAATGAAGTAGAAAAAGTTCCCCGGCTCTCCTTAGTCGGGGAATCTCCTAATAGTTCGTTTGTTAGAAATGTATGGAATAGAAGGAGGTTATTAGATAGATGTATTTAAAATACTTTTATAATTCTTCCTTAGCGCAAGCTTCCTATATGGTAGCCTGCCAGTCAACTGGAGCAGCTGCCATTATTGATCCAGCAAGGAATATCGATGCATATATCAATCTTGCTAATGAGCAGGGGTTTCATATTTCCGCAGCGGTGGAGACACATATTCATGCTGATTTTGTATCTGGTGTCACAGAGCTATCTCGGCGTACGGGAGCGACGATTTTTTATTCGACGGAAGGACCGAACAATGGAGGGTATGATTGGGATGATTGTTTAACCGTTCAAGGATTACGAGACCAAGACATTATAACGATCGGTAATGTCCAACTCAAAGCAATACATACTCCTGGTCATACACCAGAACACATGGCATATGAGCTAACAGATAAGGCGACAGCCAATTTGCCAATGGGGATATTTACGGGTGACTTTGTTTTTGTAGGAAATGTAGGTCGCCCAGATCTTCTTGAAAAGGCGTTAGGTGTGAAAGACTCTGCTGATAAAGGAGCTCGGCAGCTGTTTAAGTCGCTACAAAGGTTCAAACAATATGCTGATTATATACAGATTTGGCCAGGTCATGGAGCTGGAAGTGCATGTGGTAAAGGTCTTGGCTCCATACCTACTAGTACAGTAGGATACGAGCGAATGTATAATCCGGCATTTCAGTTTACAGAGGAGCGGCCCTTTGTGGACTTTTTGCTTCATGGCCAACCAGAACCACCCGCTTATTTTGCCAAGATGAAAGCAATAAACAAAAGGGGAATGACACCGTTAGCCAATGTGCCTGCCGGTGTAGAATTTCAATTACAGGGAGACCGTATCGCAGAATTAGCAAAAGACAAGAAAAATATAGTCATTGATACTCGAAATGCTATCGATTATGCTAATGCTAGTCTTCCAGGAACAATAAACCTTCCATATCCCGGGTTATTTGCTGATTGGATAGGTAAGCTCGTTGATTATGAGTCCAACATCTATTTCATAGCTGAGCCATATCGCTTTGATGAATTAAGAGAAATCGTTATAAGCATTGGTATGGATAAGCTTAGGGGGTTTTTCTCTACATCGTTAATTCAAACGGCATCCAGTCTACGTTCGTACCAAAATCAATCACCAACAGAGATTGAACGAAGGTTTCAAAAGAATGAAGTGCAAATTTTGGATGTGCGTTATCAAGATGAATGGGAGGAAGCACGCATTCCAGAAGCAATACATGCTTCGCTGCCACATGTAAAGGAGCGACTCAAAGAGCTGTCCACAAGTAAGCCGATAGCTGTTCACTGTGCCTCTGGAAAGCGTTCTGCGATAGCCGCAAGTATATTATTAAATGAAGGCTTTGAAGTAATTAATATACGAGGCGGAATGCAACAATGGAAAAATGAGGATTTAGGTTGGACGAAATAGGATAGTAAAACGATTCCTTCCGTCAAGTCTTTGAAGAAACAAGAGAGATGCTTGACAGGAAGGGATTTATCCTATAAAATGACTGAAAGTCAGTCAAGAGAAATGAATACTATGAAAGGGGCGGTGATATGGATAATAAAAAGGAAAAAATTACGAAGTCTGCTATTCATGTGTTTCGTGAAAAAGGGATAGAAAAAACAAAGGTTTCCGACATTGTAAAAGGCGCAGGCATCGCACAAGGAACCTTTTATTTATATTTTCCCTCGAAACTTGCAGTTATGCCTTCAATTGCTGAAGTGATGGTAGAACGAATCGTAGAAGAAATGGGGCGAAAAGTAAATCGAGAAACGGCATTTACGGATCAATTAGGTCAAGTCGTCTCCATTATATTTGACCTGACAAAGGAATATCGGGAAATATTTGCGCTGATTTTTGCTGGATTAGCCTCAAGTGACTATTTGAGTGAGTGGGAAAAAATCTATGAGCCTTATTATGCCTGGATGCAAGAATTTCTTGAGCAACCAAAGGCTGCTAGTAAATTACGAGATTCGATTGATATTAACGGAACAGCTAAATTACTAATTGGCCTAATTGAATCGGCCGCTGAACAATCCTATCTGTATGACCAACAAGACGAGGAGTCTGCTAAACAAAAACAACGAGAAGTCTTAGAATTTGCATTACATGCATTATGTAAGTAATTGGACTTGGTGTAATCCAAGTTTTTTATTAAAAGTTAAGAAAGTATAAAATCAGTGCAATGACTGCGTTAAGCGAAGTAGTTATTTTGAAATTTTGATGTATATTGGCAATGCTCCGACTAATTACTTCGCTTTCCGCGGGCACGGCTTCAACTAACTTTGCAAAGAAGAACACGTTGCAAAGTGGATTTTCGGCTCGCGCTAATCCCGCAGGAGTCTACGTAATTAGTCTCCGCTATGAGAAGGTGCAACAATTCTTGTCATAAGTAATAGGTTGACTTTTTTTACAATGGGTAAAGTAAAAATCGCTATCCGTGAGTATAAAAGCAGCTGTGTTACTTCATGCTAGCGTTGTAGAGCCTGATAATAGCGAAGGCCGGCCACTTCAACTCCTGTGGGAAATGTTTGACCTAAGATCCACTTTTTTGAGCGGGTTTTGCTAAAAAAGTTAGCTGAAGGACAAACCCCACGGAAAGGGAAGTGGGCAGCCGGAGTGGTGGTCAAGCAATAGCTATTATTTCATAATAGCTACTAGAGGAAGCGTAAATCTGAGCATTTAGTGATAAGGACTGAGCGAATTTTGCTCAGGTTTTCTAAAAATATAATGACTGAAAGTCAGTCATGTGGTAAAGGATGAAATACAGAAATGAATAAATCATGGATATATGTTGTATTAACGAGTGTTTTTGAATTGATCTGGATCTATGGATTTAATACCGCTAACGCTTGGTGGCATTGGGTCCTAATCATAGGAGCTATCCTTTTAGATCTCCATTTCCTGTCTAAAGCTTGTGAAAATCTACCAACAGGTACCGTATATGCGATATTTGCTGCTGCGGGAACAGTAGGTACAGCCATCATGGATATTTACTTGTTTGGTGGAAGTTTAAATGTAGGAAAAATGTTCTTTATGTTGATTCTAGTTCTAGGGGTTATTGGCTTAAAACTTTCGGATCAACCGGAACAGTCTGAAGCGACAAAGGGGGTTCAATCCTAATGGGTTGGTTATTTATTGCGAGTGCATCTGTATTTGAAATGTTAGGTGTCTTAGGTTTACGTCTCTATAGTCAACAGAAGACTATACGAAATGGACTGCTTTATATTGGTGGATTAGGTGGTTCATTCATCTTTTTATATGCATCCTTCTCGTATTTACTTGTAAGTGTGGCATATTCTGTGTTTATTGGCATTGGAACGGCCGGTGCGGTATTGATGAACATGATTTTCTTTGGTGAATCTACGAATAAGTATCGAATTGCTAGTTTGATTGCGATTATTATTGGAGTTACCGGGTTAAAAGCATTATCATAAGCATATTAGAATACACATGCTTTTGGGAGAATAGCACGTTCACATTTAGGTGATTCTTTTCATGATCTAAAAAAATTTATTGTCACATCTGGCTTGTGTTTTGTATATAACATGAATATCAAACTATTCTCATGTTTTGGAAAAAGGCATTGACTTTTTCTGGAAAACCATTTAATATATCAAACAATACAGTCATAGATTTTAATTCTTATCAAGAGAGGTGGAGGGAAAAGGCCCTTTGAAGCTTCGGCAGCAGGTTATTCTAACACTGTGCCAATTCCTACAGACAATGGTCTGATAGATAAGAAGAGTGCAAGATACCGTACAAATTACTCTTCTTATCACATGGATAGGAAGAGTTTTTCATAGCATGTTTATGTTTGCTTAGACCTTACGCCTTTATTTTTAAGAATAACGTAGGAGGGATAATGCGTGACAAGTCATATGCTGTCATATCAAGATTTTACTGTTGATCCTTTTAAAGATTTTCTTCCTGAGGATGAAACGAAAGGAGCCTCTACCATTTTAAGTTGGGCATATGAGCAATATGGGGATTCCATCGTTTATGCATGTAGCTTTGGCGCAGAAGGTATGGTGCTAATTGATTTAATAGCAAAGGAGAAATCTGATGCAGAGATTGTCTTTCTAGACACAGGGTTACATTTTCAAGAAACGTATGATCTCATCGATGAAGTGAAAAAAAGGTACCCTGATTTGCGGATTCGCTTAAAGCAGCCTGATTTGACAGTGGAAGAACAGGCAGCAAAGCATGGCTCGGCCTTGTGGAAGCGACAGCCAGATCAATGTTGTTTCATTCGTAAGATCAAGCCTCTTGAAGAAGAACTAGATAAGGTACCTGCTTGGATATCTGGACTTCGTAGAGAGCAGTCACCAAGTCGTAGTAAAACAGACTTTGTGAATAGGGATGAACGATTTAAAAGCATTAAAATATGTCCGTTAATTTATTGGACTTGGGACGATGTATGGAATTATATTCAAAAACAACAATTGCCCTATAATGAACTGCATGATAGAAATTATCCAAGTATTGGGTGTATTCCTTGTACCTCCCAAGTAGCCGACTCTGATGATTTACGTGCAGGTAGATGGACGGGGCAAACGAAAACGGAATGTGGCTTGCATACCACGGTTAATAAAAGCGAATCGTGATGATCTGAGTATTCATCTTTTTTATTTCGTTTAATTCCTAGTAAATTAATTGGTATACTAAGTATTTGATTGTATAGGTATAAAAAAGAACTTAATAGTGAGGTGGAACGTGTTGTCGTTGAATGTAACAAATAGCCCTTTTAATCACGAACAAATAGAACAATTAAATCTCCTGTTACCTACTTTAACGGATCATCAAAAGGTTTGGCTAAGTGGTTACCTTTCAGCTTTTATATCAAAAGAAGTCCAATCTGGTAATCCAGACCCCCAAGCCGTCAGTCAAGCAACGAATGCTGGCACAGATCCGAGAGAAGTAACCGTATTATATGGAACGGAGACAGGGACTGCCCGCTCATTAGCAGAATCGATGGCTGAAAAGCTAGACGCAGCGAATTTTTTGGTAACTTGCTCCGCGCTTGATGACTTTAAGCCAAAGAAATTAAAGAAGACAGAGGATGTATTAATTATAACGGCAACCCATGGAGAAGGTGATCCACCGGATAATGCGATCTCTTTCTATGAATTTCTTCACAGCAGAAAAGCACCTAAATTGGATCATTTGCGTTTCGCAGTGCTAGCGCTCGGTGATGAGTCGTATGAATTTTTCTGTCAAACAGGAAAAGACTTTGATAAACGCCTAGAAGAATTAGGTGGAGAGAGGCTATATGACCGAGTAGATTGTGATTTGGATTTTGATGAGCAAGCGTCTGAGTGGATGACGGGAGTACTCGGGGTTTTAAAGCAGTCATCTGAAGTTGTTGACAATACCGTTCTAGCAGGTCAACAAACGGCAGGCACGTTCGTTTCCGAACAACCTGGTTTTTCAAGAACAAATCCATTTATGGCCGAGGTTGTGGAGAATATTAATTTAAGTGGTCGCGGTTCCAATAAGCAAACCCGCCATCTAGAATTGTCCATTGATGGGTCTGGCTTTACCTTCAAACCAGGAGATAGCTTAGGGATATTTCCGAAAAATGACCCCGTATTAGTCGATCAACTTATGAAGGCGATGAATTGGGATGCAGAACAAACTGTATCTGTGAATAAACAGGGGGAAATTAGGTCATTACGAGAAGCTTTACTTTCCCATTTTGAGATTACGGTTTTAACGAAGCCACTAGTAGAAAAGGCAGCTACATTATTTGCTAATGAAGCATTAACCGATCTATTAACAGCAAGCAATAAGGAAAATTTAAAGTCGTATCTTGAGGGAAGGGATGTTTTAGATTTAGTAACCGATTTTCCGCCTAAGAAGCTGCTGGCTGAGGATTTTGTCAGCATATTACGGAAGCTACCTGCTCGTCTTTATTCCATTGCCAGCAGCTATGAAGCCAACCCTGATGAAGTTCATCTAACTGTTGGTACGGTAAATTATTTTGCTCATGGGCGTGAACGTGCGGGCGTCTGCTCCAGTCAAGTAGCCACACGAGTGGAAGTCGGTGAGAAATTGCCAGTGTATATCCATCAAAACGCTAATTTTCAATTTCCTGATGACCCGGAAACGAGGGTGATTATGATTGGTCCTGGTACCGGGGTTGCACCATTTCGCTCTTATCTGGAGGAACTAGAGGAAACCGAAGCGGAGCAACAAACATGGCTCTTCTTTGGAGAACAGCATTTCTCCTGTGATTTCCTTTATCAAGTGGATTGGCAAAAGTGGTTAAAATCTGGTGTGCTATCGAGAATGGATGTGGCATTCTCACGGGATACCGATCAAAAAGTATATGTACAGCACAAGATGCTTGAAAAAAGTAAGGATTTTTATGAATGGTTAAAAGCAGGCGCTGCTGTTTACGTGTGTGGAGACGAAAAGCATATGGCAAAAGACGTCCAGCAAACAATACTTACGATTTTAAGGCAGGAGGGAGACATGACTGCGGAGGAGGCTGAATCGTATTTGCAGCAAATGCGTCAGGAGAAACGCTACCAGCGAGATGTGTATTAATGGCTCTTGTTGGTTAAATAGGCATGTTATTTAGGATCATGCTTGGTGCTATTACACGTGAAGATTAAGGAATGGAGGGAGTTTAACGAATGGCAAAGGGAAAGGACTCACTACATGAGACCACATTGGATGATATGGAGCGAATTAAAAAAGAAAGTAAATTTCTACGAGGTACAATAACGGAAGGACTTGCAGACCCAATAACAGGAGCTATTTCGGATGATGATAATAAAGTGCTGAAGTTTCACGGGAGTTATCAACAGGATGATCGTGATCTACGGGATGAACGGAGACGTCAAAAATTAGAGCCTGCCTATCAATTTATGCTGCGAGTGCGTGTTCCAGGAGGAATTGCCAGCCCTAAGCAATGGCTGGTGATGGATGAACTTGCTGACAATTATGCAAATGGAACGATTCGTCTAACCACAAGGCAAGCATTTCAATTACATGGCATCTTGAAATGGAATTTGAAAAATACGATAAAAGAGATTAACCATACACTTATGGATACTTTAGCAGCATGTGGTGATGTAAATCGAAATGTAATGTGCAATACCAATTCATATCAATCGGCGGTCCATGCAGAGGTTCAAACGTGGGCACAAAAAATTAGTGACCGCCTCTCACCAAGAACCGGAGCATATCATGAGATTTGGCTAGATAAAGAAAAAGTAGTTGATTCGCGAGATGAAACGGAAATAGAACCAATCTATGGAACAACGTATTTGCCAAGAAAATTCAAGATTGGCATTGCTGTACCACCATCAAATGATATTGATGTATTCTCTCAAGACCTTGGCTTTATTGCTATTCAAGAGGCAGGTAAACTGGTGGGGTTTAATGTTTCTGTTGGTGGCGGTATGGGAATGACGCACGGAAATACCGATACGTATCCGCAATTAGGGCGGGTGATTGGCTTCTGTACACCAGATCAAGTAATTGCTGTAGCAGAGGAAATTGTTACAATTCAACGTGACTATGGAAATCGATCCAACCGTAAGAATGCAAGATTTAAATACACGATCGATGCAAGAGGTATTGATTGGCTAAAGCAAACGTTACATGAACGATTAGGCTGGGAATTGGAGGAAACGAGAAATTATCAGTTTGAAAATAATGGGGATAGCTATGGCTGGGTGGAGGGAAACGGCAAATGGCACTTCACATTATTTATTCAAAATGGCCGTGTAAAGGATACAGAGGATTATCCATTAAGGACAGGACTGAGGGAAATCGCAAAGGTGCATACGGGTGATTTTCGTTTAACACCTAATCAAAATCTAGTCATTGCAAATGTTACGAAACAAAAGAAAGAACAGATCGATCAACTTATCAAAACGTACAAACTAACAGATGGTGGGCAATTTAGCGGGTTACGCCGTAATTCGATGGCTTGTGTTGCGTTACCAACTTGCGCTTTGGCAATGGCGGAATCAGAAAGGTACCTTCCTTCATTAATTGAAAAGATAGAAGGGATTCTTGATGAAGCAGGACTACGTGAAGAAGAAATGGTTATACGCATGTCAGGCTGTCCCAATGGATGCTCGCGACCAGCTCTAGCAGAAATTGCGTTCATTGGTAAGGCGCCAGGTAAGTACAATATGTACCTTGGTGGAAGTTTTACCGGGGAACGATTAAGTAAGCTCTATCGAGAAAATATAGGCGAGCAGGAGATTTTAGATACACTTCGTCCTATTCTCAATCAGTATGCAAGGGAACGGCTCGATGGGGAGCATTTTGGAGACTACGTTATTCGAGCGAATTATGTGGAAGCTGTACATTCCGGACTTGATTTTCATAGGTAGTGCAGGTTTAAACCAGATTAATAGAAGAGGCGGGGGTAGGAAATGGGAAAGGTATATTTGGTTGGAGCAGGTCCAGGTGACCCCGATTTGATTACGGTAAAAGGTGCAAAGATCATCGGTCAGTCGGATGTTATTTTATATGATCGTTTAGTGAATGAACAATTATTAGAGGACTATGCACCTAAACAAGCAGAACTGATTTATTGTGGGAAGCGTCCAGATCACCACGCATTAAAGCAGGAGCAAATAAATCAATTACTTTGGCAATATGCAAGGCAAGGGAAGGTTGTTACGCGATTAAAAGGCGGTGACCCTTTTATCTTTGGAAGAGGGGGTGAGGAAGCGCTCACTCTAGGAAAACACCAGATTCCATTTGAAATTGTACCAGGAATTACTTCTGGATCAGCTGCGCCAGCCTATGCCGGAATCCCGTTAACCCATCGACAGATTAGCTCATCTGTTGCTTTTGTGTCGGGAGTAACTCGAAAGGGAGATACAGGTGAGGCATATTGGGAGCACCTTGCTAAGGGCGCTGAAACCTTATGTATTTATATGGGTGTAAAAAACCTTCCAGACATATGCCATTATCTAATTAAATATGGCAGGGATGCAACGACGCCGATTGCCGTTATACATTATGGGACAACACAAGCGCAACAAACGATAACAGGTACGTTGCACACGATAGCAACGAAAGCTAAACATCTAAAAAACCCCTCGATGATTATTATTGGTGAGGTCGTTCGGCTACGTGAACAAATAAAGTGGTTTGAAGGGCTGGCTTATGAAGCATCCGAATCGCCAATTGCTGTCATTGGGTAACAAAGGGAGGAAGCTACATGCAAGCTGTTCTTTATGTAAGTCATGGCAGTAGATACGCTGATGCTACGGCAGAAGCCATATCGTTTCTTGAAACGGTGAAAGAACAGGTGGATATTCCCTTGCAGGAAATCTGCTTTCTCGAATTGGCCACTCCTGATATGAAGCAGGGAATTGCTAATTTGGTAACTCAAGGGGCAACCCGCATCGCAATTGTACCGGTGCTATTATTACAAGCAGGTCATTATTATCACGATATTCCGCAGGTTATTGAGCAGCAAAAGGCATTATATCCAGCTATTTCATTTACCTATGGTCAACCACTTGGTGTACAGGATCGAGTAACGCAGATATTGGCTGAGCGAATGAATCAAGCAGTGGTAACTATGAAGTCAGATATGAAGGTGCTGTTAGTAGGCAGAGGCAGTAGTAATCCACAAACAGTAATCGATATCGAAACCATCGCAAATCGACTAAAAAAAATAACGGGGGTAGCTCATGTGGAAGCATGCTATCTAGCTGCATGTACCCCTGCTTTTGAGGGAAAGTTGCGGGCAGCTGTTACGGAGGAAAACTCGCAAATTGTTATCGTCCCTTATATTTGGTTTACCGGATTTTTGATGCGACATATTCAGCAAAGGATTACAGAAATTGGGGGAAGCAAGAGGGAAATCATCCTTTGTCATCATTTAGGAAAGCATCCGGCAATGCAGGAAGCATTAAAGGATCGCGTTATAGAGGCAATCGTGTAAAGCAATTTTATAAAAAGGATGTTGAATGCAATGGGGCGAATTCCATTAATGCTTGAATTAAATGAAAAGCAAGTAGTTATTGTTGGTGGTGGCACGATAGCAGAACGACGTATAAACACAATCATAGAAAGTGGTGCTTACATTACAGTAATTAGTCCTATGATTAATAAGGCAATTCGAACGGCTTGGGAAGCGGGCTTTCTTACATGGAAACAAAAGACATTCGAGGCAACGGATATCCAGCAGGCTGTACTTGTTGTTGCCGCTACAGACGATCAATTGGTGAATCAATTCGTATCTATGTCAGCACCAGCCGAGTGCCTTGTAAATAATGCTTCAGATGCAAAAGCGAGTCATGTTCATTTTCCTGCATATCTGAAGCAAGGAAGATTGTCCATTAGTATTTCAACCAATGAAGCAAGTCCAGCACTATCATCCAAGATTAAGAAAGAACTTGAACGCATCTATAACAAGGACTATGAAGGCTATGTAGATTTTCTATATCAAAGCAGACAGCTATTGAAACAATCCACCGTGGATAAGCAGCAGCAGAAAAAACTATTACAATCGCTCGTATCTAAGGAATTTCTGTGTAAAGATAAACAACTTCAGGCATTACAGTCGTTAAGAGCAATAACGGGAAGGATCGATGCAAGTGAAGGGATTAAATAATAAGCAGGTAGGTATTGCTGCTACACGTAAAGTGGAAGAGATAGCTACATTAGTTAAAAAAAATGGAGGCATACCCTCCGTATTCTCTATTCAAGGAGAACAAGTATTTGATGATCAAACAAGTGAAGGGAATATTTCAACATTATTGTCAGGATCATTTGATTTCATCATCTTAACTACAGGAATTGGGGCAGCGAGCTTAGAAAGAGTTGCACGAAAGCTCCATTGCTTTTCCGATTTTATTCAGAAGCTAGGACAAACAACATTAGCAATTCGAGGCAGTAAGACATGTCATTGGTTAAAAGAACACGCTATTTCTCCGACATTTGTATCGAAAGATGGCACCATGGGGGATCTTATACAGACGCTTGCTAATCAATCTAATCGGCAGGGGCAGCGTGTTTATTTACAGGCATATAATCAAGATGATTTACAGTTACAAGTAGCATTAGAGCACTTAGGATATGCTGTCTATTTGGCGAAACCATATTATTATAAGCAACCAGATGCTGAGGTATTACGGGAATTAAGGGATGGAATTATTCATCAATTCTTAGATGCTGTTATTTTTACAAGCAAAACACAGGTTCAGAATCTTTTCCACTCCCTTTCACATGAGCATAGAAAACAGGTAATAGCCGCATTTAATAAACATGTCCTAGCTGCTGCAGTTGGAAAAGTAACTGCACAGGAATTAAGAAAGAATCAGATTCAGGATGTTTTTTATCCGACGAAACCGAAGATGGGAAGAATGGTCGTAGAAATGAATCATTATTACGAACAACAGGTTGTTCAATGAAGCGTTATGCCATGAAAGCGAATAGGAGGGAGCTTAAGTGATATCAACAACGGAACAGATAGGAAGTATACCTCATGGAGGTAAATTAATCCAAAGGCAAGTCGCTAAGGAAGAACGGGATGCCTATTTGCAAAAAATAGCGAACGTAAAAACAGTAACAGTAAATACGTGGCATCTCTCCGATTTGGAGTTGATTGCGAATGGAGGCTTTAGCCCTCTTACTGGATTTATGGGGAAGACAAATTATACAAGAGTTGTAGAAGAAATGCGGTTGGAGGATGGCACGATTTGGAGTATCCCCATCACACTAGATGTAGAAAAAGCACAAGCAGAGGCATTGGAAATTGGTGAACAAATCGCACTGATTGGCGAGGATGATGAGGTATATGGTGTCTTATATCTTACCGAGAAGTATCACTATGAAAAGGAAAAAGAAGCAAAGCTTGTGTATGGCACAACTGACCCATCACATCCAGGTGTTAAAAAAGTGTATGAAAAAGGTGATATATATCTAGCTGGTCCTATTCATCTACTTCAAAAGAAAGCAAATAATCAATTCGCTAATTATCAGCTAGATCCAATAGAAACAAGGAAATTATTCGCAGCATTAGGATGGAAAACAATTGTAGGATTTCAAACAAGGAACCCAGTGCACCGCGCACACGAGTATATTCAGAAATGTGCATTAGAATCTGTTGACGGGCTATTGCTTAATCCTTTAGTAGGAGAAACAAAATCAGATGATATCTCAGCTGATATACGAATGAAAAGCTATGAAGTCATCTTAGATAAATATTATCCGAAAGACCGAACGAGACTAGTAATCTATCCTGCAGCGATGCGCTATGCTGGTCCAAGAGAGGCTATCTTACATGCTATTGTTCGAAAAAACTATGGCTGTACGCATTTTATTGTTGGGCGGGACCATGCAGGTGTTGGTGATTATTATGGAACTTACGAAGCGCAGGAGTTAATTTCTCAATACGAGGCAGAGCTAGGAATTCAAATATTTGCATTTGAACATGCATTTTATTGCACAGCATGTGAAAACATGGGAACAGAAAAAACATGTCCACATGATAAATCCTACCACGTTCATTTAAGTGGCACGAAAGTACGTGAGAAGCTACGTAATGGAGAAGAGTTGCCAAAAGAATTTTCACGCCCAGAAGTAGCAAAAGTGTTAAGGGAAGGCTTAAGACAACGTTAAGTAAAGGGAAGGTTCCTCATGTCGAGTGAGATGATCATTGTTTCTATCGTAATTTGTTTCATGATCGGTGGACTTATCATGGATATTGCGCGTCCAGTCATCATTGTGTTTACCACATTAACCATCTTTTTATTAATAGGTATTGTAACACCAGAGGACGCGCTTATTGGTTTTTCTAATGAAGGAATGCTAACCATTGCTCTGTTATTTATTATAGCTGGTGCCATTCAAAAAAGCGGTATTATCGAAGACATTATGAAGAACTGGCTAAATAAAAGTAATAGTTTAATCGGCTCAATGGTCCGAGTACTGATACCAACGTCTACACTTTCTGCATTTTTAAATAATACACCGATTGTTGTTACGTTTACGCCATTAATTAAAAATTGGTGTGAGGAACAGCAAATTGCACCATCAAAATTCTTAATCCCCCTTTCCTATGCGACCATTTTAGGTGGAACCATTACGTTAATGGGGACGTCCACCAACCTTGTCGTACATGGTATGCTAATGGATTACGGCTATGATGGATTTTCAGTCTTTCAGTTAGCAATTATTGGCGTTCCGATTACCATTGTTGGTCTCCTTTATTTGATTGTCATAGGCAGACGCCTGTTACCGGAAAATAAAGGTTTTCAACAGCAGGTAAAAGAGGATTCCCGAGAATATATTGCTGAAATGGTTGTTGAGGATTCGTTTTCAGCGGTAAATCGTAGTGTGAAAGAAGCTGGATTAAGAGAGTTAAAGGGACTTTATTTAATCGAAATTATCCGTGGTAAGGAGCGCGTATCACCTGTCCGCGCTACAACCATTATTCAAGCTGGTGATCGTCTCATTTTTACCGGTATAATCACGGCATTAGCTGAGGTGCAAACAACGAAAGGGTTATCGTTAAGAATGGGAAAGCAAGTTGATTTTGATGATTTAAAGAATGGCAGCTCAACAATTGTAGAAGCTGTTGTATCGCATCAGTCCTCCTTGCTTTCCAAATCGGTAAAGCAATCTAAGTTTCGATCCTTATACGATGCTGGAGTTATTGCAGTTCACCGAGATAGCGAACGAATAAAATCCAAAATTGGTGATATTTTGTTAAAGCCAGGTGATAGCTTACTATTACTAGCAGGAGCCGATTTTATGGAAAAGTATCAGCAATCGGAAGACTTTTATGTAGTAACCCCATTAGATCGACCGAATACATTTCAGCGAAATCCTTTTAAAGGCTGGATAACAATCATTCTCTTTTTAGCGATGATTCTATTGGTTACAATCGGTATATTGAGCATGTTTAAGGCGATGGCCATCGTAGTTGTAATCATGTTAGCAATGAAGGTGATCACAATGGAAGAGGTAAAGAAATATATTCATTTTGATGTGCTATTGCTAATTGCCTGTTCATTTGGTATTGGCATGGCGATGATGAAATCAGGCTTAGCACCTTGGATTGCTGATAAAATATTGAGTGTAGGAGAGCCACTTGGCTTATTTAGCTTACTATTGCTTATCTATATAGCAACAAATCTATTCACGGAAATCATTACAAACAGCGCAGCGGCTATTTTGATGATCCCGATCGTCTTCGAAATGGCAGCTAACCTAGATTTAGAGCCAATGGGCTTTGCAATTACAATGACGATCGCGGCGTCTTCTAGCTTTATTACGCCGATTGGGTATCAAACGAATTTAATTGTCTATGGTCCTGGTGGCTATACATTCAAAGACTATGTAAAAATAGGGACACCCTTAAGTATCTTGGTAATGCTTATTACGGTTATGATTGTATACTTCTGGTGGTTTTAGGAGGGAAAAATGTGACTAAGTCGAAGCATATTGCTTGGCATGACTCGATTGTATCAAAAGAAGCTAGGCAGAAACGAAACAAACATAAAAGTGCAGTACTTTGGTTTACGGGGCTATCTGGCTCCGGGAAATCAACGATTACCGTGGAGCTGGAAAGGAAGCTCTATCAACTAGGTATTTACACGTATCGGCTAGATGGTGATAATATTAGGCATGGATTGAACAAGAATCTTGGGTTTACACCGGAGGATCGAGCGGAAAATATCCGACGAATTGGCGAAGTATCGAAGCTATTTATCGATGCGGGTGTTCTTACATTGACTGCCTTTATCTCTCCATATCGAGAAGACCGCAATCTTGTAAGAGCGCTGCTGCCAGATAAAGAATTTATTGAGGTATATGTAAAATGTAGTTTAGAAGCGTGTGAAGAACGTGATCCCAAGGGATTATATAAAAAAGCACGTGCTGGTACAATAGCGGGTTTTACTGGTGTCGATGCACCTTATGAGGAACCAATTGCTCCTGAACTAACAATTGATACAGAGAAACAATCGATTGAAGAAGCGACGCAGCAGGTTATTAATTACTTGTTAGAAAATGATTATTTAACGTAAGGATAAATGATGCTGTTCGAAGGGAAAACCTTAGAAGAAATTATCTGTATGAATCGTAGCAATTCAAAGGAATGCATATTTATGGCGATACAGCATCAATTCTAGCGTAATGTTAGAACTGTCTCATAAGGTTAAAAAGCTAAGAAAGTATTATATTAGCCCATGTGGATAAAAATGGCGTGTTGAGACGCCCAGCTCCAGCGCCCCGTAACGAGGCGACTTCACGAATCTGGCAGTGAATTTTCTCTCATGCGCAAGCTGAATCATTGCCAAGGAAGAGGAGTGTATTCCAGTTAGTATCGATAAGCTACCTTATGAGACGTTCTTTTTAACTTATGAAGTTGTTTCCGATGCTTCCATTACTTTAGGTGTAAGATATTGCATAGAAATAGGTCTGTTTGACAGCATTTTAATTAATTGGTCAGCCATGTAGTCAGTGGAATATTTGAATCCACCTTTTACCCATTCCATAATCATTCCAAATAACGCATAAGCTTGATAACTTATCTGTAAGTCTTTTTCAATTGAATTGTCTCCCCTGTCCTCTTTTTGCAGCTGTGCAAGGTCGTTCATTGGCAATTTTTTCAAAATATCACATAATTTATTTTGAAAACCTGGTAATACATGTTCGTGATAAATAATGGTTTGATAGAAATCAGCAAAACGTGCCACATGTTCAAATATTTTAATACTAGCAGGGGTCAGGTCATGGAGACTAAATATTTCCTTATTAGCATATGGATCGCGGTAAGATTTAGTTAAATCAGATATGACATCGTCGACTAGCTCATGGAGTAGATCCTCTTGTATTTGGTAGTGCTTATAAAATGTTCCCCGATTTAAATCCGCTGTTTTGACAATATCCGTGATGGTGATTTGTCGTAATTCCTTTTCTTTCATAAGTGTAAGCAACGCAGATTTTAATGCAGTTTTTGACTTATGAATCCGCCGATCTACTTTCATATACAATCTACCACCAATCTGTTTATTATTTTGTTATGTTCAACATCAAGGGTGTTTAATGTTGATTAATCAACATGTTAGCGGTTATTTGAATATTGCTACCTTAAGTATAGTACATTATGCTTCTAGTATACAGTCACATGATATTGTCATTAGTTGGAAGACCTTTTTATATGTAGATAAAGGAGAGATTATGAATGAAATTATCAGGCAAAGTAGCAATTGTTACTGGTGCTGCTTCAGGTATGGGAAAAGCTATTGCTGAGCTCTATGCCAAAGAGGGTGCTAAAGTAATCGTTTCGGATATTAATTTAGAAGGTGCAGATGCGGTAGCTTCTGCCATCGAATCAGCTGGTGGTACAGCAAGAGCAATGAAGACAAACGTAGCAGAACGTGAAGAAATCGACCAATTAATTGATATAACTGTTCAAGAATTTGGGACGCTAGATATTCTAGTCAATAATGCAGGAATTATGGATGGCTTTGAGCCCGCAGGCGAAATCGAAGATGAGAATTGGGAGCGAATCTTTGCCATTAATACAACTGCGGTAATGCGTGCTACAAGAAAAGCCCTACCGATCTTTCTAGAAAAAGGAAAAGGCGTTATTGTTAATACTGCGTCAACTGGCGGTTTAAATGGGGCGCATGCTGGTGCAACATATACTGCTTCCAAACACGCTGTAATTGGTTTTACGAAGAACACTGGCTATATGTATGCAGATAAAGGTATTCGATGTAATGCAATTGCTCCAGGTGGTGTTGCAACCAATATCGGTGCATCCATGAAAAACGTAAACGAGCTTGGAGCAAGTCGTACAAAAGCTGGTCAGGCAGTTATGCCACGTGCTGGACAACCTGAAGAAATTGCCAATGTGGCTCTATTCTTAGCATCTGAAGATTCAAGCTTTATAAATGGTACGGTCATTACTGCAGATGCAGGCTGGACAGCAGCATTCTAATGAAAAAGTACTAGATATGCGGGGGCAAAAGCGTTCTAATCGAAGAAAAAAATGAAACAACTAAAAATGATCGTTCGTTCAACTAATTCGCTCCAGAAATATACGTGCTTCCGCGTTCGGCTGGTGTCCCTCCTCTTGCTGTTGAAATGTCGTACTACGATGTCTGCTCGAAGCCTTTTATCTTGTACTCTCGCATGATAAGGAAGACTTCGACAGCAGTACATCGCACGCAGGAAAAGCGATCTTCTTTTTTCAACAATCTACGAATATTTGCTATTGTGCATCTTTAGAATGGACTGTTTTAGTTAGATCCTATCCTATCCCTTTTCCATTATATAAAAATGAAGATAACTTGCTCGTATACAAAGGTTGTGTCCTTAATTGTTTAGCTATTATGTAGAATTTTTCTTGCTAAACGTTATGTGATGAACTCACAAACTACTTAAATGCTCGTGAATAAGCCTCCACTTCCCATCCTCCGTTTGTACAAAAACATTCGTTGCACGTCCGCTTCCTGAAACAAGCCGCCCTTCATAGTACCCTTTATAATGGTAGTTGTAGATACAGGTTGCTGTATGTTCATCGACAGCGATCCACTGAATGTTTTTTGCTTGGTAAATTTCATCCTCAATTGTCCTCCACGCGTGCTCGAAATACATTTTTATTTTAGGGATGGAAGCACAGGTTTTATCGGTAAACCAATAATGTGCATCCTTATGTAACATCTTTTCAACCTGTTGGAAATCATGTGAGTTCGTTGCATCTATATACTGTGTAAGTGCATTTTTATAGTTCATGATTAGTCACTCCTCTTATGTTTCGTTTTAATTGTACCTGTTAAAAGTATAGCTTTGTTTACGCACAAAAACAAGAATATACGTTCGTTTATTTATGCTGTTGACATTTTAATTCAGAAATTTATAAAATTAGATTAGGGATGGGGAGGGAGAAAATGTATATTATCTTAGGAATTGGTATAATTGCTGTTGTTATTGTTTTATTTTCAATAGCTAAATTTGCAGCGTTTTCGGAGTTTATGAGTGGTTTTAAAAAAGGGACATTTGAAAAGTTAATGATTGGGCTTTCCGTTGCAGGCGTTGTATCGCTCGCTTATGGAATTTATTATGAAGTGACCTATCAACCACCCTATTTAGATATACAGGTGAATGGGAATGAACATACAGTTTTTGGTGAAATTGGTGATGTCGGATATTATGGTGATGGACTTGTAACTAAAGATAAAGAAGCCAATCTTCATCTTGTCACATGGGAAGATTGGAATTTAGAGGGCAACACGGTAGTAGAGCTTACCTATCCATCAGGTGCAACGGAAACGTGGGAGGCAAATATAACCGAATTAAATGACCAAGTAATCAATGGTTTGGCAGAAGCGCATGATGTGCAAAGTATATATGAGCTTTCCCCCTATACATTTACGGAATCAGGAAATGTAGAAGTACGTATACAGGAAGCCGAGGCTAGCTTTATTATTGAAGTAAAGGAATGATCATCAAAAAAAGGATGACAGATGTCTATGTCCCCTTTTTTGATTTGCGCATAACAGAGTTGCCCGTTTAGCGACATCCATCTTCCGCGACTACGGATCCTTGCGATAAGTCAACATCAAAATGCTTACACTTCACTGTGTTGCCTTTAGCTCATGCCAAGTGATTCGAGTAGGCGCTATGTCAGTAACCAGGTGATTGCTCCTTTGTCATAGTCTAAGAAATCACAGAAAATTATAAAATTTACCCACGTGGATAAATAAGCGGGTGTTGAATTTTATTTTGCGACTGGCGAAGATCCAATAAAAATGGAGTGCATTAATCCTGAATTAAAAAACTAAATATTGCAAAAATTAAAAAGTATGGAGGGAAGTTTGCTGCAGCAGAAATTTAATAAAGCGTTATTGACGAAACTGGATGAACAACAACAGTATATAGATAATTCAATTAAAAAAAGAGACGAGCACCTTTTAAATCAAATTAAAAACATGCAGCAAGCACGCATTGAAAATAACGCTTCCGTTGAAAGCAAAGGTTTCTTTGCTAAATTATTTAAGATGAAAAGAGGCGATTAACAGAAAAGATTTGACTTTTTTAGAAAAAGTATGCGATTTTTTGATTTTCCCTCTTTTTTTATCTCTTTTATATAAATAAATGGTTATTGAAAGGAGAGAATGCATTTGAAAAATATAATTGTGTATGGAACTGAATGGTGTTCTTATTGTGTTAAGTTAAAAAAATGGCTAAAAGAGAATAACTATGGGTACGAATTTAAAGATATAGACAATGAGGAAAATAATAAAGAATTCGATACGCTTGAGGTTCAGGGAATTCCGTTTGTAATTATTAATGATAATAAATCAACCCATACAGTTGAAGGGTTCAATCCTGAAAAAATCAAAAAAATAATGGTTAGTTGATTGAACACTTACATATAGAGTAGCTACAGCTGCTCTTTTTATTTTTAGTACAAAAATAGGGGGGACGTTTTTTGATACAAGGTTTTGATTGTGCTACAAAGCTAACAAGTGCCAGTGCAGTAAAGTTAAAAAACGCTGGGTTTAACTTTGCATTACGTTATCTAGGTAACAGCTGGAAGTCTTTTGATAAAGCAGAAGTAATGATCATTCAGAAAGCAGGATTAGATTTATGCTCTATCTATCAAACTTCTGCGAATAATTCTTCTTATTTTAGTAAAGATCAGGGGAAGAAAGACGGTAGGCAAGCAACAACATGGGCAAACAATGTAGGGCAGCCAAAAGGTAGTGTTATTTATTTTGCTGTCGATTATGCAGCGGATGGAAGATCACAACTAAATAATGTCAAATCCTACTTTGAAGGTGTAAAGTCAACCAACAAAGACTTTAAAGTAGGAGCTTATGGATCCTATGCGGTAATGGAAGCATTAAAAGGATTCATAGATTACTACTGGCAGACGGATGCCTGGTCAAATGGAATAATATCTAGTCATGTTCATTTAAGACAATATCAAAACAATGTAACAGTCGAGGGTATCAAAGTTGATAAAAATGAGGCATATAAGCCCGGTATTGGTTAGTGGGGGAAAGGGAGCCTAAGTAATAAATCATCTAAAATATCTGGAAACATATATAGAGTTGCACCGGGAGACACTTTATCTGGCATCGCAAACAGAGCCGGTACTACTATAAAATCCTTGCAAAATCTTAATGATATCCGTAATCCAGACATTATACAAGTGGGACAAAATCTTATACTCAAAGATCCTTCCCAAGCGACCAATAATATAAATACCTACACCATTAAAGATGGCGACACACTTAGCGGGATTGCTGCTAAATATGGTACAACAATAAAACAGCTGCAACATTTAAATAACATTAAAAGTCCGCATAAAATATTTGCTGGCCAAAAGATAAAAATTACCGAAAATATTTTAGTTAAATAATATCCCATCAGAAATAAGCGGGCTTCTTAATATTAAGAAGCTCGCTTATTTCTAGAGTATCGCCTTACAAGTAATGTTCACTTAATGTTACAAATATAATGCTTTATATTATTAGAAATTTTTAGTTGATCAGTAATTGCATTAACTAACATTTTTTCCTCTTCAGGTGTAAGTTCGTTTTCGACTAAACATTTTGTAAATGAGGCTTGTACCTCCCTAGATTTACAATAGCACTCAAATAATTTAGAATTATCCATTACTTATCCCTCACTTTTTTAGCTCTTTGACTGCATTTTTCAGTTCTGAAATAACCGAAGCTAAGTTTTCTATTTTCTTTTCAAATCGCACAAATAAATAAATTGTTATCATGACAGGAAAACCAAAATTACCCAATATATTAATTAATGCAGCATAGTCGTTTTCCATCAGCAAACCTTCCTCTCTAAAAATATTTATCCATCGCCACAATCAATAAACTCAAAAAATGTAGGAACCTCTAGCAATTGTAGCTTTTCTATTTTTTCTAAAATCTTTATGGTTATTTCTTGTTCCAAGTCCGACCTTTCTTGATAGGGAGTATTTCGTAAGTTTTTTCTAATTGATGGCTCAAAAAATGAAATAATTCTTAATAAGTTTCCTTCCTCTAAAGCTGACAATAAGCTCTGGTTATCCATAATGAAGTATCATTCCTTTCACTGTACTTATAAAATTAGTGAAAATAAATCATCTAACTTATATGACTTTTTAATTTTTTCAGCGCTGTTTTATGGTTATATGAAATTGTTTGTTCAGATTTATCTAACGCAGATGCAACCTCTTTATTATTTAGTCCATGCACATAAATTAGTTCTAAAATCCTTAACTGAATTTCTTTTAGTGATTTAAGACTTTGATAAAGGCCTTCATCCTCTATTTGGTCCAAAAAAGTTTGGTGTTGCTGAAAATCAGCAAATGTTAAATCTTTTTGAGAGGAAAAATAAACCTCCAATAGCTGTTGACCATCTTGCTGATCATTGGAATTTGATTCTGTATCGGGAGCATAAACTTCTTTATTTTTGTAGCTACTTATTTTTTTGTCATAGTCAATAGAATAAAAATAAATTAATTTCGATATATAGCTTAAAACTTTTACTGATTTATAATAATTTCGGAATGCATCATCTAGTTTCTTTACATTGTCCTTATCTTGGGAATTATTTAGTGCTTTCTGAAAAAGAGCATAATTCTTTTTATCTTTCAAAAAATTATTAACAATAGGTTGATTCATTTTAGATTTGCATCTTTTTATCAATTCTGTTTTGTCCATATAATTACCCCCTATTAAATAAAGAGAAAAAAGTATATCATTTATAAAAAAGAACGTATGTTCTTATTTTATCATTTGCAAGTTTTTTTATCTATATAAAAACTCTTATTCATTTTTTGAATAAGAGCTAATAGTTTTAAGGTGGTAATCGGAATCGAACCGATGTATAAAGGTTTTGCAGACCTTCGCCTTTCCATCTTGGCTATACCACCATGAATATTTACTTGTTATTGTCTAAAGAGGAGCCAGCTTTTAAATTATCAAAATGAAAAATATTTTTTATCATGTTTCAAGAAAAAAACGCACTCCATTAAGAAGTACGTTTCTCTCTTGAAATATTTAGCAAGCTAGGGTATTAAGGCTGAGGGTTAATTGTTGTTCCTAGAATCATAACAACTAATATATACAATAACGTAGAGGCGTTCAAAGCAATTCCCCATAGGCCGTAGACTTTGCTTTGCTTGTCAAAACTCCCTACAATTCCCGTTAGAATTCCTATCCCTTGCGGTATAAAATATAAGAAGAAAAAGTTATTGTACAATATACTTATATTTATAACCAAAAGACTAAATAATCCCATTGCTACTGATATATATCCCGTTGTATAGAAAAATCGATTTTTGGTTATCATTTAATATCCCTCCCGCTTATTCCAATTCCAATTCTCTGTTTCTCCGATATAGATACCTTTAAATGCTTCTTGTCGTTCCATCTTTAAGATTTCCTTTGATGGTCCTGTTACAACAATCCCATAGATCCTTATATCATTTTCTTTTAAATATTTTAATCGTTCCTGTGCCGCCATAGATATATCTGGTCGGATACTATTTACCATTGCTTCATGTTGATCTAAAAATTGAAGCTGTTCCATAAAAAGCTCTTGATTATCTTCAGATTCAAAATTAGAATTAGCCGGTGCTTCATTATTTTCAGGATAGCCAATCGGTGAAACAAATCGTCCCTCCTCATCTACCATCTCTTTTTCTACACCAGTGTCTACCGCATTCCAAACTAAATCAATATCATATTCAGCTATCAAGTCTTTAATTTCTTCCGACGCATAAGCCTTATCTAAAGATAAGTACGCTTCACTTACAGTTCCTTCTGATACATTCTCCAGCTGTTCCCACCCTAGAGTTAAATGATTCCGTAAAGGATTATTACTAGGATATTGAAAGACGTATTCCTGATCCATTGCAGACATTGGTATATCGTTAATTAATAGTTTCTCGGTGACATCTTGATTGTTACCGGGCGTTATTTCTGTATGATAATCGCCTGCATTGAATATTACTCCCCCAACTTGTTTGTATAATGGAGCAGATAGATGTAATCCAAAAAATGGTGTGATTTCTGATTCCATTTCCATATCTCCAATTTGAAGATTCGGCCTTGTTAATGAATAAATTGTTTCCGCAGCAATAATTTCATTATTTGCCTTACTGCTGACACTATAATAAGCAACACTCAAGAAAAAGGTAGCCGGAACAATAATTAAAATAATTGTTAAAATCGTTAGAATGGTATTCCACCTTGCTTTTAATTTAGATGCCTTAATAATATCCATCTGTTTTTTTTCTGTTAACTCTTTATCTTTAAATCGGTTCATGAAGCTCCCTCCTCGTATATTATGTTTAGGCGTTTATTTTACGCCCATTATTTCCTTACTAGCTAACCTTTAATAAATCAAATATCTTAGACGTTACGTGATGTCCCTAGATAATGGTCTTAGGATCATTTGAGACAATTCTTTTCACTCCTGCGGGCTTAACCGCATTGTAAGACTGTTTCCCAGTGTTCGCTTCGACCTTCATACACGCAGGCTGTACACCTTGAGGTTCGAACCTAAATGTTAGTAGCTTTAGGGTTGCTATCGATGCAAGGATAGTACTCATACACAAGGAAGCTGATCGGCGTTCACACTAGGGATATACCAGAGCGTCCAAGATTTTGTTCCAATGATTTACCTGGTGCCACCCTGTTAAGAGATCAAATCTTGAACGTTGTTCAAGGTAAATCTGTTAGTGAATTACGTATCGGTCTTGAATCGACTAGTGTTTATAGCTTTCATCCATCTATGTATTTACACAATGACGAATCCATTCGTGCACTTGGCGGACAAGTGCTGGTCATGAATCCTAAACAGATAGCCAATTTCAAGAAAAGCTATAGCGATATGAATAAGACAGACGAAATTGATGCATTTGTCATTGACGATTATTTACGTTTTGATCGTTTGCCGATGTCGGTTGTGAAAGGTGAACAATACGTTGCTCTTCAACAATTGACACGTTCCCGTTATAATATTGTCCGTCAAATCACGCAGGAAAAGTAGCGTTTCCTTCAGTATTTAAGCTATTAATGCAATACGTTCACTGAAGAAGTAGAGTCTTCGATATTTGGAAAAGCGATGATGGATCTTTTCCTTGAAAACTATAGTTTGGACGAGTTATCCAACATGTCCTTAGAGGACTTAGCTAATTATCTACGGACTAAAGGCAAAAATAGATTCCCTGATCCAGAATATGTTGCGAAATCTATTAAACAGGCTGTTCGTTCTTCCTACCGTTTGACAAAGTAGTTGAAGATTCCATTGATACGATACTTGGCACTTCTATTACGTTGATTCGTACATTTGAAAAAGATCAAAGAACTTGATAAATCAATTGAGCGAATCATGAAAGGCGTACCGCAAACACTACAAACTGTGCCTGGCATTGGTTCAGTATTTGCCGCCGGCATTATTGCTGAAATTGGACAAATTGAACGTTTCGGAGACGAAACGAAGATTGCCATATGCAGGCCTTTATTGGCGTAAGCACCAATCAGGTCGTTTCACAGCAGATGATACATCATTATCGAGTAATGGAAATCAGTATCTCTGATATTATCTAGTTGAAGCCCCCAACTCGGTAAGAAGGCAAATTCCTGAATACAAGAGTATTACACGAAAAAGTATCAAGAAGTCCCGAAGCATCAACACAAAAGAACCCTCGTCTTAACCGCAAGAAAATTTGTGCGTTTGGTGGATGCGCTACTACGTAAAAACCAAATTTATACGCCCGAAAGGAGCGTTTATACATGAAGCATAAATAGCTTCTAAATTCCTTTTCAAACTCCTAGTATTTTACATGAATTTACTGGATTAGTTTAGTGTTGCTTTTTTTAGATAAATTGTACCTTGATAATCAAATAATTAATTATTTTTCTTTTGACATATCACCGCAGGTCTTATACTTCAATCTAATGGTTTTTCTCCCACGATGAACAAGGGTCTTAAAGGTTGCAGTTTTGATTCCCATAATCTGCGCCCCTTCCTCATAGGTTAAATCTCTAAAATCTTTTAAAATGATTGCTTTTCTCTGATTTAGGGGAAGGTTATTTATAATTTCCGTAATATCGTCAACAATATCATTAGTTACAATAATATCTTCTAACACCAAGGACACGGAGTTATCCTCTTTGAAAACTTCGGGTGTTACTATTATTCGTTTATTCTTTCTGAAATCATCAATAAACTTATTTTTAGCAATGGTAAATAGCCAAGCCTTTGTATTACCTTCTTTGTAAGCATCCATATTAATGAAGGCTTTGTAAAACGTATCTTGAAGAAGGTCCTCTGCCATGTGTTCATCCCTTGTCATTGTTAAAAGGAACCTATAAACATCGTTTGCATACAGCTTGAATAATTCTTCAATTGAATTCATATTCCCTCCTCTTTCCTTATAAACGAATAATAAGAAAAAACCGTTTCAAAATCTTTTATAAAAATAATTTTAATTTTGATATTTTATAAGATAAACCTCTTTAAATAATAACAGGATTGATCCTGAAATATTATTAAGGAGGATGTATATATGAATTTTTTAAATGGTAAGTACCTAAGTGGTATGGAATTAAGTCAAGTCAAGGAAAAAACGTTAAATAAAGAGAAGGTAAAATCCCTTTTTGATGAGTTTTCTAAGGACTTAAACGTGACATATGATGATCTCAAAATTCAATCTTACTCTTATGATTTTGTTGGCACTGGAAATGAAATCTTCATTGCTAATACTACAAAATTATTTATTGAAAATAAATTTAATATTGTAGTTACAGAAGGCATCTATGAAGGGGAGAAAGTTGAAGTTGTATTGGGTGACAAAGTAGCAAAAGAAAATGGAGAAGTATTATTTAAAGAATATGGATTTGTTGATAACGATGTTGTAATCACTGAGGAAACACCGTATACCAATCAGCTAGAAAAAGAAGTCCAGGATGCTATTGCGGAAGATAAGTTATTGCCAGATCAAACATCATATGTACCTGGAACAGCAGCAGAAAAAATTCAACCTAAAGGTTTATTCGATTTTTGTTTGCCGGGAGGATACAAATGGTGCGGTAAAGGTTGTGGCTATCAAACCGGTGGTGGTAAACCAATTAATGGGGTAGACAGATGCTGCCGAACTCATGATAATTGTTATGGGGCTTTTAAAACAAACCGTTGTTCAAAATGTGACAGACCTCTGATTGACTGTGTTCTGAGACAAAAGGGTAACAATGTAGCGAAGAGTGCTATTTATTCTTACTTTTATGGCAAATGTAACCTCATTATTACATGATTTTTGCTTAGGTTTCATAAAAATAACTAACTATATGTATAAAGGGTCTGGGACAAAACCCAGTAACTGAAAAAAGTGGTACGCCAATTTAGGGCGTATCACT
>NZ_JAJERH010000005.1 GCF_016919725.2 Virgibacillus sp. AGTR
ATCTTCGTCCTTTTTTTGGTAAAAAAAGGTATCCAATAATTGCAGATCATAATTATCAGGACTAAATATCTGCTCTGTACTTCCTACGAACAAAACACCGTTATTCGTTAAAGCTCTACTAAAATTACGATAAATCATTTCTTTCGCCTGGTCGGTAAAATAGATCAGTACGTTTCTACAAATAATTAAATCTACATTTGCTGGATACCTATCTGCTAATAAATTATGTTTTTCAAAAGTAATCGAATTTTTTAATTCATCTTTTACATAGTACAAGCCGTGTTCTTGCGTGAAATATTTATTTACAAGCCCTGATGGTAATTCTTTAAGTGCTTGTTCTTGATATACAGCTTGTTTTGCTTTTCCTAATACAGCATTGTCGATATCAGTAGCAATGATTCGATAGTTTATACTTGGAAAGTACTCCTTAAGCATGATGGCAACACTATATGGTTCTTCTCCTGTTGAACAAGCAGCACTCCAAATCGTGAGGGAATTCCTTTCCAAAAGCTGAGGAATAATGGAGGTTTTTAATACCTCCCACCTCTTTGGATTTCGATAGAACTCCGAAACATTAATCGTTATACGATCTAGTAGTTCCTCTAATAGATGTTCATCATTTCGCATCGCCGTAAAGTATTTTGAAAAGCTCGAATATCCTCGTTTATTTCTTAATGAGGTTAGCCTTCTCTTCATTTGTGTTTCTTTATATAAATTCAAGTCAATGCCTGCCATGTTTTTTACGTTGGCAATAAACTCCTTATAGTCTTGTTCCACCTTCTCCCGCCTCTTTCACCTAATTAAGAATCATATAATAAAACCTCCGTCTGTAACGGAGGTAATGGTGTGTCATTAGTATACCCAGTCACTATCCTGTTTTGTATAGGAAGTAAGCTCTTTCTTTTCAAAAAATAGTCCGAGTTCTCGTTCTGCACTTTCCGGAGAATCTGAACCGTGAATGACATTTTTACCTACTGTCATACCATAGTCACCACGAATCGTTCCAGGAGCTGCGTCCACAGGATTGGTTTTACCCATCATCTCACGAGCGATTGCGATTACATTTTCACCTTCCCAAGCCATGGCAAAGACTGGGCCGGAAGTAATGAAATCTACTAATTCTCCAAAAAATGGCCGCTCTTTGTGTTCACCATAATGTTGTTCAGCCAACTCATTTGGTATAACCATTAATTTTGCACCCACTAATTTAAACCCTTTTGATTCAAAGCGATTTACAATTTCTCCAACTAAATTACGTTGAACACCATCCGGTTTAACCATTAAAAATGTTTTTTCCATGCTACACACCTCATCAATTATGTATTTTGTATTTGTCTAACCGATAAAATTCTATCAAAATTATGTAAAAATTACAACGGGACAAGGTGATTATGATCGTCGCTTCCCAATATATTTTCCAATATCCATCAACGTATTTTTTGATCTGCTATTCGGAAGCTCGCTAAGTTTTTGCAAGGCTTTATTTAAATAACGGTTGCTTAATGCATAAGACTCCTCAATTGCATCTGAATTTCGGACATCTTGAACAATTTCTTGAATCTTTTCCTCATTAATCGCCTCTGAATGATTAAATAAATGCTCTATTTTTTCATGAAATGTTTTATTTTTCATCGCTAAAAACACTGGTAATGTTAGATTTCCTTGTAAAAGATCATTTCCAGCTGGTTTCCCTAGTTGTTTTGGTGATGCTGTAAAATCAAGAATATCATCAATGATTTGATAAGACATCCCAATATTATAACCATATTGATAGAGGCGATGTGCATCTCTCTCATTAACACCTGAAGCTATCGCTCCCATTTTACAGCTGGTAGCAATTAATAATGCCGTTTTCCTTTTAATCCTCCGTAAATAATTACGTAAGTCTTGATTCAAGTTAAACTTGTCTCGAATTTGTTCTATTTCTCCCCTGCACACCTCTACAATTGTCTTGGATAAAAGTTGGTGAATTTTTGGATCCCGTAGCATGGTTATCTCTTCTAGTGCTCGAGCTAGAATATAATCTCCCGTGTACATGGCAACACGATTACCATATAGCTGTCTAATCGTTGGTTTTCCACGACGAATTTCTGCATCATCAATAACATCATCATGGACTAACGTTGCCATATGAATGAGTTCTAAAGAAACTGCTACTGTCTTCAATTTTGTTAGATCATACGTACCTACTTGACCTGATAGTAAGACAAATACGGGGCGTATTCGTTTACCACCAGCTTTAAGCAATTCTGTTGATGCTTCGCGCAACACGGAGTGATCTGCTTGTATGACTTGATTTATGGTTGCTTCTATATCTTCTAAATCTTTTCTTAAATATCCATAAGCTTTAGCTAATTTCATGTATGTCACCTTTTTTACTTATTCAACAGTTATCATTTGAAAGCCATATGCATTGCCGCTACACCACCAGTATAACTTTTAACCTGTACTTCAGAAAATCCCGCAGCTAAGAACATTTGCTTTAATTTTTTCTTTCCAGGAAATTCCTTGGCAGACTCTTGTAGCCATGCATACTCCTTATAGCTTTTTGCAAATAGCTTACCAATCAATGGCATCATATAACTAAAATAAAAATAATATAATTGCCGATAAATAGGTATGGATGGTTGGGAGGTTTCTAAACATACTGCCATACCGCCAGGCTTTAATACACGATACATTTCTTGTAAGACAGTCATGTAATTCTCCACATTTCGAAGTCCAAAGCCAATGGTCACATATTCAAAAGAATTGTCTTCAAATGGTAAGTCCATTGCATTTCCTTGCATAAAACGCAGCTGACTTATTTGTGCTTGCTGTTTCTTCTCCTCGGCAACAGACAACATATTCTTACTAAAATCAAGTCCTAAAACTTCTCCAGTAGGACCAGTTTCTTGAGCAATAGCTAAGGACCAATCTCCCGTTCCACAACAAATGTCTAGAGCTTTAGATCCAGCTTCTACATTCATTCGCTTCATGACATCTTTTCGCCATGCTTTGTGACGTTGAAATGAAATAATCGAATTCATGGAATCATATTTGGAATAAACTTTTTCGAAAACGTGATGGACACGCTCTTCTTTTGATTGCTCTGACATACCTTTACCCCTTTTCCGCAATAGATGTCTTCGTATGAAACACCTCAGTCAATTGTTTTCTGATATGCACAGCTAGTTGCTGGTTACTTGTAAGATTTTTTACTTTCTGGTTAACATGACATATTTTCTTTTGCAAATACTTATCTAAATAACTTATAAGCAATGTTGAATCACTGTCACCATTAGCCCAATTTTTAATTAAAGAAGAAGACTTCCCGTTTTTTAACCGTTTTATATCTTCAACAATATTTCCTACAATTAACCAATCTTCCGCAAGTTGTTCCACTGTAGGAACCTGTAAATACGCTGCAATACGCACAATAAGTAAGGCGTCTATCCGTTTCGTTAATTTCATATATTCTTCGAACGATAAAGCTTCTTGGTAATATAGATCCATTTTATATTCATTGATTTCCTTAATTGCTGTTGCTAATTGATGGATTAAATCAAAATCATCGATTTCGGCTAAGAGCAAATAGTATAGTCCACTATAATAATCGCCAGCTAAAACACGTAATTGCTTTTGCAGTTTCACAGCTGGACTTTCATCCTGTTCTGTTATACTTGGAACAAGATCATGTGTATCTAAAGCTACTTGAACAAGCATTGTCGTTACAATATATCTTTCCTTCTGGTATTCGGATAGTGATGTAGCATTTATGATTTCGTTCAATAACCTTAATTTTTCTTCGTCGATGACGGGCTTGTTTATATATGTTTCTAAAAATGTGTGCTGTAACTCATCTTCTATGCGTGCTTTGAGTTTGTTTACGTCTAATCCAGATGTATTCAAAGAAATCACCTTAGCCCTTTCATCCATTCTCATCATGCTTTAGCTATTATAGCATAATTTATGTAGCATCGTTAATCAAGCATTCTGTTATAAAACGAACTATTCATTTTCAATTTGACCATGGCTTGTTTGAATTATTGCTTTACCGCGAACTTTTACAGCAGACGTATGTTCTGTAAATTGCGCAATCATTACCTCCCCTTTATCTAGCTTTTCAGAATGATGGAATCTTGTATCTGTACCACGTGTTAAACCAATCACATTAACACCGTCTTCTAATGCTTTTATTACAAAAAAATCTGATGTCACACTCGTTTTATCCATTATGCGTCCTCCTTAGTAATCTCTTAATAAATAATGAATTATATATGGGACAATGTCAATCAAGCAATTATCACTAAATAGACAAGAAAAAAAGGATACGCTAATGCGCATCCTTCGCCCTATGTAAAATATTATTTTACGCTATCTTTTAGGGCTTTTCCTGGTTTAAATGCAGGAACTTTACTTGCTGGAATTTCGATCTCTTCTCCTGTTTGAGGATTACGACCTTTACGAGCTGAACGCTCACGTACTTCAAAGTTACCAAATCCGATTAACTGTACTTTTTCACCTTTTTGTAGTGAATCCATGACAGAATCGAAAACTGCATCAACCGCTTTAGTTGCATCCTTTTTAGAAAGTTCGCTTTTTTCAGCTACAGCATTCACTAAGTCTGTTTTGTTCATGACATTCACCTCCTCCCATTAATCATCAATCGACATTGGAACAAAAATGAAACTATCATCATTTGTTCACCATTTTGCCAGTTTTTATACTTCATGTCACATGTTTCTTTAGTGACAAGGCTTATATTAACCGAGTTTGCAGCAAAATTCAACAGTTAGCACCCAATTTTTACTTATTTCTTTATGATTTAACTAGATTTTACAGTAAAATTGGTAATTAATACCAAAAAAATTAAAACTGTTCTATTCATTGCCAGCAATACATTTCGGCTTTAATAAAGATATACGACACCTAATAGAAATATCCTGCTGTTGGAAAAAATTTTTTTTAGAAATTGACGATTTTGCTAGAATAACTAATAACTAAGTGAAATAGAAGGTAGCATAAATTAGTCTATTTAAGTGAGATAATTATACCATCTGATGTAGCTTTGCTATTCTCATTAATCCAACCTATGAGGCAAAGAACACAAGCGCCAGATTAGAAACTTAGCGACTGGAGCGAGTCAACGGAGAAAAAGGAATCACGGTGTGCTTGCGGAGCCGATGATGAGATTCGTGAAGTCGCATCGTTTCTGGGCGCTGGAGCTGGAAACGGCTCAACATGCCCATATCTATCCATAGGTTCCAATTTCATAATTTCCTAGACAAATAAAAAAGCAGCCTTTGATCAGCTGCTACAGTATAATCGCTATAAGTCCACCTGAACCTTCGTTAATTATCCGTTCAAGTGTATCTTTTAATTTATATCTTGCATTTTCTGGCATTAGTGCTATTTTTGCTTGAATACCTTCCCTTACAATAGAGCTTAATGACCTTCCAAAAATATCTGATTCCCAAATGGATAAAGGGTCCTCCTCGAAATCCTGCATTAAATATCGAACGAGCTCTTCGCTTTGTTTCTCGGTCCCAATGATTGGGGAGAATTCCGATTCTACTTCTACTTTTATCATATGAATGGAGGGCGCTACTGCCTTTAGTCGCACTCCAAATCTAGACCCTTGTCTTATTATTTCCGGCTCATCCAGAATCATGTCTTCTAATGCAGGTGCAGCTATGCCATATCCAGTTTGCTTGACCATTTGTAAAGCTCCTGAAACCTGATCATATTCACGTTTGGCATGAGCGAAATCCTGCATCAGCTGCAAGAGGTGATCTTTTCCTCTAATTTCTTCACCAACAATTTCTTTTAATACTTCATCATACAAATGATCAGGAGCATGTAAGTCAATCTCTGCTACCCCTTCTCCCATTTCCATTCCAGCCAGACGAGCCTGATCAATATATTCGAATTCAGAAAATTCTCCAACAATATGATCTACATCTCGTAATCGTTTGATATTTTTAACTGTGTCTTGAATGGCGTCTTGATAATTTCTTCTTAACCAATGATCTTCATTAAGAACCATTACCCAGCTAGGTAAGTTAACATTAACTTCTAGGACCGGAAATTCATAAAGCGCCTCACGTAAAACATTGTTAACATCATGCTCTGTCATTGATTCAATACTCATAGAAAGTACAGGAATATCATATTTATCCGATAGCTCTTGCCGTAACAGCTCTGTCTCCTGACTACTTGGTCTTTGAGAATTTACAACCATGATGAACGGTTTTCCAACTTCCTTTAACTCATCAACTACTCTAGCTTCTGCATCAACATAATCATTTCGTTCTATTTCTCCAAATGATCCATCGGAGGTTACAACTACACCGATTGTTGAGTGCTCCTGAATAACCTTACGCGTGCCAATCTCCGCCGCATCATGAAAAGGAATAGGTTCTTCATACCAAGGTGTATGAATCATTCTCGGACCGTTCTCGTCCTCAAATCCTTTCGCTCCTTCAACCGCATATCCGACACAATCGACTAGGCGCACATTGACATCAAGCCCCTCATCCACATTGACTGATACTGCTTGATTGGGAACAAATTTTGGTTCTGTTGTCATGATGGTTTTCCCAGCTGCACTCTGCGGTAATTCATCATGCGCCCGAGCCCTTTCACTCTCTTCTTCAATGTTAGGCAGGACTACCAACTCCATAAATTTCTTAATAAAGGTGGATTTTCCTGTACGGACTGCTCCTACAATTCCAAGATAAATATCTCCATTCGTCCGTTTCGAAATATCTTTAAAAATATCAACTCTTTCCAAAAGATCCCCTCCCGATCTCCGTTCTTTTTCATTACGAACAAACTACGAATAATTGACATTACAAGTCTATGATGTTGTCCTATCAAAATATGCCTTAAATATGTGCAAAAGATTAAAAAACATAAACGTTCAACCTGTTCGTAAAAGAAAAGACAAATAAACCCTTGAAACAATATATGTTACAAGGGTTTTAATATGATATATTTTTATTTATTTTCAAGTTGAAATACTGGTTCACCATTTTTTATTGTATAAGGGAACGAATATACAGGTACAAACGGCGTGTTATCAGCTAGTATATACCTTATATCATCACCAGGTTTAAAACCATGCTCATACTTATTTAATGCATTATTTAAGTCTATTCGATAGTCAACATAGAGATTACCCTCTACATCCATGATGATTGGTATATGCTGATTAGAATATGGACTAACAACCGTTGGCGACTTATCTAAACCTAGTTTTTCATAATCAATAGAATACACGCCTTCTTCGATTTCTTCACCAAACGGCGGATAAATATGTTCATTTCGGTATATATCTAACTTAACATTTATACTTCGTATTGCTTCAGTAACTTGTAAATCAATTAACTTCACACGTGGGTTATTATCAGGTGTAATTAGTGTATACTGATATATCCCACCATTTTCATACGCATTACCAGGAATTTCAGTTAAAATATTTTCTTCCTTTAGCTTTGAAAAATCAACTAAGTATTTTTCGAAAATTGGTGTATCACTACCCTTTGTTCTTATTGGAACCAATCCCTGTGTCTTCTCCTTAAACTGATCGACCGCTGATTGAACCGTTTCCAATTGATCTTGATTTGGTGCTTGATTTTTGGATAGCTGATTCTGCGGGTATAAACACCCAGTAAGTAGGATGGTAACTACTAACACGATTAACATCTTTCCATATGTATACTTCACTATAAAGCCTCCTTGCCTTACACTGTAGGACCGCTAAAAACAATGTAAAAGATAATTAAGCCACCGGTAATTAATGATAAATAGGCAAAAATTGCAACTATTCCGGCCAAAACACCTTTTAGCTTATATCGAGATAACAGAATAAGACCAATTGCTACTAGCAGTAATACCATACCTGCAAATGAAATATACATTTTTAGCATTGATTCCGACATGACACCACTCCTATACAAACAAACTGAACAATATCATTGCAACACGTATTATAACACAAAGACATATACACTCGTCCAAAAAATACGTATTCAAAATATTTCGTCGATGCTACAGACATTTTCATTTGTACCATAAAAATCCGAGATGAAGGGGGCTTACTCCATCTCGGTTTGACTAAATAATTATCCACAGCAACTCTATCCATGAATGCTTGTGCGATTTATTTTATGCGAGTATACGGCTGAATGTATCCTCACTTGCCCAAGTACGCTTATTTTTTAAATAATTGGTTTAACGAATTCATATCCATTGGTACATCATTTTTGACAATAGACTGTACAATTTTATCTTCTTTTTCCTTTGATATAGGCTTATTAGCTAATTTACTTAAATGACGAACTAGCTTTCTAACTGTTTTCTCGTCTTTAAAATTAGCATGTTTAACCGAATCAGCAACTTTGTATACGTCATCAGGATTAATATTTGCCTTTTGCTGTATTTTGTCAAAAAGACCTTTTTGGAAATTATTCACGTACTCGCCTCCCTGCTAAGTTAACTCAACACATTATATGCAGGAAGGAGTTTACGTGTTATCAGGAATACCTCTCCATTAATAATTTAGCTAGATCGTCCATTTCCTCTCTTTTCGTTCGATTCATAAGCTGCTCTACAATGTCCTTCGGATCCTTCTCTTCAAATAAAACTTGATAAATTCCCTTCGTAATTGGCATCTCTACCTGTTGTTCTTCAGCAAATTGATATGCAGCTTTCACCGTACGAACTCCTTCAACTACCATGCCCATCTGTTCAAGCACATCATCTAATTTATGTCCTTTACCTAACAGGTTGCCTGCTCGCCAATTACGGCTATGAACACTAGTACAGGTAACAATTAAATCGCCAACCCCTGGTAATCCTAAAAAGCTTAACGGATTTGCTCCTAGTGAGGTCCCCAATCTCGCAATTTCTGCTAACCCTCTTGTAATTAATGCTGCCTTCGCGTTATCTCCATAGCCTAAACCATCAGAAATACCTGCACCAAGTGCAATAATATTTTTTAGAGCACCACCTAATTCAATCCCTAAAATATCTGGGCTGGTATAGACGCGAAATGATTCATTAATAAACAAATCTTGCGCAACCTTAGCATTATCCATCTGAACTGAAGAAACTGTAACAGTTGTTGGTTGACGTAAAGCAACCTCCTCAGCGTGGCTAGGGCCAGATAATACAACAATATCTTCTTCCTTATAATTTTCTAGCTCCTCAGCAATCATTTGTGATACACGTTTTAACGTCACCGGCTCAATTCCCTTTGACGCATGGATGATTGTTACATCATGATTAAGCACATCATTCAATGACTTACAAACTTCTCGAATTGCCTTGGTTGGTACTACTATAACAACCGCTGTAACGCCATCTATTGCTTCAGTTAATATATCATATGCCTTAATATTGCTTGGAATTTCAACATCTAAATATTTGTCATTTCTTCTTGTTTCATTGATTATAGCAGCTTGGTCTTTTCGATGCGTCCATAAGTTTACCTCATATCCATTATCAGCTAATACAATACTTAAAGCTGTTCCCCAGCTTCCAGCTCCCAATACAGCAATCTTCGTCACAAAATTCTCCTCCTCTATTGTCTTCTTCTCGCAAATAACTTAATTGGTGTTCCAACAAATCCAAATGCTTCTCTAATTTTATTTTCTAGAAATCGTTCATATGAGAAATGCATGAGTTCTGGATCATTCACAAATACAACAAAGCTAGGTGGTTTTACAGCCACCTGTGTAGTATATAAAACTTTTAATCGTTTCCCTTTTAAAGTTGGTGTAGGATTCATTGCAATTGCGTCCATAATCACATCGTTTAGCACATTTGTCGGGATCCGCTTCGCGTGATTCTCACTAGCCAATTTAATCGCAGGAATAAGCGTATGTAGACGTTTTTTTGTCATTGCGGATAAAAATACAATTGGTGCGTAATCCAAATATTGAAAATGAGCCCGTACGTTTGCTTCAAATTCTTTCATGGATTTTTCGTTTGCCTCAACCGTGTCCCATTTATTAACAACAATTACGATAGCACGTCCCGCCTCATGAGCATAGCCGGCAATTTTTTTGTCCTGTTCTCTGATCCCTGTTTCAGCATCAATTAAAACCAATACAACATCAGATCTTTCAATGGCTTTCAATGCCCGCAAAACACTGTACTTTTCTGTAGTTTCATAAACTTTCCCACGTTTTCGCATACCGGCAGTGTCAATAATTACAAAGTCTTGGTCATCCTTATGGAGCTTCGTATCAATGGCATCTCTCGTCGTACCTTCTATCTCACTAACAATAACCCTTTCTTCATTTACTAACGCGTTTACTAATGACGATTTTCCAACATTTGGTCTTCCAATCAAACTAAAATATATTGTGTCCTCGTCCTCATCGTTATCTTCCCTTTCAGGAAAGTAGTCAACAACTGCATCTAATAAATCACCTAATCCCAGACCATGTGAACCAGAGATAGGATAAGGCTCGCCAAATCCAAGCGAATAGTATTCATAAATTGATTCACGCATCTCAGGGTTATCAATTTTATTTACCGCAAGTACAACTGGTTTATTTGATTTATATAATAATTTAGCTACCTCTTCATCTGCACCAGTTATACCTTCTCGTCCATTTACAAGAAATATAATGACGTCTGCTTCATCAATTGCAATTTCAGCTTGCTGACGCATCTGAACAAGTAGCGGTTCATCTCCCATTTCAATACCACCGGTATCAATGATGTTAAAGGTAGTTGCTAACCATTCAACTTGTGCATAAATTCGATCTCTTGTTACTCCAGGAATATCTTCTACGATGGATATCCTTTCGCCAACTAATCTATTAAAAATAGTTGATTTTCCAACATTTGGTCTTCCTACAATTGCTACAACAGATTTCCTCATGAAAGGAACATCCTTTCTCTTTACGTTCAATTTTAATGTTATACCATTTTTTATTGTCCAAATAAGCGATATTGTCGTATCGATAATTATATATTGCAATCATTGAAATGTTATTTCTATATTTATCGTCACTGCTCTATGACCTTTGAACAATTTCTATAATAGCAAAAGTAGTACATATTAACAATGTAATTCAAAATCGTTAATGCCTGACGATAATAAATAACTCTTCACTTAGCTCATGGGCAATTCCATCGGTGATTGCTTCTAGATTAGCAGCTGTATCCTCAGCTTCCTTTCTATTCTTACAGATGAAAATAGGAGCACCACCATCAATAGCTGATCTATTCGTAGTAATAACAGCCAAAATCGCCTTTTCAATTTGCATTTATGAATTTCCTCCCTTTTTCACCGAACCTGATTCTGAAGGCATGCGAATTGCATTCTCTAATACTGGTACTGCTCCAATGACCTTAATTGCCTTATCAACCTCACGAATTTGTGGCAAAATGAATATGCCTATTCGACCATCATCTAAATCCCTTTTAATCAAAGGTGTAAGTGCTGGTGTACCGGAATCACGGAAAACGCCAAGGGTTACAGATACATCATGTAATATTGCTTGTCGTTGCCCTAGATTTGCAATTGTCGTAATGACATTCATATTCTTAGGGGTTAAAACAAACCCCATACCATACTTCAATATTTCTTCCTGTCTTTCTGGAAGCCCGATATTCATAATATAAATGTTATCGACATAGAGACCGGCCCCTTCAAAATGGAGTTGATGATGTTTTATGTCGACAATATCCTTTATCGTCGATCCACTCATTAATATTCTGCTTATTATTAAACAAGCAATTGCTGCAATCATTGCATAGTACACGTTCCATACAAGAAAAACAAGTGTGCTTATAAAGGAAGTGATAATAACTAAATAATTTCTACTTTCGAATGATATAGCTATCCCTTCAATATATGTTTTTCCTCTTGGTACTAATTCAAAACTATCTACTTCGGTTAAGGTATTCCGCTCCATATTTCTTACTTCTCTAAACTGGGTTGCTGCAACAGTCAAAAATGTAACTGCAGTAAATTCCAACTCCATGATTGCCGGAATAGCTACCGACCCTAATGCAGCTGCAATAAAGCCCAATGATACATGAATTACCTTTCCATGAAGATATGTAGGGTATTGACGATAATCGGTACGTAGCATTAGTATTCTTGCTACAGTTCCTATGATGACACCAAATAGAATTGGTAACGTATATTCATTCATTCTGACACCTCATGCATGCTTTGATTTATCCCGCATATAACTGGCAGTAATTACCCCTACTTCAAGCAATAGAGTGAAACCAATATTGGTAAAAGGGGATTGAACTGTGAGTAAATGTCCGATGGGTTTAAGGGCCTCTAGGTCATACCCTTGTGGTACTAACAATCAATGGGGATAAACAAAACCCTCACTGATTGAAGTTTTACTTTATGACGAAATAATTTACTTCTTCCTTTTTGTAGTATGTCTAAAATTGTTTTTATTACTATGACAAATAGGAGAATATCAAAAAATTGAATGTCGCCAATTTTTTCTAGAAAACCATATGTGGGATAAAATAATAAGCCGCTGTGCACAATTACCGCTTGCCATTAGCATCATAGCTATTTTCAAATAGTGGTATAGAACAAAAGAGCAAGCGTCCGATTAGAATCGTATCGACTGGAGCGAGCCAACGGATATAAAAGAATCACGATGAGCTTGCGGCCGATGATGACCTAGATTAGGGCGATTCGTGAAGTCGTATCGTTTCTATTTCCTAGACTACAAAAAAGGTTCTTTCTAAATTAAAGAAAGAACCTTTTTAAACAGCATCTCTATTTATTTGTATTTATTTAATTTATCACCAATAAAGTCTCCTAGTTGAAATCCAGACTGATCTTCATCCTTTTCATATTGCTTATATTCTTTTGCTTCTTGCTCTTGCTCAAGTTCTCTTATACTTAAAGAAATACGCTCTTCTTTTTCATTAACATCGAGTACTTTTACTTTCACGTTCTGACCAACTTCTAATACTTCCTGTGGTGTTCCGATATGACGGGTAGCAATTTGCGAAATGTGAACAAGCCCTTCTACACCAGATTCTATCTCTACAAATGCTCCAAAATTAACTAATCTTTTAACAACGCCTTCTACAATAGCTCCTCTTGAAATACGTTCCTCAATACCTGACCACGGACCTGGAAGTACCTTTTTACGAGATAGTGAAATACGTTCGCTATCTCTATCAACAGATAATACTTCTACTTTAATTTTATCTCCTTCTTTCACCACTTCCGAAGCATGATCAACATGCTCATGGGCAAGTTGAGATATATGAACAAGACCATCAACGCCACCAATATCAACAAATACACCAAAATTAGTTAAACGCTGTACCGTACCCTCGATTACTTGTCCAGATTCCAGTGATTGAAGTAATGATTTTTTCTTCTCTTCTAGCTCTGCTTCCTCGACAGCGCGATGAGATAAAATAACTCGATTTTGCTCTCGAACTAGATCAACAATTTTTACAGTAAGGGTCTTATCTTTATAATCACTAAAGTCTTCTACGTAGTGTGTTTCGACTAGGGAAGCAGGTATAAATCCACGTAACCCTACGTCTACAACTAAACCACCATTAACAATTTCTTTTACCTCTGTTTCAAAAACTTCATTATTTTCATATTTTTGTTGTAAGTCTTCCCATGCTTTATCTGCATCAATTGCTTTTTTAGATAAAATTACATCCTCTTCATCTATTTTTTTAACCTTTAGTGTTAGCGTGTCTCCTTCAGTTACAACATCGCTAGCTTTTTCAATATGAAGATTAGATAGTTCCCCAATTGGCAATATCCCTTCGGCTTTGTATCCGATATCAACAAGAACCTGTTTTTCATCTACTTTAACAACCGTTCCTGTTAGTGTATCTCCTACATTAACATTTGATACTTCATTTTTTGCTTCACTCATATCCATAGCCCTCCTAAATACAATTCGAAACTGAATAACTTATCTTTATTTTTGTTATTCACGTTTCCGTCATTCACCCTAAAACTAATAGAATAATACCAAAAAAAATCCCTTTTTTATAACTTCTAATAATTATAATTATTTGTCAAGTAAAGTAGTTTTAATTATTTTTTTCAATTAGTATGCTTATTTCTTCCATAATTGCATTGGCAGCTTCTTGTGCAGAAGCCTTTTTGATTCGTAATTCTTCCATTCGAACAGGCTCTCCGTATATAACCTGTAATTTGTGAAACGGTTTATATGTGCCCACAATCGCACAGGGAACAATAACTGCCTTAGATCGTAGGGCAAAAAAACCAGCCCCAGCCAGCGGTTCTCCTAGTTTACCCGTCTTACTTCTCGTCCCCTCTGGAAATAATCCAAGTGTACGCCCTTTAGAAAGTATTCCTAACCCTTTGCGAAGCGCATTGCGATCACTCATACCTCTTCGAACTGGAAAAGCTTGGATGCCTAATAATAATTTCCCTAAAAATGGTTTTTCAAACAATTCCTCTTTCGCCATAAAATGAATATCTCTAGGAGAAGTTATTCCAACAACAGGAGGATCTAGGTTGGAAATGTGATTAGAGCATATTATAACTGGACCTTCCTTTGGCACATTTTCTTTACCAGTAACCTTGATTCGATATAGAGGATAAAATATAAGCGCAACAACAAATTTAGCGAATTTATATAACATGAAAGTTTCCCTCTATTTCGTATGTTTTATTTTTTTGGCTTGCTCGAGTATTTGCTGTGCTACCTCGTTTATGGTAAGTGATGTTGTATCAATTTCAAGAGCATCCTCTGCTTTAACTAAAGGTGATGCTTCCCGTTTAGAATCAATTTGATCTCTTTGCTCAATTTCTTTTTTCAATTCTGCTAAATCAGAAGCTATTCCATTTTTTATATTTTCTTCATGCCTTCTTTTTGCTCTTTCTTCAACAGTAGCTACTAAAAATATTTTAACTTCAGCATCTGGAAGTACATGAGTCCCAATATCGCGACCATCCATAACCACATCTCTTTTAGCGGCCAAGGCTTGCTGACGATTAACCATTTCACTTCGGATCTTCGGATGTTTAGCAACATAAGAAACCGTATTAGTGACTTCAAGTGAACGAATTGCTCCTGTTACATCCTGATTGTCAATAAATACCTTTTGTCCCTCTATGGTTTGCTTTAATTCAATAGTTGTTTTTAGTAGTAGTGCCGTTAGAGCTTCTTCATCGTTTACATCTACTGAATGGTTCATTGCTTGTAATGTTAAAGCGCGATACATTGCTCCCGTGTCTATATAAATACAAGCAAGTTCCTTAGCTACCATTTTTGCTACCGTACTCTTTCCTGCTGCAGCAGGTCCATCAATTGCTATTGTTAATGTATCCTTTTTCATGAAATGACTGTCATTCCTCTCATAACGATAAGTTCTATTAAAATAGGTTGAAAAAACTTGGCTAATGCCAAGTTTAAGAAAACAAACCTATTTATTATAATAACATACCCCACAAATATAGGTCTATTTCAAAACGGGGTTAACATGCTGTTATTATTCTAACGACATTTCTTTTTTTCTAGCCTCTCGCTGTTTTTCAAAACAATAACGGATAATATTTTGTTGCTCACTCGTAGACAGTGTCAAAAATTTTAACGCTGCTATTTTTATACCATGTTTTTTTTCCTGTTGAAAAGAAATAAATTCTACAATCGATCGCACATAATAATACGTACCATTTGAGAAAGGGAGCGTAAGCCAAACCTCCGCCTGACATCCAACTATTTTTATATGTTTTGGAATAATAATAGAAATTCCCCCTGCACTTAAATCAGAAGTAATCGTCGTAAATGGTTGACTGTTACTATCGATCATATGCACCGCTACATCAATTGCTGTATTAACTCTAACAAAGGTTCGTCGTTGAATTCGCTTCATATTTTCGTCAGGTAACGCAATTGCCATAGCAGGCACATTAAGCTTTACTCTTGCTATAATTTCTGAATTAAAGTGATAGATAATATCTTCTTCATCACTATAAGTTACCGATAACAACGTACCTTTTACGAATAATGTCGACTTCTGCGTTTTCATATGAACTGGATAGTCAATAAACAAATAGTTTTCGTTTTTTTCAATTACTTTACATCGGTATTTTTCTTTTTCTGTATTCCCAGCTATGGCTATTTCAATATTCAATACCGTACCAATTTTCATATTAACTCACCCTATTTCACTATAATGAACCTTTATACCTATTATTACAGAAAAATCCGAAAAGAGGAAGACAATTTTGTCCTCCTCCTACATACTACTTGCATAGTTTATTTCCGAACCACTCAATTTCTCTACTCTTTCTTCTTTTCCATCCATAGCATTAATAAATATTCGGTACGTTTCGTTTCCTAATATACCAAGAAATTCATAGGTTAAGACTTCTTCACCAAGATCATTATCAATTACGGCTAGAAATTCTTCCTGGATATCGACATTAGGATTAACCATCTCTTTTGCTTCTTCTTCACTGAGCTCTGGCGTTGGTTTTTCTCTCTCTGTATGGTTCATAAAGTAATCATTTGCTGTTAATCCAAGAATATCACCGTTATCTAACGCCACTTTAACTTCCATCGCATCGGAATAATAACGGACCCCATCTTCACTGTATAGGAAAGAGAATGCACCAATATTATCAAATTGCGTACTTTGAAATACAGTCATATTTTCAAAGTCAAATTGCTCTAAATATTTTTGCGCTTTTTTCATGCCTTGATTCAAGCTAATTTGTTTATCATTTACCGGTCTATCTACCAACAGCGTAATTGGATGTCCGCCTTTTTGCGAGAGATCCATATAGGCATTTTTCTTATCATTACGGTAGGAGATGCTGTAAACTGGGACATCTGCGCCTTTTCCGCTCTTTGTTATATTTATTTTTTCATTATTTTTTACGTTAAATAATGATTTAGCTTTTGCCAATGCTTCATCTTCACTTATTTCTTCTCCAGTTAGAAACTTATACTCATGTTTTTTGACGGAGGTATTTGAGATAGAAGCATCACCATTACCCTCTGAAAATCCTTCTACCGTTTTTTCTACAGTCTTAAACCCATCAATAATCGTGTTATCCATCTGTTCATCTTCATTCGCCATTGCTAACTGAACATCCATCCAGCGTAAATTATTTTTTAAAGCTACATGTTGAACTTGCCTTAATTCGTCTTTAATCTCACCTGACTGCTTGTATAAACTTTCTAATGATTTGGTCTCCTTATCTGACAACGGATCAGTCTCTAAATTCCTAACCGCTGTACGATAGGTAAAGTCGCCAATCTCTGAAAGAAATTCTTCCGTTTTATTAAACGGTAGTAATCCTAGCGGTAATTGACCGACATCAGAGAGTGCCTCTGATGTTATACGCCATATTTCTACGAGCTGTGGCGATAATCGTTGATCTGAATTCATAGCTAATGCAGAGCCAATTTTATCATTCAGTAGATCTACGTGATAGGTGAGCTCATGAAAGGCTCGTTGATACGTATTTTCAGCTTGGATAAGAATTGCGTTTTTTTCCTGATGCTCTTGGTAGCCCCAGAAAGCTGTACCTGCAATCCCAATTGCTAAGACAGCGATTAGTATCCAGCGAAACATAATAAACACCCTTTCTATTTACAAAATATATGTTTTCCTATTTTCTTGATTTGTGGTCGTGACCATATCCACGCCGATGTTGCTGTATCTGGATTAAAATAATACTGTGCATTCCCTGATGGATCCCAGCCGTTTATCGCATCTAGCACTGCTTTCCTTGCAGTTTCATTTGGTGTTAACCAAATTTGTCCATCTGCAACAGCAGTAAAGGCTCGAGGCTCAAAAATTACACCAGAAACATTATTAGGGAAAGTAGGACTTTCAACCCTATTCAAAATTACTGCTGCCACTGCAACTTGTCCGACATATGGTTCCCCTCTTGCTTCACCATAAACAGCATTTGCCATTAATTGAATATCATTTTGTGAATATCCCTGCGGCACATTAACAGCTGTATTGCTATCGGCTTGATTACCACCAGTAGCACCTCCACCAGTATCCTGGTTTTTATCTGTTCCACCATAATGGGTAAAGTCTTTTCCTTGATTAATTTGTTGCTTGACATACGACTCATCATATTCACTGGCTTTTACTAGTTTTGCCTTTGTAGCAGCACCGGCAAGCCCATCAATTTCCATACCAAATTCATATTGAAAATTCCGTAAAGCCCAGTATGTTCCCCAGCCAAAAACACCATCAATTTTCCCATTATAAAAACCTAAATATTGTAACCTAGCTTGCAATTCTATAACGTCATCACCGACTGCACCGTGCTGAATTACTTGTGAACTGAAAGCATGGACAGGTTTATCTGGTTGTGATACTTGTATTCCAATAAATAAAAAACATATAATAAATAATGTAATCGGTCGTTTTTTATTCCTCATCTGTTATCCTCCTGCTATCTCATATTGTCTATCTATTTTTTGACTAAATCATGTTTTTATTCATGAATCGTTCACTTGGACTAATACCGGACTTTGAAGTGCATAAAATTAGGAGAAGCACAAGTAAACGTAGCATAACTGTACTTAAAACGCGTGACGTTTTATAAAGTAGCTGAGCCTTGTATTTAATACAAAGAAATACAGACACATCGAATTCTGATATAATTAGAACAAAAGCGCAAGCGCCCGATTCGAAACATAGCGACTAGAACGAGTCAATGGAGATAAAAGAATCAAGGTGCTCTTGCGAGCAGATGATGACTTATCGGTGCGATTCGTGAAGTCTCCTAATTTCTAGGAAACTGGAGCTGAACGCGCTCAGCACGCCCATATTTATCCACGTGGAATAATTTTATATTTTCCTAAACTAAAAAAATCCTCTTTACTTAACGTATAAGAGGATTCTTAGCCTTCTTTTCTATTTTGTACATCGACTGTAGATGCTTTATGATCTGTATCTATTAAAAGATAGTGATTCATTGGTTCATTAGCTAATTTTACTCTGCGTAATCCTATAATCCATAGAATAATCATAAATGGGGCAAGCAAAACTACCCAATTACTAGCGACTTCGACAAGAATATAATTATAGGTGCCGTGCAATAAAAAAGGAAACAAAAATGCGAGTAGTAAATTTTTTGGTTTTTGTAACGGGTAAAGCTTCGCCTTCCCAAAATAATAACCCATAATCACTCCAAATAATGCATGAGAGGAAACTGGAAATAAGGCTCTTGTAAATGCATAGCTTATTCCATTTGTAAACAAATATAATACATTTTCAAGCGTCGCAAAGCCAAGACTGATGGCTACTGCATATACAATTCCATCATAATGAGCATCGAATTCTGAATGATGAAATATAGCATACATGAAAATAAACCATTTAAAGAACTCTTCTAATAAAGAAACAAGAAAAAAAGACTGTAAAAAATTATTAGTAATCAACTCTTCAGATTGAAATACATATTGAATAAACATGATTGGAAACACAAGTAACATACCTAGAACAAAGGTACGAATAATTAATGGCAAGGGTTCGCTATAACGATCCTTTAAATAGAAAAATGACATTAAAGCTAATGCTGGTGCTATTCCAGCAGATAAAATTGAAAACATAGCTTTTAACCTCTTTCACTTCCAATACAATAATCGTATCATTAAGTATAGTGAATGAAAATAGAAAATTATAGCAGGTGATTAAAATGAAGAAAATACTTATCCTCCATACTGGCGGGACCATCTCAATGGTTGAAAATAAAGAGACAGGTGCAGTAAATACAACTAGCCAGCATCCACTAACAGATTTAACCTACCACTTAAAAGCATATGCAAATATCGATGAGCGTATTGAGCTTTCATTACCCTCACCACAAGTAACACCGAAGCATATGTTACAATTAGCCAAAATAACAGAAGAGATGCTACCGTTCTATGATGGTATTGTAATTACACATGGAACAGATACATTGGAGGAGACTGCCTATTTTATTGATCTTTTACTCGATACTGATAAACCAATAATAATAACTGGTGCAATGCGTTCAAGTAATGAAATTGGTTCAGATGCTCTATACAATCTAATTAGTTCAGTTAGAGTTGCTGTATCCGATCAGGCGTCTAACAAGGGCGTGTTAGTAGTTATGAATGATGAAATTCATACGGCTAAAAATGTGACGAAGACTTCAACTAGTAATGTAGCTACCTTCCAAAGCCCACAATATGGGCCGCTTGGAATAATTACTAAAGACTCTATTATTTTTCATCACACCGTCATTAAACGATATGCTTATCCAATTAACCAAATTGAGAAACAGGTTTTTTTATTAAAAGCTTATGCTGGTATGGACGCAACAATCCTTGAGGCTATTCATAAAATAAATCCAGACGGTATTGTAATCGAGGCATTAGGGCAAGGAAATCTTCCAAAAGAAACAATTGTACCAATACAGCAAATGGTCCAGCAACATATACCTGTAATTTTAGTATCTCGATGCTACCAAGGTGTTGTACAGGCTACATACGGATACGATGGCGGCGGAAGACAATTAAAGGATATGGGAGTTATCTTCGCGAATGGCTTGACTGGTCCAAAGGCTAGAATTAAATTACTCATTGCACTAGAAACAACTAAGAATATGGCTGAATTACAATATATCTTTGAAAATGAATTTTAGCTTTCTACAAGTCAGGAACCTACATTGTCGGAACAGAACATAATAACCCAAAGCCGAACGAAGAGGTAGTTACCCCAGAAGTTAGACTTTTCACACTAATTTCTGGGGGCGTACCAATCCATTCGGCTTTTTCTACTCAAAGCTATTTTATGGTAGTCTAGGAAATGATAAAATTTGCCCATGTGGATAAAAGGGGCGTGTTGAGCAGCGTCCTTCAACTTACACACAGTGCCATTATTTTATAATTTCTTTCCTGTTCTTGTTCGTCTATAGAGAGGCGAGCATTGATGTTGTTCCCATCCTCAACTTTTGCTGTGGATTGATTTTGCAATTGCTTCTCCATGGAAACGTCCATTTTCAATAAAGATTTTATTATTATTAAATCCTGCTGCAACTACGCCAGCTATATAAATACCGGGTATATTAGTTTCATAATTTCTTTCATTAAACCTCGGCATCCCTGAATCTTTATCTATTTCTACTCCCATAGAAGTAAGTAAAGAAATATCAGGTCGATATCCTGTCATTGCAAAAACATAATCATTCGGGATAGTTTTAGTTTCCCCATCCACTTCATATACAATCGCTTCCTCAGTTACGTTACAAACCTTACCATTAAAGATCATATTCACTTCTTCTTTTCGAACAAGTGAATCAAATTCTGGCAAAATCCAGGGCTTAATACTCTCCGAATAATTACTACCTCTATATATAACGGTTACTTCTGCACCTGCTTTATGCAATTCAAGTGCTGCATCTACGGCTGAGTTCTTTCCACCGATCACTACTACACGCTTTCTAAAATAAGGATGACCTTCCTTGAAATAATGCATCACCTTATCCAACTCTTCACCTGGAATGCCCATCATATTTGGTTGACCATAATAACCAGTAGCAATTACAACATTATCTGCTTCATACTCTTGTTTTTCGGTTCTCACATGAAATCCATTATTCGTTTTCTTAACGGAGGTTACCTCTTCAAATGTATTTATACGTAATTGCTTACGCTCCGCAACAGAGCGATAATAAGCTAATGCTTGATTGCGGACTGGTTTGTGCTTTTCGGTAATGAAAGCTACATCGCCTATTTCTAGCTTTTCACTTGAGCTAAAAAAGGTTTGATGCGTTGGGAAATTATAGATAGCATTGACGATATTTTCTTTTTCAATTACTAGTGGACGATATCCAAATTTTTGAAGTTCAATAGCACAGGACATACCACAAGGTCCAGCACCTACGATAATAACTTTTTCTTGTTGCATGAATAAAACACTTCCTTCTAACTAGAATTCCACGAGAATATTCACGAATAATGAGAAAAACTCTTACCTTACTTACTTGGATAAGAGTTTTCCGTCATTAATCATCTACTCATGGTTTTCTTTTTTATACCCAGCCGCGGAATCTCGAAGCCTCAGCCATTTTTCGAACACCAATCATATATGCAGCTAAACGCATATCTACTCGTCTCGTCTCAGCTGTATTATAGATAGAGTTAAAAGATTTAACCATAATTTCATGAAGTTTCTTATCAATTTCTTCTTCTGTCCAATAATAACCTTGATTATTTTGAACCCATTCAAAATAAGAAACAGTTACACCACCTGCAGAAGCTAATACATCGGGTACTAACAATATGCCTCGTTCACTCAGTATTCGTGTACCTTCCATTGTGGTAGGTCCATTTGCAGCTTCAACTACAATGCTTGCTTTGATCTTATCAGCATTCTCTCCAGTAATTTGATTTTCAACAGCAGCTGGTACTAGGATATCACAATCAAGCTCTAATAGATCTTTATTTGAAATTGTATTATTAAATAATTTGGTAACCGTTCCAAAACTGTCTCTTCTATCCAGCAGGTAATCAATATCAAGTCCTTCTGGATCATAAAGAGCTCCATATGCATCGGATATACCTACAACTTTCGCACCAGCATCATGCAAAAATTTAGAAAGAAAGCTTCCCGCATTCCCAAATCCTTGAACTACTACTCTTGCTCCCTTAACATCTATTCCTTTTTTCTTTGCAGCTTCGTTAATACAAATTGTAACACCTTTCGCAGTTGCAGATTCCCTACCGTGTGAACCTCCGAGAACAATTGGTTTACCAGTTATAAACCCAGGACTATTAAATTCATCAATACGGCTATATTCATCCATCATCCATGCCATAATCTGAGAATTTGTAAAAACATCTGGAGCAGGAATATCTTTTGTAGGACCTACAATTTGACTGATAGCTCGTACATATCCTCGACTTAATCCTTCTAACTCACGGAAGGACATTTCACGGGGATCACAAATAATTCCACCTTTTCCTCCTCCATATGGTAAGTCTACAATACCTGCTTTTAAACTCATCCATATAGATAATGCCTTCACTTCTTTTTCTGTTACATCCGGGTGGAATCTTACCCCGCCCTTTGTAGGGCCTACTGCATCATTATGCTGTGCACGATACCCAGTAAAAACCTTAATTGACCCATCATCCATACGAACTGGAATTCTTACTGTCATCATTCTGATCGGGTCTTTTAACAACTCAAAAACTTCATCAGGGTAACCCAATTTCTCCAATGCAGTTTTTACAACAGTTCGTGTTGAACTTAATACATCCATTTTCTTATTCGTGTCTTTGGTAGAGTCTGCTGCGTTATCGGCTACCATGAATTTACCTCCTAGAATATCTATAAATATTTAGTAATAGCTGTACTCAGAGATTAGTATACACCTTCACTACAAATATGCAATAAAATCACTTCATTTTTTATAATAATTATCCTCTTGTCGGAATTGACTGATTATTCTTATGCAAAATAAAAGAAAACGCTTTACTTTTTCAAAAAATAATTGCCGAAGCTCTCTATTTTAGCTGTAAATTACTGTAAAAGCTTCGGTATATATTTTTGATCTAATTAAGTAGCACATTAAAGATTAAAAGCACTTTTTTCTTCCACTTCTTTGTGGGTATATTTTCCTTCATATCAATTTATTTAAATTTAGCTCTAATTTGTTCGACCGCATGAGATGGAAAAATTATCTTACCATACTCTTTTAAGCGATGTGACGTTATAATACTTGGATAGGCATATTCTGACATGACAGCTATAATATCTTCACGGTTATGATTCTCTAAATCATCATCTTGAAGTAGCATATAATATGTGCTATCCATATGATAAACTTGGCCGCCTTCTATGGATAGTGCGGACAAATTATTAGAAACATGTATGACATCTTCGAAATCTAAAAATGAGAAAAGTAGCTCTTTACTTTCATCTAACGTAACTTTCATCTCAATGAAATCATCATCCCAATGCAGGGTTTCGATATTTTGAGTTACAATTACATGCATCCCTTGCGCCTGCATTAAATGCACTTGTACCAGTAGCATGCCTTCAAGTTCAAAACCCAGCTCCGAGCTTGCTTCATACATCATATCACTAAATAAATTTCGGACACCTGATGCATCATACCATAAATCCTCTTTCGTAAATCCTCGTTCAATTAAATCATCAAATGTCAAAAAAATTGTAAACTGATTATCGGACACTCGTTCAATACGCATATAGCATCCTCCTTTATGAGCTGTATTTTCATTTACAAACATAACTCCATGCTATTTATAACATACGTTACTAAGCTGCACAATACAATATAATCATTCTATTGTAGTTCTTTTATACACTATATGCTAATGGAGTTATTCTTGAACTTGACAACGTCACTTTTACGTTAATTTTTCAAATGTAATCACATGACATTGAGAATTGGTTCCTAATCGAAAAGGTAATGATGAATAACCATATCCTTCACTAATTAATATCTTCGTATTTTTATATTTATCTAAGCCTCCGCGTTCATATGGTCCAACTCCCATTATTCGAATTTGTCCTCCATGTGTATGCCCCGCTAACGCAATATCAATTGATTGTAACTCTTGATCAGATAAGAGGTAGAAGGCCTCAGGATCATGGGTGAGTAGAATCATAAAGCTTCCCTGCGCGCCCTGCATCGCCAAATCTAATCTCGGCTCTCCATATGTAAAACAATCTAGTCCAAGTATGCTAATTGTTCGATTACCCCGAATTATGGTATCATTCGAATTCGTTAAAATGATTACATTTTCTTGTCTAAGCATTCGTTCTAATCGATCTGGTTGTGCTTCATAATCGTTATTTCCCCAAATGAAATAAATAGGTTGTTGCCATTTTTTTAAACGCCTAATATTTTTTATTGTTCGCTGCAATGGTACAAATTTTTCTGTAATGTCTCCACCAATAATGATAATATCAATAGGTTCTTTTATTTTCTCAATCGTTTTTTTATTTATTCTTCGACGATGAATGTCAGATATAAAAAAGATACGAAAATTAGTGAATTGGTCTGGAATTTGCTTATCTGTTACATGGTGATACAGCAATCTATCGTGATGTGCTAAAAAGATCATTCTAAAAACAAGAACCAAACCCGCACAAATAATTATCCCAAGAATAGCCAATCTCTCATACCCCTTTACGTTTACCGTTAGCTAAAAAATCAACCTGTTTTATCCCGCATATAACTGGCAGTAAGCCCCCTCTTCAAACATTTAAGTGAAACCAAGGATGGGTTAGTGAGGGTTCAACTGCCAGTAAATGTCCGATTGGTTCTACTTACCATCCGTGGAAAATACAAAATCCCACGGATGGAAGTTTCACTTTACCCCGCATATAACTGGCTGTAAGCCCCTCTTCAAACATTTAAGTGAAACCAAGGATGGGTTAGTGAGGGGGCAACTGCCAGTAAATGTCCGATTGGTTCTACTTACCATCCGTGGAAAATACAAAATCCCACGGATGGAAGTTTCACTTTATCCCGCATATAACTGGCTGTAAGCCCCCTCTTCAAACATTTAAGTGAAACCAAGGATGGGTTATGAGGAGGCAACTGCCAGTAAATGTCCGATTGGTTCTACTTACCATCCGTAGGGAAAAATAAAACCCCACGGATGGAAGTTTCACTTTATCCCGCATATAACTGGCAGTAAGATCCCTCTTCAAACATTTAAGTGAAACCAAGGATGGGTTAGTGAGGGGGCAACTGCCAGTAAATGTCCGATTGGTTCTACTTACCATCCGTGGAAAATACAAAATCCCACGGATGGAAGTTTCACTTTCTTAGTTAATGGTGCTATCCATGACATTATTCATGAGCTGTGGTATATCTCCCCCAAATAGATAGTATACCCCAATTAGGATTATGATTAATAGGAATATAATTAAAATAAATCGTCTGAATGGTAAACTTATTTTTATATGTGTATGCTGCTTTTTATTTCCGTGAACTTCTTTGCGGGGAGGTAAATTAAGGATATCTACTTCCCTTTGTTCAAGCTGTACTTCTTCTGATTCTATAGATTTATTCATTTCAGGATCTTTAATACTTTCTACTTCATTTAATAATTTCCTTAATTCTTCCGCCTGATCTTCTTGTTTGCTTAATTGCTGGCTCATTGTTTCCACACCTCACTTTTAAAACGTATAAATAACCCCAGTAAACTATCTATTAGAAAATGAGTAACAATGGTTACTATTAAATTTTCGGTTACATAGAACAGATACCCAAGATAAAAGCTAACAATGACTACGGAGATAAGAAGTACAGGTTTTTTTAGGTATCTAATGTGAACGACTGCAAAAATAATGCTTGCACTTATGTAACCAAAGGTGGTTTGCAGCAAACCGCGAAAAAGCAATTCCTCCGCTATAGCTACTAGCAATGCTATAAAAAAAATAAAGAAAATGGGCTGCTTATGGAATAGTTTGTAATTAATACCACCATCATCATAATACGTTGTAGGAAGGATGACGATTAGTATAATTTCAATTCCAGCAATTAATAAACCAGATAATACCCCATAAAAAACGATTTCTGAAAAATCCCAGCTAAATAATTCACGCCATTGCTCTTCAATAGGATCGAATACGAAGACACTTCCAATAAAAGCAATAAGAAGTAATAGAAGCTGCGATATAACTAGGTGCTTCCGTAACGATTTATCTTCCATCTGTAATATCAATTGTTCACGTTGTTTCATGTATATCTCCATGTAAAAGCTTTTCCTGTAATTTTTCTCTCCATGTTTTTGGTTCTGTACGTTTGATTGTCGTCTGTACCGGATTCCATTCATCCCAAGAAAATCCACAATTGCTACAACATAGAGAAGTCGGGGTTGCATAAGATGTCTGGAACTCTTGGTATAAATGCTTGCGAAAACACGCTTTTTGCTGAATCCAATGAATCATTTTTGTTAGCTTCTGTTCTTTTAAATGTGTACGACTGTTACGATGTTCAATTATTTTGTGCAAAGCACGCTGCCAATTACGTTGATCATAAAAAATACGATTTTTTTTAATAATACCATGTTTTTCTAATTGATACTGCATAAATCGCCACTGTACTTCATTCATTTGAAAAATCCCCGCTCGTTCGTCCATCTGTTCTGGTAAGCTTTGATTTGATGAAAATAACGTGAATAGTCGTTTAAATACAGAAGTGATATCGGATTCCAATGGCAATTCTTTCTTTATTATATTCTTCGGCAAGTGAATGTCTTTTATGGAGAATAATAGTAAACTTATACTTTGCTCACCATCTCTCCCTGCTCTTCCCACCTCTTGAATGAATGCTTCCATTTGTGGAGGCATGTGGTAATGAATAACCAAACGTATGTTAGACTTGTTTATCCCCATTCCAAATGCACTAGTGCAGCAAACAATATCTAATTGATTGTTCATAAATTGCTGTTGAATGGTAACTCGATCATGCTGTTCCATTCCACCATGATAAACAGCTATTTGATAGGAAAGCTTATTAGATAGCTCATGTGCTACGTCTTCAGCCACTCTTCTACTGGAAAAGTAGATTAGTGTTGGAACTCGGTATCTCTTGAATAAACGAGCCATCGTATCTAGTTTTTCGCTATCATCATTTACATGCTGGATATAAAACGCAATATTGTCTCGATCCATGTCATGAACATGTTTAATCGTTCCTTTTCTACCTAATGCTTCAATAATATCTTCTTGCACTTTTGGTGTGGCGGTAGCACTCAAAGCTAATACTGGTGGATTTCCATAACTTTCTATACTCTGACTTAACTTTAAATAATCTGGTCTAAATTCATGTCCCCATTGCGATATACAATGCGCTTCATCGATAACAAATAAGCTGATTTGCAGCTGACGAAGCTTCCTTTGTAGCTTATCCTGTTGCAATAGTTCAGGAGATAGGTAAATTAATTTATATGTATGTAGTTGATTCCATACAGTATACCGTTCAGACCTATTCATAAAACTGTTAATAGCAACTACCTGCTTAAAATTCATAGCCTTTAGATGTTTTACTTGATCAATCATTAAAGATATGAGAGGTGACACTACAATTGTTACTCCATCCAGCAGTTTAGCTGGAAGCTGATAGCAGATCGATTTGCCAGAACCAGTTGGTAATATGCCTAATACATTCTCCCCCCGCATAACATCTTCAATTATTTCACGTTGTCCTTTACGAAAAGCATCATATCCAAAGTGCTTCTTCAACTCATGTCTTAAATTTAATTGATTTTCTACATTATTCACCTATTTTCACTCCATGGTTTAAAACTGCTAATACTAATCGAATTTGAAAATAATCGATACGATTAGGAACATGTTCTTTAATTACACTTAATTTATACGAATTAGTTTCAACATGAGCATTAATAATTTCTTGTTGATCTGCTTGGGATACGTACTTTTCTATAGGGAAATGAACGTCGTACAAGGCAATTTCCACAATATGATCCTGAATCGTATTTATTTTAAGATTTCTGATACGTGCTATCCTCTGCACCGGCATTCCGTTTTTCAGTAATTGATAAGTAGCTTGAGCTGTCTTTGTTAATGATGTATTCGCTGATAAATCATCTGCTATACTGGCCAGATAAGGGAAACAATCTTTTTCTCTTTCAACGGTTTCCAATATATAGTGTAAGTAAGCTGTAATTTGGAGCTGTATCTCATCTTTTTGTACACCATACTGCTGTGCTAATTGATAAACACTTTTGCCAAAGTTCTTATACCCTGTTAACCGATCAACAAACATTTCGGCAACAATATCAGGAAATCGGCTAAGCAACATTTCTAATTCCTCATAGAAATGTAGTAAGACCTTTGATCGTGTTGGCTTTATTTTTATATAGTACCACTTCACCCATACTTCCACTTCCTTATTTTCAATTACAGGGATAAAGTTAAAATTGCTCATCCTACTATTTATCAATGTTTGGAGTAATAATCGTAACCTATCGAAATAAATTTTTTCTAACCTGGCAAAGCGAAAACCGTTCAATAATTTTAACGTTGAGCTTTCTCCCACCTCGTTTAATCGCCTGCTTCCTACAGGAGTCAGTTTATATATTTGTTTTTCTTCATTACATATCCTTAAACAGTCTTCCTTTATTAAATAACGTATTTGTTTTTGGAAAACCGCTTTATCCAAACTGGGATAAACACCATAAAAACTTTTTAATTGGTACATGTGAATATCTTGTACAGTCTGAATCGATTTTTTACCTGTTATAATGTGAAAGATAGCTGATATGGATCGCTCTTTGTTTAAATATGAGGTGCTCGTCAAAATGATCCCATCTAGTATCATTTTTATCCCCCCTTTTTCAATCGATTCTTCGAACGATAACATTATAGGTAATGACACTATTTATTTTCCAGTTTACACTATTGCAGGAGAAAGATAGCATACTTCAAAGAGCTAGGAGATATAAATCATTGCAAAAGTAGATAGAGAAAATATACTGCTTGTGGTACAGTAGTCACCTGTGACTATGATTATGATAAGGTAAGTATCCCTTATGTTGGACATGGCGAGAATCGTGGCATTCTTCCATTACAAGCATCATCTATTAGATATTTACTAAGCTACATCTCACCTATCCAACCGTTTCGTAACTTCTGTTTACAGAAACTCTTTACAGTAGATAGACTATACATATAGTTTACAACAACCCAAACCATAGAAAAAGGGCTGTCCCAAAAGTCATGAAATAGGAGGTAATTCAAATAAATGCAAATAAAGAAGAAAACCGACCTGTTAAAATTATCACGATCGGTTTTTAAGATTTAAGACAGTGTCTTTATTTTTTTATTGGATTTGCGGCAACAGGTACCGGAATTGGCTTTGTTAAATCATATTCCCCTACACGTTCTATAGAAGCATTTTCAAATTGCACTTCCACATATCCATAGCTCTTGGCTGTCATTAATATTGATTCAATCATCGTTATTCCTTCTTCATTATTTGTCAAGCTAGAGTCATTTCTAAACTCCAACCGTAAAGACTGATCATTTGAATGGATCGAGAATTGCATATCTTTAGGAATCGTTCGCTCAACATGATACGATTCTTCACTTGTTTTTAGCTTATTAATCGCATCAATAATTGTTTCATGTTCCTCATTCGGTACTTGTATAAGCCTTTTTTGTGCTGCTTGATCGTATAATTTATAACTAAACGTTTTCGTTTCTTTTATCGACATTTCCTTCACTCGGCCCATCTCACCAAAGTCCACGTTATCTAAATTCCCAGTAAATTTAACCCTTTCTATTTGGTAGGGCTGAAACATTACAGCTAACATTCTCTGGAACATTCCAGCAGTAGCTGTACCATTACCAAGTGAAAAGCCATTCGGTAAATTTAAGCTAACTTGATTATTCTCCTCATCAAATTGGTACTTGATATCCCGGAATAAATAGATGTCGTTGTCTTGATTAGTGGTTGCTATCAACTGATCCAATTGATTATAAGCCTCATTTACACTTGAGTCAGGAACAATGAAGGTTAGAGGGATGATATACTGCATTTGTTTTTCTGCGACAGCTGCATATACGAGTTGATCTGAAGATTCCGTTTCATTAACAACTAACGAGCTATTCACAGTTGAACTATCTTGTTTCTCCAATATATTTCCTTGACCAGCCATGCCTTGCTCCTCTCCTTCTAAGCCTAAACCACTTTCCTCTTTGCTTTCCTGATTAAATTGCTTTACATCGTTAACAGATTTATCACTCATCTCTTGCTGGTTCCTATCCATGATCGACGGAGCTATCATGAAAAACAGGATAGCTACTGCTGTAACAAGGCCAAGTACTGGAAAAATTTTATGTGACTTTTTAGTATGTTGCGCAGAGGAAATACGTTGATAAATCTCTTCTTTAGATCGTTTATCTTCAATTTTAGGTAATTGGTTAAGTTGTTCAATTAAGTGTTTATCCCGATCATCATTGTGATTCATCTACGTTCTCCTCCTTCATCTTGATTTTCTATATATGTACGCAATGCCTTTAAAGCACGATGCTGGGTTGTTTTCACTTTACTTTCACTAAAATTTAATATTTCCGCCGTTTCCTTTATAGAAAATGACTGCATGTATCGTAAAATAATGACACTCTTTTGATCAATTGTACATTGATCTAAACAGTTGTAAATTTGTTTCAGTTCCTCACTCTGAATCGCTACTTCATCAGGCAATGGATGAACATCCTCGATTTTTTCTCCTTTTGTTGTCCAATCAAAAAACGTAAGTATTCGTTTTCTTTTTCTGTTTTGCGACCGAAAATAGTCAATGGTTACATGTCTCGCAATAGAAAATAACCAAGTTCTAACACTACTATCACCTTTAAAATGATGGTGTGATTTTAGTACTTTAATATATACTTCCTGAACGAGATCTTCAGTTGTCAACCTATCCTTTACCATATAAAAAACAAACTGATATAAATCTTTATGATACTTTTCATACAATTCCTCAAAAACGATCTCCATTAAGATCCCCCGTTCACCTTCAATAGTCGCTTAAACCAATAAAAAGGTTACATTCAATTATCTATAACTATAAATTGACAGGAGCATATGTGCAAGGATACACGACATAATTTTAAAGAGAACAAAAGCACAGGCGCCAGATGAGAAACGTAGCGACTGGAGCGAGTCAACGGAGATAAAGGAATCACGGTGTGCTGGCGAGTCGATGATGACTTAGATTAGGGTGATTCGTGAAGTCACCTAGCTTCTGGGCGCTGGAGCTGGACGCGGCTCAACACGCCCATCTTTATCCACTTGGGCTAATTTTATAATTTACGAGTCTATAAAAAAATACTGACTCAACGGTCAGCATTTTTCTTAGCAAATGTATCTGCTGCATATTTCTTTACTAAATAGCTAATAAAAGGATAAAAAAACATCATAAACACGGCATTACCAATTGCGTGGTTTGTATCAAATAAAAGACCACTAAAATAGTAAGCCCAAAACTCCCCACTTATCTGATAGTTTGTTAATGAAATAATCAAACCATAAAAATACCCACAAAAAATTGAAAAAAATACAATAAAAGGAAAAGATATGCGAGTGAAAACATTTCCGATAATTCCACTTATTAAACCGATAATCCCCCAAGCAACGGTTTGCCATATCACCCAAATCCCCATACCCAACAGCATATTAGAAACAAATGTTATAAGTAACGATAGTATTACAGCAGCACCCGGCCCCAAGATCAAACCAGTAATAATTATAATGGACGTAACGGGCTGTACATTTGGGATAAAAACGAAGGCGTATCTCCCAACAATAGCTAGTGCTGCTAAAATCGCTAATAAGGTTAATTTATATGGGTTCAATTACATCATTCCCAAGCTTGGAAATCAAAAACGACCTTATCATCAGGCTTTAGTTCATACTCAGCAGCACCTACCTTTGCCATTTCTCCATTAACTGTATAAATCCAGCCCTTCTTTTCTCCTTCTTTAGCAGCTACCCTTTCAATTGAAGTAATGAACGTACCATTCTGTTCTGTTTCAATGTAGAAGTTCTCCTCCATGACATCCATTAAGATATCACCTTCTTCAATGGGTACCTCCTTTTCGTGAATATATTCCTCACCATGATCTTTTGTAATGGTTATTAGGACTGTTTCTTCAGACTGCTCTGTGTTACTCCCTTGATTTTCTGTTGTATTATTTGCTTCTTTCTGTGTAGCTTGATCTGTTGAATCTTCAGTACCACATCCAGCTAATAATACAACAACCATAAACACAGCTATCAACCGAAACATCCATTGCTTCATTGTTATCCTCCCCATTCCTTCCATATTTGCAAACATATCATAACATAAATTTAACTTTCCTTGTTTTTCGGTATTTTAAAACTAAAGGCTGTACCTTGATTTATTTTACTATTCACATTAATGATTCCATTATGTGCATCAATAATATTCTTTGCAATGGCTAAGCCTAAGCCAGTACCTTTTTTCTTCTTATCTCTCGTTCTTGATTTATCGGCTTTATAAAAACGTTCAAAAACAAAAGGTAAATCTTCTTCAGGAATTCCGCTACCACTATCTTCAATCTCAACCTGAAGTCCATGTTCATCATTAGAAACTTTTACTTTAACAAATCCCTGTTCACTTGTATGACGAATTGCATTATCAATGAGATTTGTAAAAACTTGTTCAATTCTGTCTGGATCAATTTGTACATATGCTTCACTTAGCTGCTTATCTAGCGAGAGAGTAATTTGATTATCTAAAGCTAATCCATTAAATTTCTTTAGGATTCTCTCTACATATTTTTCTACTTCTACGGTTTCTAAATTTAAGTGAATATGACCTGCCTCCATTCGGGCAAGATCCAATAATTCATTGACTAGTCTTCCCATACGTAAAGACTCTTCATGAATGATTTGTGCGAGCTCATTCTTTTCTTCTTTTGATTCAGCTATATCATCTACAATGGCTTCACTATACCCCTGAAGCATCGAAATCGGCGTACGTAATTCATGTGAGACATTAGCAATAAAGTCCTCCCTAAGTTTATCCATTCTTCTTTCTTCTGTCATGTCACGAATCACGGCAACCGCTCCTCTTACATAGGATTGATCATATAATGGGGTCATTACCATTACCCAATTTCTACCTTGTAAACTAAGCTCGTGAATCGCTTCCTTTTCACCCTCTATAACTTCTTGTAAAATCTCATTTAATTCGCTAGGAAGCTTTCGTTCTTCTTGCTGATTTTGCATATTATTTTCATAATACCAATCTTCGATAAATCGTTCTGCAGGTGAATTTGTTACAATCATATCTCCACTACGGTTTAGTGTAATAACACCATCTGCCATAGAACTTACGATACTTGATAATTGTTCTTTCTCTTGCCGTAATGCATTTAAATGGAATTTCAATTGTCTGCCCATACGATTAAATGCTAACGCTAGTTCTCCAATTTCATCATGTGTTAGTATTGGGACCTTTGTATTAAATTCTCCTCTAGTTAAATCAAATGCTGCTTCACGCATCTTGATTAACGGGGAAGTTATTCTCGTCGATAAGAAAAAGGCAAAAATAGTAGTCAAAACAATTGCAATTCCTGCTGCAAGAAATATTCTTTTTGTCGTCTCTGCTTTCGTTTGATCAATTACATCTAACGATTGATATACAAAAACTGCACCCTCTTGGTTTTCTATAGGAATTCCAACAATCATAGCTTCCATTTGATTCCCTGGTAGAAAGAGTTGTTTTCTTACTTGCCTATTCGTGGTTAAAACTTCTGATAAGTCTTCTTCGCTTTCAATCCACTCTTTTTGTAATTTTAACAGATTTTTATCTTCACTATTCGACACCCATAGTTCCCCATCTTCAAAAACGATAGCAACTCTGCTTGCTGGGTCTTTTACACGTTCGGTCGTCTCCATAACATTGGACTTTTGTTGGGATTGAACAAGTACAGATACCTTCGTTGCTGTTTGGTGCATATCTTGCTCTGCTTCCTGAATATGAAAATCCTCAAAAAATTGTAATAGTAAAATAGTCAAAATAAACAATACAAAAGAAACTAGCAATAGGATGGTTATTGCTAGTTTACCAACAACACTTCGCCAAAACATTATTATTCATCCACCTCAAATTTATAGCCTACACCCCATACTGTCACGATCATTTTTGCTGCCTCTTTAGAAACATGATTCAGCTTCTCTCTTAATCGTTTAACATGGGTATCAACTGTCCGTAAATCTCCAAAGAATTCATATTGCCATACTTCCTTTAGCAAATGTTCACGATTAAATACTTTATCAGGAGATTTAGCTAAAAAACACAATAACTCATATTCTTTTGGAGTTAGACTTACTTCTTTTCCGTCAGCAGTTACTCGATGTGCATCATGATCAATCGTAATATGTGGGAAGACCATAATATTTTTTGTCGCAGATTCTGTTTCATTAAACGATGAACTGGTCACCCTACGAAGGATTGCTTTCACACGTAATACCACTTCACGTGGACTAAACGGTTTAACAATATAATCATCAACACCTATTTCAAATCCTTGGACACGATTAGCTTCTTCCCCTTTTGCCGTCAGCATAATAACAGGTGTGTCTTTTTCTTTCCTTAGCTCCTGGCAGACTTCGATTCCATCCATTTCTGGCATCATGATATCCAACAGAATAACATCATAGTCATTATTTAATGCGAGCTCTAATGCATCCGTTCCATTTTCTGCTTCTTCCACAGTAAAACCATCACGCTCCATATACATACGTAATAATCGTCGAATTCTTTCTTCATCATCTACTATCAAAACTTTAGCTTCTATATCCATGCTAGTTGATCCCCCTTAACGTTACCTATTCTATTATGAGTATAAACGAAGATGTTCAAAAAGTATAAGAAAAAACAAGGCATCACTAGAAGTATAATGATGCCTTGCTATCATTTCATGTTATGCATAAGAGTGTAGCCCTGCAAGTACAAGGTTTACAACAATTAAATTAAACATAATGATTGCAAACCCAACCGCTGCTAACCAAGCGGATTTTTCTCCATGCCATCCTCTTGATAATCGTAGATGTAAAAACGCTGCATAGAAGAACCAAGTAATGAGAGCCCAAACCTCTTTCGGATCCCAGCCCCAGAATCTACCCCAAGCTTCTTCTGCCCAGATTGCCGCAAAGATTAGTCCACCTAAAGTGAAAGCTGGGAAGCCAATTGCGACCGCTCGATAACATATCTCGTCAAGTAGATCTGGTCTTGCATTTTTAAGTAACGGTTGGATTACCGCACCAATCCTTTTTCTGAAAACAAGAAATAATAAAAGATAGAGACCTGTACCGAAGATGAATGACCAAATAAGCGTGTTTAATTTTCTACCTGCATCAGCTCCATGCATCCATTCCGGTGTCTCAAACCACGGGTTCATGACATCTTTTGTAATTAATGTACTATCATTCGGACTAGCTATCGCCGGCATATGATATTCTACTTCAACAACATTATTACCAGTAGTAGGTTGTTCAAATGAAACATTGTAATTCATCACACTAAATAGGGTCGAAGCTAGTATAAATCCTACAAAGAGTATTAATGAATAAAGAATAACTTCTAATGAAAATGATCTTCTTGTAAGTTTGGTTTGATCAATTTGTCTTATTAAATAAATTAATCCCGCAACAAAGCTGATCGTTAATATTCCCTGTGCAAGTGACACAGTTGTTACATGTATATATAACCAATGACTTTGCAGTGATGGAATAAGAGGCGATACCTCGGTTGGGAACATACTCGCATACGCGATGATAATTAGTGCTACTGGTAGAGCAAACAACCCCAGTACAGGAAGTTTGTAAATAAAATAAATAATGATAAATCCTAACACAATTGCCATACCAAAGAACGTCATGAATTCGAATAAGTTACTAACAGGAGCATGTCCACTCCCCATCCATCTTGTGATAAAGTATGACACCTGTGCTAAAAAGCCAATTATTGCTAAAGTAATTCCTATTTTTGCTGCCTTTCCATCTGATTTCCGTTTACTCCCAATTGTAAAAGAGAAAAACACCGTTGCTATTAAGTAAAGGAAAAAAGCAGTATAAAGCAGCGTACTGCTTAATTCAATGAAATTATTACTCATATAAACCCTCCTTATAGCTTATTAGCTATTCATCCAGTTCTTGCTGATCTGAAACCATTTTTACTTTCGTACCTGCAATTACCTTTTCTATATCTTTTTTTACTCCATGCCAATTTTTGTTCGTATGTGCAGCTAGTAATATTCCACCATCTTTAGGCCGAATCCAGATTCTCCGATGTTGCCAATACATTCCTTGTATAACTCCAATCATAAAAATTACTGCCCCAACCATGAAATACGGTAATGAGTAATCACGTCTAATCCGTAACCCACTCACATCATGCATTTCAAAATCAGTAATTCCTACGTTGTAATCATTTTCACCTGTTGCATCAATATTTTTACCAATCCCTAAGAAGCTAATTTCTGGCTCTTCCCCGTTTGGAGGATGTACTAGCATAACAAACGCTGGATTTCTAGGATAATTCGTTTCTGAGGCTGGTACACCATCATCATCCAAATAATAATCTGGATAGTATTTATTAATTTCTACTCGAAAGCCATTTTCTAGCTTGTATTCCGACTTAGGGGAAGTTAAATCAATAGTAAACGAGCCCAGAGCCTTTTCATCAGGATCATCTGTTTTATGCACCTTAAACGACATACTAGTAAATTCGTTTAATTGATAGCCTTGTTGATAAACAGCATAACCATCAAATTTAACAGGCTTATTCATGCGAATGTCGTCCTCGATAATTTTTTCTAATTCAGGTTCTGCCCCAGTTACTTCTGGTTGCTTTGCCTTATAAATAATGACGTCAGTTTGGTAATTACTAGGTACTTCTCCCCCCTCTTTGGAGATTGCCTCTTTAAAACGTGTATCATTCGGATCATGATTATCAATGATAAAATCTTTATTCTTTATATAATATTCCTGATCTGTCCCTGGCAGCACGAGCTGTTCGCCCTCACGTATCCATACATATTCATCCATATAAAAAAGCGGAGTTGTTCGTAGCAAGGCTGCAAGTAGAATAATGATTAAACCGATATGATTAACATACGGACCCCATCTCGAAAATCTCCCCTTTTCCGCGAGAAGATGTCCATCTTCTTCTGTCATTTTATAGCGTTGTTTCTTTAAGCCTTCTTTAAGGGCAGCCCAGTCTTCAGAAGATACAGTTTCTGTTTCACTAAATAGCCGTTGCCTGCTTAGAAAAGTCTCATGCCGTTTCGCCCGTTGTTTTCGAAGTGCTTTAAACAATGGCACGAACCGATCGAGACTACAGATTACGAGTGATACACCAATCAAAGCGATTAAAATCATATACCACCATGAGCTGTATAGATTATGAAAACCAAGTTGATAGAATATTAATCCAAAAATGCCATAGCGCTCTTCATAAAAAATAGCGGGATCACGTGAAACTGCATTTTGAGGTATGTACATTTCTTGCGGAAATATGGAGCCAATCGCCGATGCTACTAAAGCAATAACAATTAGCCAAACCCCTACCTTCACCGAAGAGAAAAAGCTCCATATCTTATCCACTATCGATTTATTGTATGTTTGTGATCTGCGCGCGGTACCATCATAACGCATGTTAAGTAATTTTTTCTTATCATTGCCGTCTATGTGTTGGTTTCCTTCTATTGGTTTACCACATGCCTCGCAAAGCACAGTACCTTCTGGATTTACATGACCGCATTCACATTTAATTTTTTTCATTTAAATCTCTCCATAATTATAGACTCTGTTGCTATTTCGGCTCTATTTCCTGAAGGTATCCTTCTAATCGATCTAATGTTAAAGCACCGTTCACTACTTCTTCAATCTTTCCTTCTGGATTAATGAATACAGTACTAGGAATCGGACCTACTTTATACAAGTCCCTTACTTGTCCACTTTTATCAAAAGGAATAGGGAAAGTTAAATCATACTCTTCTATAAATCGATCGACAACCAATTTTGTCGAATCTAGACTGACTGCTACAATCTCTACTCCCTTCTCTTTGTATTTAGGGTACAATTTCTGCATATAGGGCATTTCGGCTTTACAAGGTTCACACCACGTACCCCAAAAATTAAGCATTACACCTTTTCCTTCTAGGTCACTTAACCGAATCGTTTCAGTCTCGTTGTTTTTATTAATTTGCTGCAACTGGAAATCAGGTGCATCGTCCCCTACTTTATAGATAATCTTATCCTCTTTTAGATTTGATATCACAGCAAAAACAACAGCAGCTACTAATATTGCTAAAATAACAGACCTAAAAATTAAGCGGTTTCGCTTTTTGCTCTTCTTCTTTTTTTTCATTTCTTCAAGACTCAAACGAATCAACTCCCAGAGTCATTATATCATTTTGCTTGCTATTATTTTTTGACTATTCTTCAACATTTTTTGTTGCCAAATTACGCATTTGCTTTACTTCCTTAGGGGTTAATGGGCGATATTCCCCTGGTTTTAATCCATCCAAGGTTAAAAGCCCATAATTTTCCCTCTTTAGCTTTAATACAGGGTATCCTAACCCATCCATCATTCTGCGTACATGTCTATTTTTGCCTTCACGTAAGGTTAGTTGCAAAATCATATGATTATTTTTCCTGTCGGTAGATAGTACGCGATACTGGATTGCCTTCAATAGATCACCATCTGAGCGTACTCCTTTTCTTAATTGAGCTAATTCCGATTTCTCTGGAGTACCTTTGACTTTTGCTATATATACTTTGTCAACCTCATAACGTGGGTGCATTAGAAGATTAGCAAATTCACCATCATTCGTTAGTATCAGTATTCCAGATGTATCATAATCTAATCTTCCAATTGGAAAAACACGCTCGTCTACTTCACCAAGTAAATCGGTTACCACTTTTCTTCCTTTATCATCTTGTAAGCTGGATATTACTCCTCTTGGCTTGTATAACATAAAATAAACTGGAGCTTCTTTTTCCAACGGCATACCATCTACCTCTATTTCATCATTTGCAGTCACTTTTGTTCCAAGCTTCGTCACTACTTTTTGATTCACCTTAACTTTTCCTTCTTGTATTAACTGTTCAGCTTTACGCCTTGAGGTTATACCGCTTTGTGCAATTACTTTTTGTAAACGTTCTTTGGAATTTGACATTTTATCACCATTACCTATATATTTTCAACCATTATAATAGCGTTAACAAGAAGTTAACGTAATATCTGTTATATCAATAGTTTCATGGGTTTTTTGTCTATTACACGTATATTACCCAAGAGAAGCTAGAGATATTTAAACTTGATCGACATGTGTTATTATATCACTTTGAGTCACATTTACCACAATAAAAGAAGGGTTTTACGCCCTTCTTTAATCTCTTAAATTGATATCTGAAATAATAAATCCTTCTTTCAGATCGTCTCCATCCTCAACAACGCTTTCTTCGACAGTTATTTCAGCTTTCTTATATATTTTTTCACCAAGTTCATTTGCTATTTCAACATTATATAAAAGTTCATATACTTTTTTATAAGTTTCTCCATCCCAATATTCCAATACTTCTCCATTATCTTTAATTATTTCATAATCTTTTCCAGCGGCTTCCATTGGTTCTATATAACTCTTTTTATATTCCTCAAATGTTGGATAAAGCGGATCTGATTCCTCACCATATACACTTTCCCAGATACTAAATTTTAATGTCTTTATTTCTTTCTCTTCGTATTCGTCAATTGTTTTTAAATACTCATAATCGAATACATCAATAAACTCTTCTTCAGCAATTATCTCCTCAAATTCATCACCATTTTTTACTGAATCCATGTATTCTTCTGCTGTATTCTTAGCTTTACTTTCTTCGCTGCATCCCATTAAAGTAAAAGCTAAAATCACAAATACCAATAACTTCTTCACAAAAATCCCCCTATTCCCCTTTTTTCTACATATTACCATAAAATAAGTACATATTAACTACCTAGTTGCAAAATGATTCTTTATAATCTAAAATAAGAACAAACGTTCTTTAATTAAGGAGGATGGATTGAACATGATAGACATAACCGCTGAATGTAAACAAGAAATAGATATTATTAAACGGGAATTACCCAACGAAACTAAAGTAAAAATCTACATAATGGACTATACAAAATTCATCTATTGCTACAGCGAAAATCATAAATCTTTAACCATCTTGTCTAGAAGTGGAAAAGTTGAAACAGGTGGCTGGATTCATGGCGTAACTAAAATAATGAACATGAAATTAATTGATGTTCTCATGAAGTCTTACTCTAATGGAACAATAATAGTAACTGAGAAACCTGATAATTACCCTAAAGTTGCTAATTGCACTTATTAATTCATTTTACTTTTAAGGATTGATTAGATGAATACTGAATTAAAACAGCTAATACAAGATTTTATTACCCTTCCTATGGCCATCAAAGTTTATGAACAAGACAAGAAACTTGTTGAGGATTTTTATATGGCGAATATCTACATCAGTATGATTGATGCGAATATAGAACAATTAAAGAATGAGTTTATAGAAACTAAAAAGAAAATGTACACGAAGTATCATGTCGATGTAAAAAGAATTGGTAAAACAAGTTATAAGTGGCTCAGTCGTGGTCAATCTGGAATTATTGAATATACACCAGATGAATTAAGGGAAATGACTAAAAATATTATGGGTAGGTATATTTACAGTACAGAATTTAAGGTGAAAGACGGATTTATAGATCAGTTGAGAAGATTGGAGAATGAAAGCCCCCGCTAAGGAGGGCTTATTATTTTATCTATATTTAATTTTCACATAGGTGCTATTAGCTGAAGGAACATTTTCATAGTAAGTCCTGATTAAAGTCCCACCGCCATTGTACTCTCTTACTTTATATCTAGTAACTTTATAAACTCCATATACTGCCGGTCTGCTCCAACGGCTATAGTCTGCATTGACAAAGTAACCTGAACCTCCAGCTTGATTAATAGCTACAGATACATAACCATAACTTACTGATACACCAAACGATGTTTTAGAAGTACTAAACCAATATCCAGATGCTCTATTATAACCTGAAAAGTCAGGATGCCAGCCAAAATTATAATTAGAGTTAACAACGCGTGAAGAAATCTTAGTATATTCCCTACGATTACATGATGCACAATTGGTCCCAATATCTGATTGCTTAGAACTAACGTTTGAACTTGGTACAGTGAATTTGTCTGGAAGTTCCTCATATGTAGAAATCACATTACCATCCACCACATTAGTTTCTACTAGTTCCCTTTCTAGTTGAAAATCTTTCAAACTATTAGCTGTTTTTTCTAAGGAGTTAGCTATGTCTGACGCTGAAGAATTACTTGAAGTTGAAGCAAAAGATGGGGTTGCAAAGATGAAGAGAGTGGCCAAAACGAAACTCGTAAAAGATAAAATTTTCAAAAACTTCATTAAAATTCCTCCTTTTTTTAAATATTTGTAATAACTTTATAATAAACTTGAATAATTGTCAAATATTTCATATAATGATTTTAATTCTTAAAATAGAAGGGGGATGGATAAATGAAAGGTATTCTTTTTAGTATAATGTCATTGTTGATTATAACAGGTTGTTCCAGTGAAACCATATTAAAGACAGGTGAACAAATAGATGAGAGTACAGTTAAATTTAATAATGAAATAACAAACAAAGAAGAAATTGAAAAAGTAAAAAAAATACTTGATCAAATGGAAAAAACAAATATTAAGGATATACCAGAAGATTATCCTGATACAGTATTATTGATTCAAAATAGCGATGAGAACTACAACGAATTAAATATATCAATTTGGTATAATGATAATAACACCTTAATCCATACAGGTATGGTAGATTATAAAGAGGAAAATTTTTATAAATTGGAAAATAATCAATCAGATAAATTAAAAGAAATACTAAAAAATAATTAGAAATTGTCCACTTTTATTTTTGCGATGTTAAACAAGTACCGTACCTCCCCCTTAAATTTTTAAGGGGATTTTTACATAGCTCTCTTCCATACTGATCCTGCCGAAAGGATATTATCTAACTTAAATGTTCTCACTTTTTTACGGTAGTAACAATAAGCCAGAATACTATTCTCATTCACTTCAAGCACACGTATATAACGCTCCGTAACGTTGTTATTGCTATCTATATAAAAGGTAATAATTTTTTGTTTATTTTCTGCAGAACGATTAAGTAACCCTTTCATAATAAGACCACTTTTAGAACGTTTGTTCTTATTATATAAGAACTTTTGTTCTGTTTCAAGGTAAAAAAAGAACCCCTTCACATAATGAAAGGGGATATAAAATAAATAAAATGTAACATTTTACCTTCTTGAAAAATAAGCTTATTAATGAGATTATATAATTAGATCAAGAAGGGATGGGAGGAAAATGATTAAATACATTCAGATTGTTTATGGTTATTCTTTTACGCTTTCCATAATTTTTCTTTTTGTTAAATTTCTCTCCTTTTTCCTACCTGTCGATCTAACAATTTACTTATTTATGATATTGTTATTTCTTGTTATTTTTAGAGTTCGTCCACATTCGGATTCTCCGAATTATCCGTTTGCGTTCGATCTTCGATTATTCTTCCAGCATCGAAATTAGAGATTTGAAGTTGTTGGCGCAACTGTTCAGCTTCGGTCTCTTTTTTTATTTGCCAAATTTCTTTTTCTTTACTTAACTCGAATTCAGTTCTATCATTTTCTAATTGTTTGGTTCTTTTATCTTCCTCCATTAACTCTATTTCTTTATCCGTTTTCTTCATCTCTTGATTTTGTTTTTTATGTGATTGAATGTAAGGTATAATCCCCTTAAATTTAAACCCAATAAAATTGACATCCCCTATAAGAGTTCCGCTCAAAATCACCGTTATTGCTATCACTGTTCCGGTATTGTTAGACACAAATTCTAAAAGTCCAGGGCTTTGTACATTGGATTTTATAATAACTTCTTCTGAATTTTGATCAGTATATTTTTTAATCGCTGAGTACAAAGCATACCACTCGTCCTGATTTATTCCTTCTTTTTTTGAGATTTTTAACGTTCCATGACACACTCCATTTTGAAAAAATATCGGAGATAATAGTTGGTTCACGTAATTCTTTTCTCTTTGCAAATCAAAAATAGTTTGATGAGCAGACAAGATCCAATAAAGTTTTTCGGAAACCTCAGCACGTGAAACCTCTTTTAACCAGTGTACATTTCTTCTTTTCAAATAGGGGTTTATTGCATAATGAACTTTTTCCCCAGAGGTCACTTCCTCCTCAGATATTTCATAAACTTCACTAACAATAATCCCTATTAAAAAATGGGTTGATCTCTTGGCAGGTACTAATAAAAGATCGCCTATCTTCATTTCATCACAAAATTTTTCTGTCCTGCTAGCTGCGTGAGCAATTTGCTGGTTAGACCATTTTGAATATTTTCCCCTGTATAGCTCTTTATAATGGTCAATAGTTATCCCAGCAATACTATTATCCTGACATTCTTGTAACATTTCTAGTGTGATTTTATTATCTGAAATCGCTACAAAATTATTCAGAAAAAAATCATCATAATATTTCCCACCATCAGCGCGTAGAAGCCAATAACCAGTATTATCTGGTATCTTGAGTATATTGACCTTCTCTTCTATCTCTTCAATCATTGAAGCCCCTCCTGAAACTTGTAAAATCTTCGTTAATATAAATATAACATTTTTCACCCTATTTTGAAGCTACATCTTTAATTATATGGAAATAAGTGGGTTTGGTGGTTGTACCTTTTTAGAAATGATTTATCAGAGCCTGTTAATATTTGTATAACAACCAAAAGGAAGAAATAACATGATTAACCTATGCTAAGAGGATATAGAGGTGTTTATTTTTTTTACTCCAATTTCACATATTTTTTGCTAGCTGTTACGTAATATTATACTAAATAAAAAATAGCCCCACCAAAAGGCAGGGCATGATGTTTACTTAATCACAGCACTAGTACCAGAACCAACATAAATATTACGCTTACCTCTGCCTGTTTTAATTGTTACTACATCTGGATATGGCTTATCTAATATTTTATAAGTTAATCCACCATACCGAGCAGGGGTAAGACTCCAATCACTATTTTTCTTTACCGGTTTAACATTAAGCTTGTATGTCCTCCAGGTCTTTGCAGATGCAGGTAAATGAACGGTACCCTTGGCTTGGCTAGGTTTAGACTTACTATTTGATTTATTATCTTTTAAGGATCCATAAACCTCTTTACCAGCCAATCCATCTCGTTTCAACCCATAGTAAGATTGATAACGTTCTACTGCATCTTCTGTGTCGTCTCCATAATATTCATCAATACCGTTGTTTTTAGCTCCTTTGTTTGGATAGAATGGAGGAGCGTTTTTAGATAGCATCGTTTGTAATTGTTTAACAGGCTTCCCATATTGACCATTTCTAAGCGTCTGTCCTTTCCAATCACCAGTAACCTTGGTCCAGTTTGTTACTGTTTCGGACTCTACTTTTTGATCTGGTGCCGTAATGGTATCGTCTACTTTACTTGTAAGTTTAGGACGTTTACCAGCTTGTAGTTGTGATAAAGTAAGACCACCAGTCATTTGTAAATGAGGATAATCCTTAAAGCTAGACCAATCCCCACCCCATTCAAATCCTAATGATTTACCGATTGTTGCAACTCTTTTCCACTTTTCATTAACTGTCCATATAGCCTTTTGACCATCATCGCTAACAATGAAATAATCTACAGCTAGTCCATAATTATGCAATGATTGCCCAGGTTTAGCATTTGTTACGATATTACCGCTAGTTGTGCGCCCTTGATTATATAGTTTTTGTTGTTCTTCGTGTGAACGGTACCCATCAGATAATTGGACGTATATCCCTTCTTTATACGCCCGTTTAATCACTTCTAGTGCTGTTTCCTTAACAACTTGGTTCATACCACTACCCATATTACGAATAGAACGTTCTAATAATGTATTTAAAGACACCGCCATCTTACTTCATCCCCCTATCACGTAAGAATTTATCATTATTCTTACCTTTTTTGGTAACTGGATTGTCTTTAAACCATGCCCATACAGCTATGCCAATTGTAGCTACTGTGGATACTCCTTCATATATTTGTTCTTCGCTAAATGGCAGTGGGTTCCACCCATATAGCATTAATGCCTGATTTGCTAGTAAAATCCCTAATACGACAAGTCTTACAATTGCTTGTTTCATGTTAATTCCTCCTTAAATTTTGGTAATCAATAAAACAACTAGTGTTACTAACGCAAAAAGCCACCCGCCCCATAGGCGGATAGCTTCTGCAACTGACTTTCTTCCTTCTGTTTTAGCCTCAATACGCTCTACCTTTTCTTTCACAACACCTAATTCTTCACGCAAGCCATTGTACTTTTTGATTACATTTCTAGTTTCTTGCATTTCAGAGCGTAGACCATTAATTAGTTCGAATAAGTCTTTGTTTGTATACCATTGTTCACTCATACTCAACCCCCTGTTTTAAGACATAAAAAAAGCACCTCTAAAAGATGCTTTACCACTCAATTTGTTTTATTTATAAATTTTATAAAATTATCTCCTACTTCAGTAAGTAACTGTTTTGTTTCTGGATTCCTACTCTTAGTCCCATCATTACCCATAGTTATAGGTACATTTATCAAACCTAAATTCTCAAGTTTTAAATCTAATCCTTGTGTAAAAGCCATCCGTTGTATATCGTCTAATTCACCAGTTGGAGGATAGATATCGTCTAGATCTGCATGAAAAAACAACCTTCTAATGTCTCCATATCTAAGTCCTCTAAGTATATCGAAGTATAAATACACAAGACTTTCATGTTGTAGCTCTTCAATAAAAACATTCTGATAACCATTTAATAGATATACTATTTTCGCATTTTCATGTTCGTTTATAAAATCTTCAATGAAAATAGGACCAATTTTTTCTTTATAGTATTCGCTAGATAATCTTGTAATCCCCATTAATTGCTGAATTTTTTGTAGTTCTTTGGAGTACTGCTCAATATGAATTGTAGCTCTGTTAATTTTTCTAGTTTGATTCAATTGACCAATGTAAGGCAATAAATCTAAAGCAGTATCTAACATTGAAAAAAATCCTTCGCCAACATTTTCCATAGAAGTATTTCTAAGTTCAGAAATCGCATTAGTATCATTTTTTAAAGAACCCACTTTTTACCTCCTCCCTCATCTACTAATTTCGACAAAGAAGAACATTTTTCCTGCATAAAAAATAACGCCTACTAAGCGTTTATTAAATCCTCTCTACCTTCTGCGATTAACAAAACTCTTACATCTTCTTTCCAAAGACTTGGCACTCGTGCATATGTCCAGTTACCTTCAATAATTTGAGTAGTAAACAATATAGCCAACATTTAATTCCCCCCTTTCATTTCTGCTACAGTCTCAGCTAATTCTAGTGTAGCTATTGCATTAACTTTATCAGGAGAAGGTTTATTATCTATTTCCTGTTGTTGTTTAAGTAATTGTTGTTGGTACTCCACATCTTTTACTAGCTCTCCATTTTCATATTTAAATACTTCTGCATTAGTCAATACTTCGTGGTCTTCTGCCACATGTAAGACAATCTCATTTTGATTTCTGGTTGATGTGGACGACCATCCATCCCTTATTCGATTATTCTCATCAATATTAAAATGTATCTTTACCATTCGTACACCGCCCTTAATGCAGCTCGTTCTGAACTACCTGCGTCATTATCAGCATGTCCTTTAATTCGGTTATTGTAAATATACAGATACTTGTGTATGGTTGTTGCTGCTGATTGCGGAACCAAAATAGAATAAGATTCACCAGCATGTAATAAACCCATCTGTTTAGGGATATATGTGTGATGAAATTGTATATCCCTTAAGCCTTCCCCTGGATAGTACCTTGACCACTCTAATACCCAACCATTTACACATTGATCCAATGTTTTTTGAGGATAGATAGTTTGATTATCTAATGGATAAACGTAACCATTCCACAGATAATCCATTTTTTGCACTGGCCGATAATTACCTTTAGCAATTTCCCAAATACTGTCCTCTGGTTGATAAACTGATGAAATAGATCCTTCCACCATTTGAACACCATCGCATTGAACCCATTTGTCATTACCGCCACTAATAATCACCTCTAATGAATCACCAGACACAAAAGATGATGGTACAGAGAATGTAGTCGCATGACGAGAAATAGAATAATCATTATTTACTGAATCAAAAGTTGAATTAACTATCTTAGATACTCGGTTTCCTGCTGCATTGACATGCCAAATTTCTATTCTTGGAATTCCTCCACCAACAACTTGCCATTGGCGTTTAAAAAATGCGCTAACTGTATAAATAGACCCCGCGCCAACTCCCTCGTATACGTACTGCCTAACATAGTTAGCATTACGAACGATTATCGCTTTTTCTCCAAACATCGCTAGTGCTTCTTTGGAATCCGGCGCAAATTGAATAGCTACTTTTGGCGATCCCCTTCTTTCCCAATGTGAATCTTCTAAAGGAAATTTGTTTGGTAATATTTCTAACCAGTTATATTTTAGGCTGTCAGAATTTAATGAATCAGGGTCTTGTCTGATTAATTCAAATGAATGATCTTTAATGAGGTTTCGCTTTGGTGTAGCACTGTATGGCGTACTTGTTACATCATCTTCTAGTGTGAAATCTCCATTTTTGACCGTTACATTTCCGAACGTTCCACTTGCACCACTAACATCACCACTAAAATGACCTGTTTGTGCCTGTATTTCCCCCTCAAAATAGCCATTTTTAAAATAGGAGGTTCCATCCAAACTCATCCTACCAACAACATTTCCTTCCATGTCATACTGGATTAATCCATTTACACCATCCCACGCTATTCTTGCACCAGTCACAGATGTCCGTAATGGTACAGAGTCAACATCAATGATTCCCTCTGTTAGCCTTGAGGCATCTTTAGATATATCATCTACTTCACTTTTGTTATATGCTCCCACTTCATATGATTCTGTAGGTGTCATCTTTTGCCATTCGCCGAAATTGTGTACTTTGGGTACATATGGTTCTAGAGATGTGTCTACCCAAATGACGTTTTCGTTTTGTTCAGGTGGTGTATCTGACATTACTTTCTTTGGTTCTGCGTATTTCATCATCGTTTCTAAACCAATTTTTCGGTTAATTTCATCTTGTAAGGAACGCCATATATCGAGTACCTCTTCTTCGGTATATTCAATAAAATCGCCTAATTTAACTTTCTTTTTTCCACGTCTTTTTATACTTCCAGATACTTCAAAAACTCTCGCTTCGACATAGAGAGGAGGATTAAATTTTGTATCTTTAATCTTTAAGGTATCTCCAAAACGTATTTTTTCGTTTTCCATACCTGGTACGTGCTCTAAGTCAGCTAATCCTACTTCATATTCAATAACCTCTTTAACACGCTTTTCCAACTCATTTTCCGTCAATTCGTGTAATCTACTTTGATTCATATTTTGATCTGTCGACTGCGGTTCATATGTGCCAATTATATGTTGTAAATTTCCTGTTACTGGGTCAGGTCTTCCCCATCGTTGTAAGGCTTCCTTATCTTCAACAAAAACTTCTAATCGAGTACCATCTTCTTTTTCAGGTCCAAGCCCAACTAGAGCAGTGTAAATGTTGTCCGTAGCTTCCCTTCGCCTTATACTTAGTAAGTCCTTTCCGAACTCAATCTCTCTTCCTCTCCACTGTCCAATTTGTTCAACTAAATCAACATATCTACCTGTTATTTTATTTCCACTTATTTCTATGCGAAAATTCAATTCAAGACTATATTCAGTTGCAATCCGTTTCAATAGCGCATAAGGATTTGTATGCTTTTCTATATGAATTGTTCTTGTAGCTTCGCTTTCTACAACGCCGACACGCCACTCTGTATTGTTTAATGCAATTCCTGCAGCCGCACTTGCTTTTTGGCTTTCTAATGTTTTTGGCTTGATTACCTGCGCTGTATTAAGCGTATTATAACTGGCCTTTGTGAACACAAGCATTTCTTTACTTTCTGCATGTAGTTTCTCAGCCTGCCAAATGATCATCTCACGAAATCCACTATCTTCATCCGTAATAATTATTTTATTTCTTCCAGTCAAGTATTCCGAGTACGGTTTGTTGGCGAATGTCGTATATTCAAATGTTTCTACCATTGTTTCTAATGATCGTGTATAATCGTCATCCCAAAACTCATCCGTTGGGATGATTGCAACTATCTCATCTGATTGCGAATCAATAACATGTATCACTTCATCACCTCTTACCTAAATCTATCACGATATTTTATACGTGTATTAAAACTATCAGACGGCTGTACAACCAATTGATTAGGTCCTTTGTCTAAATCAAAAAAAGAACCTCCAAAGTCTTTGAGCTCCTTTACATCTTCACCGTTTATAAGTAATTCCTTATTATAGTGATCAAAGGTTATAGTATCACCCGGATAGGCGATATAAGGTGTTTGATCAACCTTTATTTTTGATATTTTTCTTACTTTCAAATGTTCGATTCTAACCTCATTTGGAGTTCTTGTATCACCATAATTTGCTATATCGAAGCGTATATACTTCAACCTACCTGCATATTCCTTGTTTACATCCATATACACTTGTTTAACAGATGACACATGTCTACCGCCTTGCGTAACTCTAGCTGCATAAAAAGTGAGTTTATTTCCTTCTTTACGTAATCTTACAATACCGCCCCACACTCGTTGTCCTTGTATATTATAGTTTCGATGAGATATTAAATAATTGATATCATCTCCAACATAAGGTCCAACTCTTGCTTCAACAACTTTTCTAACTTGATTCGTTGTTTTATCCCACAACCTTAGCATACCTAGTTGATTCATATTTTCATCGTAATAGTTGGTGCTGACTCTAAAAGTTTGATCCTCTCTCTCTGTTCTTGTATATACATATAATTCAATCTCGTAGTCATCTAACGGATCTATTTCTTTCATTAAAGCTGGACCATGCCATTCTTCACCAGCCCCCCAATTATCTACAACAATAGCCGTTCCAGTTGAAGCGAAATTCCCTGACCAATTCCCTGATGGCGTGTACCACTCATTGAGAGTTTGACCATATTCATAAATTATTTGAGTTGTTTTATCTACAACTTCAGTATCAACTTCTACAGGAATGCCTATCATTTGATAATCCTCATTATCATTTTGAACCATTGCAAAAGTTACAGGAGCCAAAACGTCTAATTCAAATATTGGTTGAGCTTCGATGGTTCCTTCGTTTTCTATAGTAAATACATCAGAAGTGAATTCGAGTGATTGTTCCTCGCCGTATTTATAAGGGTCTGGGCAAATAAATTCTATGGTTCCATGACCGTAACGTACCATTTCATCAAGGTCTAACTCATCATTCACTACAGCGTAATAGGTTCTATCTTCTTCATCATCAAATATTAAGGGCTCTTCTTTGTCGGTTATTAACCAATCTGCCAGATCTTCTTTTAGCTTTTGTAGATCAGGGAAGTTTTTCTTTTTTAAAAGTACAGGTACAGATATAACCCTAGGTTTTACTTTAGAATTAGATAGATACCCCCCAGCTAAACCAGGTATCTCTAAAATACTCCTTTCTATAGGAGCCCATGGGGGACGTTTTCTGCCTCTAAGCACCTTTACATAGTCTTTGGTTATCCCCCTAAAACTCATACTTGGCAACTATATTACCTCCCCTCAAAATCACGATTTATTCGTTGTTGTCGTTCATTCATCTCATTTATTGGATCACGAACAGCTCTAGCAATCTCTCGATCATTTATATTTAAAATAACCGGTTGTTGGCTAGTTACTGCTAGTTGTCTAGATTGCACTTGTAACAATTGTCTAAGATACTCCGATAGTACCTTTACTTCATCTTTTAAATTGTCAATTTCTTTAAAACCAGTGTTAACTACTTCATGCCTAACCACTAATTCATCCCTGCGTGCACGAATTTCTCCTGCTGCGGCATCAATCAGCAGTGCAGTATCATCTAAATTACTTTTATCCATGCTCTTTTTGAATGCGGTTAGTGATTCTTTCCCCACCGCTTTTGCGCTCTTAACAGCTTTTTTCTTATTTCTATCCATGGATAAAGCAAAACCATCAATGAAGTTAATACCTTCTTTAGCTGTTTCCTTAGAAGGTGAACGTGAATTAATTGACCTTTTCAATGCTCCAAGTGCAGATTTACCTAAAGACCAAGCCGCAGACCAAACAGAGTCACCGCCGTTATTAATAGAACCTCTAAATCCACTAACAAAATCGCTACCCGCACCACTTGTGCTTACACTTTTCAGACCCGCAAGACCTCTACCGGCAACCTTATTACCAGCATTAAAGGTATTATTTTTCCAATTAAGCAATCCTTGTCTAAAAAGTGATCCAGCTCTACTGCCTCCACCACCATCATCTGTTTTACCTAGTACAGAGGAAACAATAGAACTCAAAGAAAAACCAGCAGATCGGTTCCCTTTCTTCGTACTTTCTAATCCTTCTTTATGGGAAGTTCCTTTGTTTTTACCAGCTTGTTTTGATTCTGGATTACCTTGCTTTATTTGATTTATCAAGGAAGTTGTAATATCTTTAGCAGTTATTTCATTTAAGCTCTTTGTGCTTCCTAATCCTTCATTATGGAACAAGCCTTTATTTTTACCTGCGTTCTTGGCTTTGTCGTTGTCCTTATTTAACTCTGTGAGAACGTCGTTTACTGTTTCTCTAGCTTGTTTTGCTGCTTCTTCTTTTGTTTTTCCACTTGACTCAAGAAATGCCTGTAAATCTTTTGCATACTCTTCTTGTGCTTTTTCGGAAAAATCACCAGTTGTTTTTAGTACTTCTGCTGTATGGTCTTTCCATCGTTCAAGGTAATCATTTTGATTCTCATCCATCTCATGCATATAGCCTGTTGCTGTAGCGATGTATTCTTTTTTACGTTTAAACTCTTTACCAGTTGCTATATCAATTAATTTTCCGCGTTCATCTAAATGTTTTGCTATTGCTTGTTTGGAGTTTTCGTATTCTTTTGCTGCTATAGCCATCATTTCATTTGTTCTTGATTCAACACCAAGCATTAGATGATCATAATCTTCTTGAGTGATTTTCCCCTGCGTTAAGGCTTGTTCGAAAATCTTTTGTTTTTCTGAATACCATTTATTAGCCGATTTTACAGATTTCTTGTATGATTCATTTGTTTTTTGGATGTACTTCTGAGCATCATCATCAAGTATTTTCCCTTGCTTTTCCGATATATTTTTTTGTATTGCTAACAACTCATCTTGGCTTTTAGCAAATTCAGCTGCGCCGCCTTCTAATACATCAATTGCAGCTAAATACTTATCTGCAAACTCCGCAGGCATTTTGGATATATCTTTATTATATTTGTCATGCGCTTCTTTAACGGTATCTAATGCATTTTTATATTCAGCAATATCTTTATCAAATTTTTTAAGAACTTCATTTGTTAATTCTTTTGCAGAATCCTTACCAGCATCACCAGCGATAGCGTACACTTCATTAATTGCATTTGATAACTTACTTTTTTGTGTCTCTAATTCAGTGATTACTTGATCAGCCATTTCAGAAAAAGCCTTAACTACTTCTGCGGATGTTTTTTCCGCTTCTTCTCCTGACATGTTTCGTAACTCAAGCATTTTTATTTTTGCGCCTTCGTAAAGATCTGTATAACCTTTAACACCTTTTAATGTGCCTTCGCTTAAGTTATCACCATACCTCAAAGCTTCCGTTTGTGCCTTTTCCTGCTCTTCTTTAAGATTTTTTGTATGTTCTTTAGCTGCAAACAAGGCAACTCCTAATCCACCTAAAAGAGCAGTACCAGCAGTTATCGCAAGTCCAACAGGTCCAGCAAAGGATAGAAAAGCTCCAACTGCTGCAGTAAGTCCAGCTACAACAGTAGTTACACCTAAAACTGCTACAGATAATGCAGCTGTGGCAGCTATCGTCTTTTGAGTGCTTTCATCCATATCAGTAAAACCACGTATTAAGTCTGTACCTTTTTCCACAATATCAGTAAATGCTGGCATTAAATGACGAGTTAAACTAATTTGTAGGCCTTCAACAGCGGATTGAAATTCAATAACTTTCCCTCTAGCATTATCTTGCATTGTTTTAGCCATTTCAGCCGCAGCACCGTCAGCATTTTTCAGCTCTTTTGTTGTTGTTTCCAAGCTTTCTGAACCTGCATCTAATAAAATAGACCAGTTTTTATAAGCTTGTGCACCAAATAAAGTGGTTAAAGTGGCGGATTTTTGCTCTTTTGTCATACCCTTTGTACCTTTTTCAATCTCTTTCATAACATCAGGTAAAGGTTTCATGCTACCTTCTGCATCAAAAAATTCCATGTTTAGCTTTTTCATTTCTTTTTTCATGGCAGAAGTAGGTTTGGCTAATCTTGCAAGTGAAGTAGAAAACGCTTGTCCAGCCTTTCCACCCTTTAATCCAGCATCGGCTAATTTCATCGCTGCAGCTGCGGATTCTTCCAAATTCCACCCTAAACTGTTCGCTACAGGAGCCACATATTCCATATATTCGCCCATTTGCTCCACATTTGTATTGGCATTAGCCTGTGCATGAGCAAATACATCCGCAGCATGTCCTGCGTTTTTAGCTTCTAATCCAAATGCCTGCATCGTGTCACTGGTTATGTCTGCAGCACGCGCAAGATCGAGATTACCAGATGCAGCAAGGTCCAACATACCTGGCATACCTGCCATAATTTCTTGTGTATTCCATCCAGCTAGAGCTAGTTTTTGCATCCCTTCAGTAGCTTGGGTAGCACTATATCTAGTAGATTTCCCGAGGTCTCTTGCTTGCTTATCTAGTAGCTTCATATCTTCAGCTGTAGCACCACTTACTGCCTGTACACCAGATAAACCTTGTTCAAATTCTGCGGTTGCATCATAAGCACCTTTGAGCGATCTAGTTAAACCAAAAAAAGCAGATCCCGAAACTATCCCAATAGACATTCCCATACCACGCATTTTATTTCCAGCACGGTTCATTCGATCTCCAAATTGCTTCATGCTCATTCCGGATCGTTTTGTTGCTGCTTCCATTTGCTTTATTTTGGCAGTGGTTTGATTAATCTGGTTTTTGGTTTTATTCATTGCTGCATTCGCATTATTTAAACGAACGGCTAAATTTTGCGTTTCTTTGGCATCTTTACTTTTATTTTTAGCTGAGTCATTGTAAGCCTTCCGCAACTCATTAACTCGTTGTTTCTGCAAAGAAAGGTTTTTGTTTAAATATTGAAGTTTTGCTTCAGACTGCTTTAATTGATTTCCCCAATTATCAACACTCGTTTTACTTGCTTCAAATTCCGATTTAGCGATTTTCATCTGCCTAGATATCGATGACATTTCACTATTAAATTGCTTGGAATTGGAATATAATCTTACTTTTATGTCTTTAGCCATTATTCACCCACCTTTCCAGACCACTTAGTTAGCCAAGTACTTGATCGATGTATACAACTTCATCTTTGTCTTTTTCTTTTTTACGTTGAGCGAGAAGTTTTAAGTGATAGACAATGTCCATTTCGTCTATTTGATTCTGAGTGAAACCCACATCAATTAACGCATTGTACATATCCTGTACAGCTTCACTCAATCGGACTTTCCCTTATCCTCTTCTTTTACTTCGCCACCAAGTAATTCACTTGCAGCTGCAACATTTCCCATTACATAATTAACAACTGCATAAATGGTTTTAATAATTACTCGAGCATCGAGACCTTCCTCGAATTCCTCAATGGTGAATTTATGATCAAAAACTTCACATGCAAAAGCGATTAATGCATCCAAATCCTGATTTGTAATATCGCCTTGCTCTATCATTTCTGCGCACTCAGCTGCTTTTCGGAATAAAACGCCTGGGATAGAGTTAGGTGTAACAAACTTTTTCTGTTTCCCATCCAGCTTTAATGTAATTGATAAATTATCCATATTTTAGTCCTCCAATTTATTTAAAATAAAAAGGAGAGGGATTAACCCTCTCGTATATTTTGAACCCCCAAATAAAAGAAACTAATCCCACGCTATATTCACAGAAGTAGACGTAGTATTAGTTGCTCTTATGTTTTGGGGTACATTAGGGAGTTGTTAGAACATCACCGTTATATATTACTTGTTTAAACCAAGTATCCTTGAAATTCGTATCTGCTGTATCTTCAGCTTGTGCCTTCCAACGTTTGTTAAATTGTAATGGCATAAATTTTAGTGTTAACTTTGCGGTTTGTGGCGTAACATTTCCCTCATCAGTTTGATATTCATTTGGTAATAGTTGAGCTTTTCCTTTTAAGAACCAATAATAACGATATCCTCCGGTTGATACTTTTGCACGAAAAGCAAGTGCTAGCTCAGCTGTTATATCTTCAATACTAGCGAATTGGACTCCGCCTTCTTCTTGATGGCCATATATTTTCTTTTGAAGTTCTAAAGGGAGATCTGCAGCTTCCATACTTACATCAATATCTCCTAAGCTATTAAAAATTTCATAAGCCCCATTATCAGCATAGAATGTATTAGATTCTGTATTTGGTGTAACTGATACGTTAACAGCACCTAACACTGCTTCAGGAGGTTCATATGTTGCTCCGCTTTTATCATCTTTCGTAAGTAAGGCTAAATGAAACATATCCAAGCCATGTAATACTTTTCCCATGTTACTACCTCCTAGTTTTTCTTATTAAAAAACACCTTTTTAGGTGTTAAAATACTTTTTTGCTATATCTCATCGGTTTATGATGAATGTCTGTATCCTCTTCATAGAGGTCTTGCGAGTCATAACGGCTATATCCAATCGATTTCATTACTTTATCTACTTCTTTAGCAATCGGTGTCTGTTTTGATACTGTCAAAGCGTCGCAATATACACTTACTTGGAAACTAACATTCGCTGAATGAGGTTTATTATCAGCAAAATCATCATCATCATTTCTAATTTCTTGATAGACAATTCTAGGAAATGGTATTGGTTCATTGTTAGGGTGTTTAGCTATGAGGTTATGAAATCCTCCTACCACTTCATCGATTAAGAATTGGCTAGATTTAAATGCAGTGAGTAATTCTTTCTTAGAATCAAAAGCTTCCACAGTCATTCTTCTATTGCTCCTAAAAACACCTTTTCCATCGCTGAAAGTGCTTCGTTTTCTCCCTGTTCACAACTTTTATCGATAAATGGATAGGCTGGCATTTTAGATGTACCATATTCTAACCAGATAGCCCGGTGCTTAACTTTGTTGTTAGGTCCTACATTAATGAACTTTCCCTCATCTGTTTCGTTTGGTCTACCAACAGTAATGTTATCCTCCATATGAGGATGTGATTTTTTACTCCGATTTACATTACTAATCTGGTGCTTTTTTATGACTTCACCGCCTGCTTTTAACGCCTTATTTTCTACTTTCTCAGCATTTTCACCGAGCTGATCAAAAGAAACTATAGCATCATCTAGACCAGAAACTTCAAAGTTAGCCATTTGGCTTCACCTCATTTGCTAATATCTCATATTCAATATTTCTTTGTTCCAGATTATTTAAAAATGTGATATCAAATATTCTTGCTCCGTACTTAATTCGCATATCCTCACTTAAGCCTTCACGATAGCGAATATAAATACGCGTTGTAATTTTTACGGAGTTTGCACCAGCTTCAATCATTTCTTTACCGCGTAAGTCCTTGATAGCAGCCCAAACAGTAATGTCCGTATCGACCCATCCTGGAACCCAATTGCCTTCTTCATCTTGTACGTTTTCTTTTCTTTGAAAAGTAATACGACACCTATACCTCGCTGGATTGGTCAACTAAGTCACCTGCTTTCAACTGAAGGATGATTGTTTGCAATCCCATTTCAATGGCACTAGATATCTTCCCAAATTCATTTTGCTGTCTATTCTCATACCAATGAGTAACCAGCATCATGATTGCTAACTGGTACAGTTCATCTTCCTTTTCTTTAACACCAGCATTAGACATATAATTTTTAGCGGAATTAATAAGGAGATCAAGCAATTTGTTGTCCTGATCTCCATCGATTCGTAAATATTCTTTTGCTAACTCAAGTAAATCCGTGTTCATTATGCCCCGCTCGCTGCAATAACCGTAATTTCACTTGTCGCTGTTTTTCCACCGTCATCTGTTGTTACGGTAATCGTTGCACTGCCTTCCGCTACAGCAGTAACTAATCCAGTACTATCTACAGTGGCAATCGCCTCATCGCTAGACGACCATGTTACGCCTTTGTTTGTAGCATTAGAAGGTGAGACAGTCTCAGTTAGTTGTTGAGTTGCTCCTACCTCTAGTTCAGCTGTTGAAGGATCTACACTAACACCTGTAACTGGTTGTGTTACGTTAACAGTAGCTGTACCTTTAACGGTATTATCATCTGTTGAGGTTGCTGTAATTGTAGCAGTGCCAGTACTAACAGCTGTTACTTCCCCTGTAGAACTAACCGTTGCAATAGCTTCATCCGAACTAGACCAATTGACAGATGGATTAGCTGTATCTGGTGAAACCGTTGCTGTTAAACTTCGAGTACCACTTACTACTAGGTTATTAGTTTTTGGTGACACATCTACAGCCGTAGGATCGCTATAATCTGTTGTTACAGTGATAGGAGCAGACAATTCGCTTTCACCATTCGCATTTACAGCACTTACTTGGTACTCATAAGTTGTATTTGGTGTTAATTCAGAATCTGTAAAACTCTTTTCAGTTAATTCATTAGCAATTTCGTTACCATCACGGTAAACTTTGTAAGTTGTTGCCATCATATACCTCCTCTCAATAATAAAGCCCTATCTACGGCTAGCTCCAAGATAGGGTAATGCTTGTATCAGTTTTTGAACTAGCCGTTAGATTTACGGGCTGTTTAGGGAGTTTCTGTTACTTTTGCGATACGGAATGCAGAAGCTAGTTTGATACGGTGATCAAACCATGCAGTAACAACAAACTGTTCAATACCTGTTTTTACATCTTTATCACGTTCAAATTGAGTAGTTGCAATATCATAATTGTAGTGAGAGTAACTGTAGTCACCCACGATAGGATCGGTTGCTGCATCTACGAATACAACAGGCTTTCCAAGAATTTGTTCTGGCTGAGCTGAATAAAGTGTTGCATTACCGTTTGCAAGTGTTTCGATGATATCGGAATAATCCTGATAACGCATAACGATAGTAGCATTTTCCCGATAATCTTCATGCAAATCAGCAATGGCTGATTTAATAGCTTTATACAGGTTTGCACCATTGACTTTCTTAATTCCATTTTGAGTAGAATAGAAAGACATATGCTCTTCTCCAGATTTAGGTGAAGTTGCAAATGCCACTTTCTTCTCTTTTGCTGCTACACCAGATTGTAGAGATCGTTCAACGTGATTAACTACATTTGCATCCGTTCCTAGCAAAACAGTTTCAGATATACCGGAAAATACTTTAAATTTATTACGAGTAAACGCAACAACGTCACCAGTTGCTTCTAATTCTTTTGCAGTTTCTTTGTCTGCAATAAAATCATCATCATCGAGAGTAAAATTAATCTTAGGGATTTCTAAATTGGTGATCTGCGTAAATGTTGAAATATCTCTCAACTGATTTTTAGTATACGGTTCAGCGATAATATCGTTAGATACTGTTTTAGGTAAGAATTTATCCCCTTTTGTCGTAGTATCATCACCTAATACTTGATATACATCTTCTGAGAGAGGCTCGCTTCTCATTGTTGCACGAATGAGGCTTGCTTTTGCTTTTGTTTTTTGTTCAGCTGGATTGTTAATGTTTTTAATGCTGTCTTTAGCAGCGAACTTTGCCTTTTGTTCAGCTTCCAGTTGATCATGTTGCTCTTTAATCACATCAAAACGAGCTTTCAAATCTTCTTTTGACTTTTGCATTTTCTGAATATCTTCCATTGATGCAGATGGATCCACCGCTTTTTGCGCTAGTTCACTTTCAACCTTTTGTAATTGTTGGCCAATCGTAGCCATATTTTGTTTCATTTCATAAAGCGTCTTGTCACTAAAAGTTTGTAGGTTCATTTTCAAATATTTTTTGTTCATGAATAAATTCCTCCTAAAATTGATTTTGTTATTTCAGATTGCGCTTTAGCTTCATCAGCAATTTTCTGCCTTAATTTCATTTCCTTTTGAGAAATTTTATTTTTAGAGTCATCCACTACTAATTGCAACTGTTTTGGTACGTTTTTATACCTTTGCAGAAACTCTTTACTAATAGATGCGGCCATATCATTTGCTTCTTCTACTACATCACAAAGGCCATACTCAAAAGCTTTTTCAGCTGAAAGCCATGATTCAGCATCTAACAATTCCTGTAGCTTTTCTTCAGATAGCTTTTCTCCAGCTTTGTCTAAGTAAGACTGCATACTTGATTTTCCAATACGGTCAAGGTCGTCTGCCTGTTTTCTTAATTCCGCAGAGTTCCCAATTGCAAATGTCCACGGATTGTGGATCATTAACATACTGTTAGAAGGCATTCTAATTTCATCAGCTGCCATGATAATCACACTAGCAATAGATGCTGCTAAAGCATCCACATGGGCTATGACTTTGGCATCATGACGTTTAAGCATATTATGAATAGTTACACCTTCAAAAACAGAACCCCCGGGCGAATTTACATATAAGTTAATTGTTTCTACATCTCCTAGATCATCAAGTTCTTGTTTGAATGTAGTAGCAGAATGTTCTCCTAGTTCATCCCAAGCATACTTGGTGATTTCGCCATAAATAAAAATATCCGCTGATTTATTATTGTCAGCAGACATCTTCATTTCCCAAAATTTCTTATCTTGTTTATTTGCTTTCTTTCGGTCCATGTTCACTCTTTATCACCACCTTTCAAAAAAGCTAAAGGTGGTATATGCGTTATGGGAAATTCAAATTTTGGCAATCCGCTAAAATGCTGTATAAATGTTATAGCGTTTTTGTTTTGCCACCAGTAACCACACAAGAAAATAATTGAATCGATAAAATTCAGACCATCCATGGAGTACATATTATTAGATATAGACTTAATACTTCTATCTTTCGATACTTCCGCATGCTCTCGTATTCTTTCCTCGTAAAATTTTGCTGCTTTTAAATTTCCTGCAATGATGAATATGTTTGATTTAGGGTAATCTTCTATAACCCTTTTAACTCTATTCAAGTCAAAATACGCTGTTTCATTCATTACTATCACCACTTTTCGAAGTTGATTTCCTTTGTGTAGGATCCATATCAATCGGATAAAGGTCACCAGACACCCACAGTTTTGAAGCATTGCCTCCTTCAGGAGGAAGATCTTCAAATCTTCTAACCTCATCTTGTTTAAACCAACCACCACGGATACCAGCTTGATAGAATTGCGTCCTTGCAGCTGTGTCACCTCTAAGTAACCCACCAAGATTGAATTTAAAATAGTAACCTTTCTTTCTATCTTCTTTTGTAAGTAGTTTCAAATTAAACTCATGTTCGTATTGTCTCACGATAGGTGTTAGGGCCATCTGAACATATTGAATCATCATTTGTTCGTTAGATGAGTAACTCTGCCCTTCAGAGTCATTTAAAAAAGAGACTGGCACGTTAAATACGTTTGCCACCCTCGACCTGGTAATACGCTCTGATTTTAAAGTATCAGAAGCAAAATATTTCTTTTCAATCGGATCAATTTCTACACCTGGCTCTTGAAAGAGCACACCTCCATTTTCGCGATAAAAGTTTCTAAAGTTTTCAGTAACTTGTTTTCTTTTATCTTTATCAACATTCGCATCATATTTCAGAACAAAACTTTCATTTTTCTGCATCTCTGACAAGCTAAATTCTTGGACAGCTTTGTCATATAGTAACGTATTCTTTAATACATCTATAGGACTGACACCTTTCCATCTTGAGGAACCAGTAATATGCTTAACATGTAACATATTCATATTATGAAAATAATACGTTCCTCCTACTCCTATTACTTCATACCACAACGCTTCATCATCCGTATTAATAAATGGAGTAACATAGGATGGATCAATCGGAATTAATGCTTCTGGTTGCATTCTTATATCACGAATAATGACTGCATATGCATTACCATATTCGTTTCTGGACACTTCCATTTTGTTGATAAAATCAAAACTGTGCATATTATCATTAGGAGCATTTGTAAGAACATCGGATGCTTGATTGTGTACTACGTCATAGTTTTGGTACATTTTTAATGGTAGAGATGATAATGTATTAGACAACCTTGTTATCACACTGAATATCGTCTCATTAGTAACTAATTTACTATTGTCTATCCCCCAAAACTTACGCCCAACCCAGGAAGAAAAGTCATAAATTGCCCCTTTCCAACCTGCTGCTGCTCCTTTTACCGCTCCTTTAAATTTACCTACCCATTTCAAACTCTCACCACCTTTCAAATTAACTTAATAGATCATTTACAGAAACAAACTCTACATTCCCTTCTCCTTTAGGCTCTATTAGCATATCAATGACATGTGTATGTGCATTCAAAGCAGCTGCAAAACCATCTATCTTTCTGCTGGAACTCTGCTTGGATGGCATCCAGTTACTATTACGATCCTTAACCAGCTTCACATTGTTAAGATACCAACGGAAAATTTTACTATTGTTAAATATAACTTTTCCATCGAGCATCATTTCTTTAAAGTTCTGCATCGGACCTCCTAAAGTAAGATGTCCCTGCCTAACCTTCTCTGTGTTAAATCCATAGTTTTCCAATGATTTATTTAGATACAATGCTTTAGCTTTGTCATAAGTTATCAATTTGATCATGTATTTTTCAGATTGCTCAATGAACCATTCATAAACGTATTCAAACTTTACATAGTCACCTGGAATAACCGTTAACTCTCCATCTGCTTTCCACTCATCTAATCTACGTTGGTTGCTATCTCTGTCATAACGAGCCTGTGGTATCCACGAATGAGAGAGAACAAATATCGAACCATCATCTAAAGGAAATTCAAGTGCTGCAGCTGTAAAATCTTCTGTTTCAGACAAATCATAACCGCCAACACACTCTTTTCCTTCTAGTTCCTTGATATCAATAATTCGTTTGTTTTTCTTAATAGTAGGTAAATCAACAAACGATAATTGATCTACGTTACTGAACAGATTGAACTGTTTCGTCATCCAATCCGCGCGTTCTTGCGGATTTTTCTTTTCCTTTTTCCAGTCTGTAACAAGGTTTACGAAGTCCATCAAACCGATATTAGGATTGGCCTTTATCCAAAGCTCTGGTTTGTCAGCCTCTTCTGGTTTGTCCAACTTTGCAATGTAGTAAAATGTTCGCTCGTCCAGATTGTCATCCAGATTCTCAAGACAGTCAGTAGCGTTTTCGTAATACTGAACCAGTGGACCATCCAGAACATATCCAGCCGTTGTAATGTAAATGATTAAGGGCTGTTTACGAGCCTGGCGTGATTTCTTAATAACATTAATGAGTTTGAAATCTTTGAATTCGTGTATCTCATCAAAAATCCCAAGGTGTGTGTTCAAACCGTCTAACCGTTTACTGTCGGATGCTCTAGGTTGAATTTCTCCATACATCTTTTTATACTTGATTTTATTTCTTTGTGCCTTATATCGTTTTAGTAAGTACGGTGACTTCTCAACCATCGCCTTCGCCTCATCGAACAGTTCGTGCGCTTGCTGTTCCGCATTGGCTAAAACATAGATTCTGGCTCCATTTTCACCATCAAAACCTAACATATAGTTGGAAAGACCACTAATAAGCGTAGTTTTTCCATTCTTACGACCCACCATATCTAACGCTTCACGAAAACGGCGTATGCCAGTGTCTCGGTGTACCCAACCAAAAAGAGACCCGATCACAAAATGCTGCCATGGTTGCAACACTAATTGACCAAAGTCTCCTTTAGACGGTTTACATTTCTTCTCAATGAATCGAATTGGGCGATGACCTTTTTCCTCATCAAATATCCAAGGAAAGTCATCTGTTCCTTGTCTTTCCAAGTCTCTTATGTGCCGTTTTGCTGCTAAAATGTTTTCTTTACTTGCTGGAATAGACCCATCGATCAATCTTTCAGCATACCAAGTTGTTAAAAGTTCAGGATAGGGTTGTTCGAGTATTCCACCCCAACTTTTCTGCTCTTTTTGATAAGTCTCCCACCATCTTTCAAGCTCGGTGTAGCTCATCTCCAAAAGTGGTTTAGAAGTCTTCATCATCGTCGTTATCGCCTTCTAAATTTATCGCTAATCTCGCTCTTGCAGACGGAGAAAGACCTAAATCAGAAGCAAATGATCGCATTTGAGCAGCCGCATCCTTCATGCGTAAAATAAATGGGTTAGGTTTTCCATCAACCCACATTCCCTTTACTTTTACCTGCCTTTTAAATGAAAGGTACTGAGAGTATGCATCACAATATAAAGCTAAGTGACCAACATCGGCATCGTTAATTAATTCAACACTTAAAAGTAAGTCAGCTAATCGTTTAAATTCCTTTTTAGCTGTATCATTAAGCCAAGAAGGTGGGATAACATGATCCGCACTCATTTTCATCTTTTCTTCTTGTTCAGCTCGGCGCTTTAATTTGTCGACATTCTTCTTAGCTGGGTTTCCTTGTAATAGTTGTAACCTCGCTGGTTTTGCTGGGGTCGGCATAATATCACCACCTCCTTTTAAATGGTATTTTTCTTACATTTTTCACCTACCTAAAAATATTGATGGGCGGTTTTATTGTGAAGAAAGAAGTCATCCGGTCTGGAAAAATTTATTTTTCTTTTTTTCTTTTAAGGGGGGCTACCTTATTTCTTCATTTGCCCCAAACTCAACAACATTTATCTTTCTTTTTTTAGCACTCTTACGCTGTCCACCACCCTTTTCAGGGTGTTCTTTGTTGTGGCATGCATTACATAAGCTAATGAGATTATCTAATGTTAACGAAAGCTCCGGATATTCATCACGCGGTTTAATATGGTGAACCATATCAGCTGGTGTTATCTTCTTTCTTTTAAAACAGCGCTGACAAAGATAATGGTCACGTTTCAATGCAAGTGTTCTACACTTTAGCCAAGCAGCACTATTGAGAAACTTCTTAGATTCTTGTTCTTTCTTAGTTGCCATTTTATTTAATCATCCAAAACATATTTACCTGTTTGTAAATGTATAGTTTCTTTGGCTGGTGCAGACTTGCCTGAGATATAATGGTCTAACTTTAACTCCATTCCACCACTTAAACCTTCCTGTGTTTTAGTTTCCCAATTTAAATGGACATTCTCTTTTCCATTTATCTCTTCACCTTTATAGACTACTTTTGGAACAGCAGTTTCATTTTCTAGTTCGATAACTAATAAACTAGTCTTATCTTTACCTGTAGCCCAATCTACACCTGCATGTATAGATTGATGTTCTTCTTTGGTTACAAACTGTATTTTTTCTTCATTCAAAGTTGATGGTGTATCTCCTATCCTCGGACCATTCCCTTCTACTGGTCTTCTTGTACCTTCCTTGTTTTCCATTGATCTCACTCCTCCTTTTATACATAATAAAAAGACACCCAATTAACTGAGTGTCTTTGCTTGTATTTTATTTTTTAAATCAACCATTTGCGGATCCAATATAGCTTTCTTATCACGAATCTTATTCAGTGTTTTCTTATACTTCGCTTGATCCGTAATAGTTGGCAATGTTTCATATAGCTTTCTAATTTCTCTTTGTTTTCGTCTAATATCTGCATTAGTTACGTAAGAGATATAATGCTCATTACAATGTGGACAGGTGAAATATGTCTCTGTTATCCCTTTACCATGTTTCTTTTCCTGTAATCGAATAACAAATGTATTGCAACACCTTTCGCACATTATTGGTTCATTCATTTGATCACCTACTTGCATCAAAATTTATAAAAAGAGAACCTAATTCTTGCGTATCAAAAAAACTAATTTCATAATCATTATCTTGATAGGTTAACTCACTATCACCTGAATCTAAAAACTCATTAAATTTATTGTTGTACTTTTCGCCTTCCAATTGAAGAGTGTTGATAATAATAACTGCCGAGGCAATTCCTCTACTTAAATATTGATCATTTTCTTTAGTTCCTGTAATTGCTAATTGATAACCATTCAAAGTTTTGTTTTCATTATATTTTGCTAATATAGAATAAGATGAACCATCTTCATCATAAAAATCTGACTCATACAGTTTTTTAGAATACCAGTTCTTTTCTTTTATTAATTTACCAAAATCATGCGGATTCAACATTTCCAATTCATAGTCTTCATCACTGAGGTTTATTGTTTCGATTCCTTCATTGTATTTTTTAACAAAGTCATTTAATTGGTCATCGGAAGCCTTGTTATCTAATCCATTCTCACTATCTACTATCTTTGAATTATCATTTTCTTTTGCATTATTTTGTGAACAACCAATCATCAAAAATATCAATGAACATAAAAACAAAACAGCTAATACCTTCTTCATCCAATCTCCCCCACATAGTTCTTATGACTTAATTATGATGGAGTTGGAAATTATATGCAATACTTATTCACCTAAAAAAAATAGCATCCAAGCCCTTGCAAAACTTGGATGCACCATTTACATATCTACAACATTACAATATATCGTAAACAACGTAACCGTAATACAGGTACCTATATTTTGTTTACAGTATCATAATAACACATTAATACGGACACTTTGTGGACAGTTTTCGGACAGATTCAATTGCTAAACTTAATAGCATCTACCCCAAAAAAGATGACAGGTAAATCGGATATTGCTTTTTCTATATATCTTCTCACCGTTCTTTCCTCAATATGTTCGATCTCTGCAATCTCTCTTGTAGTGTATTTCCTTTTGGATGTATATTTCTTTTCGAGAACCCTGTAGTATTTTAATTCCTCTTTACTGCAAGATTGTTTGTATGCTTCCATCTTCCCTCTGATAAAGTAGACCATTGCTATCGTTTTGGTTTTGCTTTGTTTAATTGATTCGATAGATTCAAGACTAATTGTTTCAATGTCTAAGTCTTGGATTGAAGTGTCCTGAAGTTTTTCTAAATCTGTTTCTAGTTTCTCACAATGCATAACCAATGATCTGTAATTTCGTAAAAGCAGCTTAATATTGTGCAACCTTCTATTTTGTTTTTCCCGTTCCTGCTGCCTTATCTCTTCTTTATATGCTTTGATTGCCTCCTGTGAGGCAGTCTGTGTAATTAGTTTCAACTGCTTTTCGGTTATATGCATTAGGATTCCTCCTTTACTCCTCCATAAAGGGAAGGTTGATTATTTAACTGCTTCGTTAATTCAAAAAATAGCTCTCTATTTCCAGTATCCAAAGCATAATCTATTAAAATGTTAAGAATATCTTCATCGGTAACGGATGTTTTGCAATCATATTCCATCTTTTCGTATGCAGGCTTTGAGCTATATGACACACTTGAAAGATATTTAGCCATTTCAACTTCATAAATTTTATTTAGTATTCTTTTCATGTAATCATCATTTTCGAAGTAGTACATTACGATTCTCCTTTCAGTGCTTCACAAAGCTTTATATACGCATTTGTCGCACACTTATTTCCGTACCGCTCAACATCATCTAAAATATCTGTTGCTTCTTCAATAGCCTGTTTGTAGCGTTCGGCTCTTTTCATCTGGTTAATTCCGTATGAATTATTTTGTCTTGCCATGAATTTAGCTGTGTCTAGTTTTTCCTCTAATTCCTGCACACGTTCTTTAAGGTTTTGCTTTTCATCTAAAAGAACATCATACTCAGACTCTTGAATAATAATTCTTCCTGTATAGTAGTCCATCTCTACCCCTCCTTTACTTTCTCAATTCGTGCTTTTACAGCTTCCAGTAGGGCGTCTTGTCCTGCTGTTTTATCAGCCAGTCTCGATGCAACAGTCTCGTCTAATGTATTTTCAGCTACTAAATGGTGAATGATAACTCGTTCTTTTTGTCCTTGTCGATCTAGCCTAGCATTTGCCTGTTGATATAATTCTAAAGACCAAGTTAATCCAAACCAAACAATGTTATGTCCGCCATCCTGTAAGTTTAATCCGTGACCAGCTGAAGCTGGATGTGTTAAAAGTAAAGGTATTTCTCCTTTATTCCACGCTTCGATATCCTCCGGACCTTCTAACTTTTTTGCTTCCGGGAATCTTTTCATGATTCTAGACAGATCGTGCTTATACGTATAAAAGCAAAGGATTGTTTTCCCGTTTGCGGCTTCGATAAGATCTTCTAAAGCATCAAGTTTTGCATGGTGGACTTCCTGCACATCTTTATTTTCGTCATACACAGCCCCATTGGCTATCTGTAGTAACTTATTAGACAAAACTGCTGCTGTATCAGCTGTTACGTCACTGTCGTCAAATGGCAATAGGAGATCTTTCTCTAGCTTCTCGTATTTTTTCCTAGTATTAGCTGTTAAAGTGACTGGCACCATCCGTTCTATTCTCTCCGGTAAGTCTAGCCAGTCTTTGGCACTCATACTGACACAAATATCTGATATCTTCTCATACACTCGATTCTCAGCTTCATCTTTTTGTTTCCATTCGTAGACAATATGACCGTCACGTCTTCCTGGCGTGAAGTATCGATCTCGGTATCCGGTTATCGTTCTTCCTAAACGCTCTCCTTGGTCTAATAAATACAATTGTGCCCATAAATCATGAAGACCGTTTGGTGTTGGTGTACCAGTTAAACCGATGATACGCTGCATTAGAGGCCTGACTCGACGCAAAGCACGGAAACGTTTGGATTTACTGGATTTAAAACTAGATAACTCGTCAATCACTACCGTATCAAATGGCCATTTACTACCTGTCATACTCACCAGCCAAGGTACATTTTCTCGATTGATTACATACACATCAGCTTCTGCCTTTAGTGCTTTTTCTCGTTGGGTTCTGGATCCAAGAATTTTAGATATCGTAATATGCTGCAGATGATCCCATTTAGCTGTTTCCCTACTCCACGTATCCTGCGCCACTCGTAAAGGAGCTATGACTAAAATTTTCCCTGCGTCAAAATACGTATTTTTCAACTCTTCTAGGGCAGTTAAGGTGATAACGGTTTTTCCTAACCCAAGCCCATATCCAAAAATAGACCAGCTGCTGGCGTGTCAATAATCTTCTGTATAGCAAATTCTTGATATTGATGGGGTATGAACTTCATCAGGCACCACCTCCAATCTCTTTTATAAAATTGTCCACTTGCTGCTTAGATTCTAGTACATAGACCTCATGTTTACGTTTCTCAAGCTCCTGAATCCGTTTCTCCTGTAGCGGACTTAGCTTTCCATCAGGCGCCTTCATTTCTACAAAAAGGGTACGTCCTCGAGGTAAAATGCAAATGCGATCTGGCACACCTCTTCTACCAGGAGACACCCATTTGAAGCACAGACCTCCAAGCTGTTCAATTTTATCTTTTAGTCTTTTTTCTAATTGACTTTCTTTCACGGGGCCCACCTTTTCACATTTGACTTAGTACAGAAATCCCATCGGGTCAAAAGCTCCTTAATGAAAACTTCTGTACTCTGACTCTTTTTGGGATCCATTGAATCATCATAAAACCAAACTTCATAAAACTGGACTTCTTCTCTTACTTTTAAGAAAGGGTTTGATACTCTGATAACCTCGTACTTACGGTTAAATAGTTCCAAGCGCCCGTTCTCAAACACTCTCATTCCATAAGGTAAATCCAAACTAAAATTCACGTGAATGCCTCCTCTGAATTAAGGGTATCAGCAAATCAGCATTATGCGCGTATTCTGCTGAAGTCTATTTAACCCCTATTTTTTATGTCTATGGGCTCTTAGTTTAGTTTAAAGTCTTATATCTAATTTTGCTGTTACTCCTGTTACTTTTCGGCTGACACCTTGCCCCTATTGATTTTGAGAGATAACAGCGAAGGTAACATCAACTTAATTCCGCTGTTACTCCTGTTACCTACTAAGTATCAGCAGGTAACACCAAGGTAACAGTGGGGTGATGCCCTATTGTTTCTCTCTTTCAAATGCAGTTTGCAAACCGTAATCTTTGAATTTCTTCCTCTTTTCTAATTCTTTCCACCCAGGCATGTTTCGCATGATCTGTACAATGTCCTTGGCTTTCCAGTTTTCAAGGTCATTTTTTCGCCCTCCAAGGGCCTCTACCCAAATTTGCACAGCACATACGCGCTGCCTGTATTCTGGTTCGTCCATGAATTCCTCTTGGACTGGGGTGTCTAAGAATTCCTGTATAAGACCAGTTCTTGGATTTTCTTCCATATGGGCATCTTGAATGCGTTTCGCTTCTTCTTCCAGGCGCTTTGGCAACCGCAAACCCTCCCCCTGATCACAATAATGTTTTGCTTCTGCCCAGATTTGACCGACAAGCTCATCTGTTAAGTATGGTATATCCGGGTCCTCTTCATCCCGTAACACTCGCTTGACAGCCTTATTCTTATCAACTGGCACAGGCCAAAACCGCCTGTTACCCGTCTGGTCTTTAAGAAAATTAAAGTTGTTAGTTGTCCCAAAAAATACGCATTTTCGTGGAAACTCAGAAATAACCCGATCATAAGCCACTCTATACATATCTGTAGTTTTAGTGATAAAAGCTTTCACTTCTTCCACATCAGACTTGTTCATGGCTGATAACTCTGCTAGTTCAAATATCCAGGAGTTCTGCAGGTATTCTCCAGCTTCTTTAGAATCGAATTTTTTTAAAGCATCTGAAAACCATGGTCCACCTATCTTAGAAATAATGGCGCTCTTTCCCGAACCCTGACCTCCGGATAACACCAGAACATTGTCAAATTTCGTACCTGGTGCATAGATACGCTTTACTGCAGCGATTAGCATTTTGCGTGTAACGATTTTCGTATACTCCGTATCATTTGCTCCAACGTAGTCAATCAGTAGCCTGTCCAACCGCGCCACCCCATCCCAAGTCAGGGATTCAAGATAGTCTTTAATCGGATGAAAACTGTTTTTTCTTGATACGTAAGTTAATGCATCTGTAATGACGCCCTGACCTTTTAAACCGTAATGTTTCCCTAACCAGTGCCTTAGCTGGGCATCATCGGCACCCAACCAAGGCTCATGGGATTGGATAGGATTTTTCTTGCGCCAAGGAAGGTTTCCGGAAATAACTTCTCTATTTTTAAAATCATCGTAAGCAAGGATTCCTTTAAGCTTGCCATTAGTTAACAGTAATTCTGCGTTTTTAGCGTTACTTATCAAAACCCCCTGTTTTGTATATGACAACTCATCTTTCCAAGCATCCGGATCCTGATCTTCCGTCTCTATATCATCTTGGAAATCTTCTTCTACGCTAGCAATTTTCTTATCGATCAACGCCCGTTTAATCTCAGGTAACTCATAGATAAATTCTTGCATGGCTGTGTAAGACGGATACTTAATGCTTGGCGTATTTTTCTTCACGTTGTCATCCATATCCCCGAATTTATGAAGGCGGACCAGGTCAAATAGATTTTTACTGTGGCCGTCTGCAGCTGGGTCACTATCCTGGTGGCTATATGCTAAAGCCTGATCCGGAAATACCTCGAGACCATTTGCAGAAGAACCGTGTAAATACGTATACCGATTTTCCATAGAACCCTGTTCATACTGATCAGATAGAAATTCTTCGATGCCTTCCTCAATGCTATAAGTCTGACAGAATAAACCTACTACGCCATGCTTTTGCGTTGGGTCTTGCTGTTTCTTTCCGTTTTCCAGCGGCGCCTTACTTTCTGATTCATGTCTTGGCCACTCAGCTATATCTGTCCAATCGATATACTCGTCAAGTATGCCATTAACATCTAGGGGCTCTCCTTCAGCTACTTCAAAGACTGGATCTGCATCCTTAGAACAACTAGGGAAATACATGAGTCTATGCAACTGAAACGTAGTGTGATCGAAATAAGTCATGCCTATGTTTTCTGCCAATTTACGGCTTACTGCTGCATACTCATCAGGAGTCATTTCACGATTAGCTGGAATTACTAAACGAAACTTCTGCCTGTTCGGTCGATGACTATGTGTGCTATAAATCAGATAGCTAGTACCACCAAGAACAAGGTCAACGTCTATCATGAAATCATCAGTGGCATAGTCAGCATCTAATGTAATTAACCATCGGCTCTCAATATTGACTTTTTTCCGTCTACCACTTCGGATGAGCCCGCCTACAAAGGCAGGTCCATCCTTAATGGCTCCTTGCTTTAATTTGGAGAGTTTGTCGTATTCGGCCATCGTCTCATTTGTTCGACGTAGCTTTAACGTATCGATAAATTCTGGCCATTCTAGATAATCCACTGTCCAGTTTTTATCTGATCGATTACGGCCAAAGGATATTTCTAACACAGGCCACCCTCCTTTCTATGCTGATAGATTCCTATTCCTCTTACGACGTTTTAACTTTTCAAGTTCGAATGCTTCTATGAAAGCAGCAACTTCTTTGGTCATGTTACAATTTCTAAAGCCACGGCATTGAATCACCCTATTCCGTTGAATTTCTACAGTAAAATAGGATTTATGAGGCGCATCATTCTTTCGAATAACATAAATGTCTGTATCACCTTCTGCATAGCGTTTCGCATACTGGCCAACACAATGCTTAAGTGCCTTACCCTCGTCAAATAGTTCTATGCTGGATGCTGCAGGTCTTATATGCAATCTGCCTTGCGTAAACGAGTACTTTTCTAAAGATGGAAGGCGCTTCTTAATCTGTTCGTTTACCTTTTCATCCACTTTAATTTTTATCCGCCGAGAGGTATCCTCGTGAGCTTTCTGCAAATTGTTCGGATATTTTATATGATCCTTCGTTACATCAAGACCAAGTTCTTCTGCTTCTTGCCAATAATCACGTAAATCTCTGATTATAGAAGAAGTTGAATGATATGCTAGTAGAGATTTTGAACGCTGCTTTAACGCATATTTCGTTACAAAATCTAGTGGCTCATGTAGCTTTATAGCTTCCTCTATAAACAGATCATCTAGTAAATCTGCTGTTTCAAATGATACGGATAAACCATGCTTTTTTAGAGTTTGGTACACATAGAGTAATTCAGGACGAGGAATAACTCGTTCACGTTTAAGCTGTTTTAGCTCCGATTTGGATAGCCGAATTACTTTTTCAAGCGTCTTCCCATTCCAGTTAATCGTCCCGTAAGTTCTAAGCCCTGTTAACTTCGCCTCAATGAATTTCCGGAAACCGATCTTCGTTAAATACTCAATGCAAGAATACCTTGCAGCTAAAGCAAAGAAATGAACAAGATCTTCTCTGCCATATAGATTTTTATAACTCTCCCACGTACTATATTGAAAAGGCGTATTTTGAACTGTAGTTGCCACATTCTCATGAGAGATGAATGTGCCTTTATATTGCATTAATCCTGTTGACTCAGAACGAATCTTCTTTAACTTAGACCATTCATCTCTCCAGCCGTTATACACCCTCTGTTCGCTGTATCCAGGTTCAAAAAGATACATGGAAACCTCCCTAAACATGGTTTTTACGTTCCTATAATCTCCATAGTCTCTTGTAACATGCAGTCCCATAGCGACAATGGTTTCTGGATCCACTTGTGATTTTTCATACCAAACAACGTAGGCTTCCGTAAACAAATTCTTACGACCCCGGCCAGCACTCTTAACCACAATTGGGGAAGCACAATGTTGACAGGTCCAAGTTTCGTTATGTTTCAATGGTTGAAGTTGGTCAATCATATAATCTTTCTCACAGTGGGAGCAGTATCCATGCTGAATGCCTTTCACGGTTTTAACGAAGACATATCTACTTTCGTAAAAAACAATGTCCCTTACATAGTCAACCAACTCTTGACTAACTTCTTTTGGGAAATGTGCAAGAAATTCAGGATCTAGTGACATCTTTTTCAACCTCCCAACGTCACATTAAATACAAGATCAGTTTCTGTCGTCTCTTGTTTAGCTGGCACAGTTGGCGTGACTGCCTTAGGATTCCCAGCAATTTCAAAGTAATCGAAAACAACTGCAAATCCTTCTTCATCTGTTAACACGGCCATGTTTCCGACTTTTTTCTTTTCTGCTTCTTTGCGCATACTGGCTAGACTGCCCTTAATCGTTTTACTTTTGACTAATATTTTTTCTGCGTCTTCCGGATTATGAGTAAGATGGTCCAATAAAAATTGGCCAATTAATTTTACATATGGGTTGTTATCTTTCTTCATTTCATCCTTTATCTTTGTCTGTGCTTTCTTTAACATGAGATCATCTCCTATGTTTAGTCACACCCAATCAACGTAGGTGAATGTTTCTGGTCTACTAAAATACGTGAAAACTGTTTGAATAAGATCCCCGTCTTCATTTTGTTCATGCACCACTAATACGTATATTTTCATAGGCATTAATCCTTTATATAGTAGTCGGTTTCAAAGGCGTCAGCTGTTAACGGTAACCCTTTCGCCCATTTAATTGGTTGACCCATAATTTCCGTTACTTCATCCAGACTACCTTCGTCATTCGGTACATCCAGTACAACTTCATCATGAACGTGCATGACAGTTTTATATCCGGCTTCTTCTAAGTTGATAATGGAAATGCCCAGACAGTCTCTTGCAATAGCCTGAATGATGTTCTCCACCAGTTTGCCACCGTATGTGCCTATACGTTCCATTCCTCTCCCACCTGGTCCTTCATATGTGAGCTCATCTTTCCCCTCAAATTTCTGGTGTGGCTCGATTTTCGGTCTTACATAAGCTAGTTTTCTTCCAGATGGCAACTGAATGAAAAGCGTCCCAGATTCATAGATGAAGTTGACACCTTTCGGACCTTTCACTGTCGTCTTACCTCTAACCGCCTGCAATGCATTCGCTTCTGTGTCGTACCATAGCTGTTTAATTTTCGGGTTAGCATCACGCCAGGTTCTCACCAGTTCAGGTAGTTCCTCTTCATCAATCCCCATATCCAACGCACCCATTTGAATCAGTGCCCCAGGTCCACCTTGATAGCCAAGAGCCAATTCCGAAACTTTTCCTTTTTGACGTAAAGGGCTGCCTTTATCGATTTCATCAATCGGTACGTTAAACATGGTAGATGCAGAAGCCTCATAGATTTTACCGTGACTGTTAAATACATCTAAACGCCACTGCTCCCCTGCCAACCATGCAATGACTCGTGCTTCGATAGCGGAAAAGTCAGATACAATAAAGCGTCCTCCGGGTGTCGGTGTGAAAGCTGGGCGTAACAGCTGAGACAACGTATCTGGTACATCACCGTAGAGGATTTCCAATAGTTCAAAATCCCCTTGCTTTAATATCTCCCTCGCTAGACTTAAATCTTTCAATTCATTTTTACGAAGATTATGAATTTGTACCAAACGTCCTGCCCACCGACCTGTCCGATTGGCACCATAAAACTGAAGGATACCTCGTATACGGCTATCACTACATACAGAACGTTTCATAGTTGCGTACTTTGTCACAGACGTCCTGGCCAATTCTTGACGAGTCTCCAAAGCTTCTTGTACAGCTGGATTATTCGCCTTTTTGATTAGCCCTGGTACCGTATCTTTGGTTAAGCTTTTTACCTCTTCACCGGTTTGTTCCTTTATCCATTTTTTCAATTGGGGAAGGCTATTCGGATTATCCAACCCCGTTATCTCTGCAGCTCGATTCAGCAGGCGATCTTTATATTGCTTATCACAAGCAATGGCTTGCTTAACTAAATCTTGATCAAGATAAACACCACGATCGTTGATGTGCTGATCAACTTGCCACAATCTATTCTCTTGTTCAGGTATCGGAAACTTTTCTAGCTTTTTGCGAATCTCTCGTTCTACCACCACATCTTGACGACAGTATTCAATGAATTGCTGCCATTTATCTTCATCATGATGTGGATAGTTCCTAGTACGCTTTCCATTTGCCTTTGTTGGTTTACAGGGTACGGAAAAATATTTAATTAGATTCTTACCCTTTTGATCTTTCTCTACATCCAGATTCATCGCTTTGGCCACGCCACCGAGGTGGTTAGGTAAACCTAAAGTTAGGGCATGAACAGAGCTACAGCGCCATTGTGCAGGATCCATTTCAAGGTCAAAGTGCTTTGCAATACAAGTCCGTTCAAAATTGGCGTTGAATGCAGTTTTTATGACATTTGGATTTTCCAATGCTTCCATCACCTTGTCCGGAACATCTTCAAAATCTAGTAAGTCGATGACAGTAACCGGTTCATCTTCAAAAGCGTAAGCGAATAATAGAATTTCAAAGTCTGGATCTTCTACGTATCGATAAACACCCGATTTGATTAAATCCGTGCCTGAATACGTCTCAATATCAATAGAAAGTATGTCGTTCATGCGAGTACCTCCAAATAAGATAGTTAATTTATTCCTGGTACCTAAATAAATCGCCTGGTTGACAATTTAACAATTTACACAGTTGTGAAATCGTGCTAAACCGAACCCCAGCACCTTTATTGTTATACAAATTTGAGATAGTCGTTCTTGATAAAGTAGTTTTATCTTTAATTTGCTGTATATTTAATTGCCGTTCAGCCATAAGTACCCTTAAATTACAATGTACAGAACTCATGAAAATACCTCCGAGCTAGTTTAATAGAAAGAGGGAGTAAAAACTCCCCCTGTTTCTTAGCTTAAAAAGTCGTCATCATCGTCTCCATCATCTTCTAGATCGTCAAAGTCATCTTCTGCACGACTACGGCCACCTAAGAAGTCCCCATCTTCCCATTTCTGAATGTTATTTAAACCTACAGCAACCCCTTTATTTCCGTTCGTATCGAAAGGATAAAAGTTAATGCTAACTCGAACGTAACAACCGCTGTACACTTCAGTCGTATCGATAATTTCTTCACGATGACGGTCCACAATACCTGGCTTGTTTTTACTAGAAGCATTTAGGAAATAGTGGTCTTCGTATGCCTCCCCTTTTTCATCTGCTTCTTCGTCTCCATCACGAACTGGAGTATGGATGTTTTTAGGAATCTTACCTCCCCATTTTTCGTTCTTGCCAAGTTCTTTTGCTGTTTCAACAGCTGCTTTAATTTTTTTCATTGTTGTTTTATCTGACTTTGGAATGAGTATGGAAGTGCTATACTTAGCATCCCCTCCGTTAATGGATTTCGGCTCCCAAATATTCGCAAAGCTTAAACGTACTTTTCCTGTAATCACTTTTGTATCTGTATTTGTAACTGCCATTTTTTCATTTCTCCTTTGTTGTTTAAAATTAGTTCCCCATCTTCCAGAGGAAAATTGATCTACATGATCATCAGCTATATCGCCCATTGATTTCAGACCTTTCGAATTTGGAATTTTTCTAGCCTCAAAGCGATATTTCATCCAGTCACTACCTATCTTCTTACGTAAAACTTTGTAGGCTTTGGTCTTTGACGGTTCAGTAATACCAAAAACAAACTTTTTTGATACGGTACTATATATCCCGTACAATTTTAAAATTCCTCACAATCTTCACAGCTCCTCGGATAACCCGGATCATCGCCGTCTAGTAGCTCACCGCAATGCTGGCAAATGTATCCTTCATGGATTAACTCAACAGTTTCTCCCATTACTTGAAATCCTCAGCCGCACTTGCTGCAGATGATAACGCTGGACGCTTGTCCGACTCTGGAGCAAGTTTTGGTTTTCCTGGCGGTTTGATGATAAAGTCTTTCAATAAGGTATCGAACTGTTTTTTACCTAACGCTTTCTGCATATCTGTGATGCCTTTGATTTCCGTAGGTTTATGAATCTCATCCTCACTGTAGCCTTCTAAGATTAATAGATCTTGGACAGCTTCTTTATCGGCATAGATACGGTTGCTTCTACCTTCAACCACCTTCCAACCAGGATAAGACACCCCATGTTTGTAGGCTTGATCCAGCGCATGTCCCTCGATATCAGACACCCATGATTTCAGCTCATCTGCCTTGGCCAAGACGTCGGCAATTTCAACAGGGCTTAGGAGATCTGGCTCTTTAAATTCATGTTTGGCCAATTCAAGATTAGCCTCCGCCCTCACTCGACATTCAGCTCTTGCTTTACAAAAGCGACAGTGAGAGCCAGCTTCAAAAGTCTCACTACCCTCAGCTGCTTCTTCTGCAGTAGGCTTGACTACTTCTTCCGCCCACTTTAAAAGTTCATCTGCAGCTAACTCCTCCGTAGAAACACTGTCCAATCTTGGTTGAATGATCGTCATACGGACCGTTTCGATATCATAGAGCAAATCATATTCGTTGTACGCACCTAATCCATATAAACGCATTTGACTGTTGTTTTCTGCTGAAACAAGTACACCTTTGCCATACTTTAAATCGATGACCTCCATAACCCCATCAGCTATAACCAACACGTCGCCAGTTCCAAACCCTTCAGGTACCCACTGAGAAAAATCGAGACGTTGTTCTAAAAGCACCAAGGCGTCTTTCGTTTTTGCTTTAGCTTCGTTTACTCTCTCCACTACAAGATCTGTGTAGTTCTCACAGTGGTCAAGCATTTCTTGGCTGAAATACTCACCCTTCTTGTGTTTTTTCAATCGCCCGGAATACTGGCGCTTTGTTATTTCGCCAATCTTATACTGCAGCATGAGTTCGGATAATTCATGCGCTGCAGTTCCCTCTTCAGCAAATGACGTGGTGACATCTGGGTATTGACTTTCTAGCTTCACACTACCTGGACAAGCTAACCATCTACTAGAGCCAGATGCACTTAACTTGGCGTGTGCTCGCTCTGCGTGGTTTTGGCTCATAGATTCTCCAACCTTTCTAAGTACTCGGCACGCTTTTCTTCCGGAATCTTTGAAATTGCATTCACACCTAATTCACTAAGAAGTTCTTTGATTTCAGCCTTTTTACCAGACTTGGAGACTTCTGCCGTCTTAGCACGTATGTCTTCAATAGCAGGGACCTCAGCCTCTTGTTTCTCTTCTTTTTCCGGTTTCGGTTCCTCTTTTTTAGACTTTTTCTCTTCCTTAGGTGTCTCCTTCTTCGTTTCTTTTTTCGAATCAGGCTTGTCCTTCTGTTTGACTGGCTTCGATTCAACTACTGGTGCAGACCCCAACGCATTCGCTAAATTATTCAAAGCACCTACTAATTCTGGTGCGTTTATATTCACTTCTACTTTCATTTATTTGACCTCCTGTGTTATGATAATGTTGACTATTTGGTATGAGCTCACTGATTGCCGTCAGTGAGTTTTTCTTCTAACTCTTCTAACTCTTCTAACTCACCAGAAACGCCATAGAACATTTCTATTAAATTTTCATAGGCAAGCCATTTCAAGTCATCAGATAGATTGATGAACTCTTCCTTTGTTAATTCTTCAGGTGACTTACCAGTTTCATCTTCAAAACAGTTACCCACTTAACTCACCTCTCTTAAATAATTATTGCTATAATCAAAGCTATAGCCAGTGCACCTGCGAAACTTCCTAGCTTCATATCCTCACCTCCTTTCTAAGAAATACATGCTACCCTTACAATCTTTCTTCCTTTAACAAAAACACGATAAAGGTTGTTCGTTTTAATTTCTCGGAATCCGTAATAGCCAACCATTGTTTCCCTTACTGCTTTTTCTTGGTCAGCAGTCATATAAAATTCAGCAACATAATCATAGTAGCTCCCTTTTCTCTGAATAAATTTTTCACCCCATTCGAGAGGAAGGAGGTAGATACTCTTTTCATAAAACGTTTCACTCCCATAGGAGATATGTCTGCTTTTCACTTGAGTCCTCCTCAATAATTAATAAGTAGAAACCAATTACCAAGTGCCACAACTGCAAATAACACTACATATGTCCAATCCGATTCTATGAGTTTGTTCAAAACCAGTGCCTCCTGATGGCATCTTTCTTTTTCTCGTTTCCCTTAATATCCTCCGTTGTTTTATCCCACTGGTCCTTTTCATTACGTAAGATTGCTAGATTGTCCATATAGCTTGCAACATTTCTAAAATGTGTCGCTGCTTTAGAAAACTCAGCTGTCGCTACACTCTCCAAAGCAACCATCAAATCGCTATCAAATAAGTTTAAATTTTTGTTAGCCTTATCCTGATCATCCTTTTTAAACATTTCCAAGTTGGATGGATGAGTCATTGTTATTCCCCTCCTTCATCTAGCAGTTTCTTTAACTTTTTCATATAAGTTAGCTATTCCTGAATGTACTTTTTCATTTGGTAATGAAAAGAGCATTTCCATGTCTTTCTGTAATAACTCAGCACGTTGTTTACGTATTTCTGGATAGTTACTTAAAATGTCGTCGAATCTTTTTTGTAACAGCTGTAAATGTAATTGATTAGGATCTGTCATTTTGGTTCACCATTTGATTTGTCATTATTAATTCCCTCTCTACAATTGAATTGTTGTTAATTCATCCTTTGTAAATGCTTCTAATTCACCATTATCTAAACTAACTGTAATTGGATATCTTGACTCATCATCAACATGAACAATTATCCCTTTCACTCCAATGTGTCTACCGTTAGTAGTCTCATACTTATCAGTTACAATAATTCGATCGTTAACATGCACCTTCACCTCACCCCCAAGTCCCGTTGATATAATATTTAAACCATTCACCGTTTTCGTAATGCACTTCAAAGCAACGTTCAGGAAAATTACGCTTTACTTTCTTAATGTTATCTAGGCTATAATGTTTGCGTTCTTCAGTACCCATAGCTTGGTTGTGTGCTTCATGCGTATTTTTCAACATTTTCAGTTCATGCTCTTGTAAATGTTTAGCGGCTGGTATTTTTTCAGACATTTTGGTTCACCTTAGAAGAACACTCTAAACAATAAATAGCCGTACCAGCTAAGTCGCGACCATCTTTTACAAGGTCAGCAACTTCTTCAATGCTGATGTCAAATTCTTTTGCACACTTTGGACAGAAAGATCGAAATTCATCGCCATATAAATCAACTTTTATTTCTACGTCCCTATTTAATTTAGCTTTGATATAAATCATTTAATTAGCCTCCTTTTCTTCTCGTTCTATCAATGGCAGGACCCCTTCACGTTTCAAAATTTCATAAATGAACAACCGTCCTTTTTGCGTTCACTTTGTACTGATTCTAGAATTATCGGCATCAATGACATGTGTGCTTGTTTGAACTGAATGCCTAACTCATGTAGTTTTTTATTTAACTTGATAGCACTCATACCATAATCTTTAGCTATTTTGCTGACAGATAATAGCAACTTATTCTGAAGCACCGTGTCATAGTAAGACGCTTTTGGCTGTAATTCACTGTTTTGTTGCGTCAGAACTAAGTTCTTGGTTTGAAGTTTTTCGTTTTCCTCTACTTGCCCTACCAGTTGAATCAAGGCTTCTTTATAAGTGCCAGGTAACATGAAGTTTTGTTGGCTGTTTTCCAATTCCTCAATTCTCTTAATTACTTTGAAACGAGTTTTAGCATCATACTTTAAAGCTAGTTGCATTGCTCCGTCTTTGCCGAAGGTGTAACATGGTCTTTTTTCGCCTTTTTTATCTTTATAAGTAACGAGTCCAAAAATGGACTGGTTGATTTCTTCCTCTAATTCTTTAATCTCCTTCCGATAATCTCGCATAACATGTTGATGTTTCTTCCCTACAATTTCTGCAATATCTAAGCTGGTCATTTTGATATCACTTTTTATTAACTCGTTCATGAGTTCTCCCCTCCTATATATTCATTCAACAACTTTGGAGAAATATGATATGTCCACTTTGACGACATTTTAACTGCTACTCCTATAGGCAAAATGTTTTGTTGTAGGCCTATCCTTATAAACTGTTCTGACTTCCCTAATTTTTTGGCAGCATCTTGAACCGACACAGTGTTCAATTCCTTCCCTCCTTATGAAATCTTTTCGGTTTCCATTACGGAAACTTTTTTCGTAAAAAAAATTTCCATTCTGTCTTTAGATACTTCCAACTTATTTGCTATCAAAGAAAAGTCCTCCACAGTTAGGGCAATTTTCCCATTTTCTTTTTTAGAATAAGCACTTTTGGAAATACCAAGAACATCAGCCATTTCTTGAACAGTTAATCCTTGAGCGATTCTTTCTGCCTTTAGACGGTTATAATTGAATCTCACTTTATCACCCTCTTTCGTCTCTTTGTTGAGTCAATAATAAAACATAGTTTCCATTGTGTCAACGAATTTTCTTTAAATACTTGGAAATAATATTTTTTATTAATTATTGTTTCCTAACAGGAAACATGATATAATTTGTTTTAGGAGGTGATACACATGAGAAACTCAATCGAAATCGCTCAGTATATTAAAAAATTAAGGAAAATAAAAGGGCTATCAGCAGTTGAACTTGCCAATAGAGTTGGTGTTACAAAAGGGACAATCTCAAGATATGAAAATGGAACAAGAAAAATACCAATGGATGATATACCTAAATTCGCAAGTGTCTTGGACGTCTCACCAGTTGACATCATGATTGAATCAGAAGACGAAGCAACAATTAATTATATTGAATTTCCTTTTATCCCAGCTACTGTATCTGCGGGTCTTCCATTAGAAATAAAAAGTCTTGATGAAAATGACTTGGAGTACCTTTCTATACCTGACAACATCATGGGTAAGTGGGCAGTTCATTCCGACATCTTTTTAATGAGAGTCAATGGAGATTCAATGAACAGAGTTATAACTCATGGATCATTAATTGCGATTAAGCCGGTGTCTTTTTCGGGATTGAAGGATGGAGACATTGTAGTCTATAGTGATGGAGGTGATTATGCAGTCAAAAGGTATTATCGCCGTGGTGACGAAATACTTTTTAAACCAGATTCGACTGATGTTATGTTTGGGGAGTACAGAACGAATATAGATAATGCTGATTTGATGATCCATGGAAAAGTTGTTGTCTACATTGTGGAACTAGATTAAATTACCAACGTTGATAATTTAACAGGCAGACTAGCTACCTGCCTCTTTTTTTTATAAAACTCGAAGGAGTTGAAAAAATATGAAAAACCCAAATGGGTATGGATCTGTATTTAAGTTATCTGGTAAACGAAGAAAACCTTTTTGCGCAAGAATTACAGTTGGTTGGGAGGTAGACAACAAAACAGAAAAAGCGAAGCAAAAATACAAAACAATTGGATACTTTGAAACAAGACCTGAAGCCATGATTGCTCTTGCAGAATATAATAAAAACCCTTATGACATCGATAATAAAAAGGTAACGTTTGAAGAAGTATTCCAGCTGTGGAAAAAAGAAAAATACTCTTCTTTTTCTGATAGTAATATAAGAGGATATAATGCTGCCTATGCTTTATCAGATACGTTACATGCAATACCTTTTAAAGATATTAAAAAGGCACATATGCAGGCGGTTATTAGTGGATTAGATAAGTCCTACAGCATGAAGAAAAGAATCAAGACTCTATACAATCAACTTTTTAAATTTGCTTTGCAAAACGATATTGTAGAAAAAGATTACTCAAAATTTATAGAACTAGGTAAAGATGAAACAAATAGTGACAGAGAGCCGTTTTCTGATGTTGAAATTAAAAAACTATGGGATAACATAGAAAAAGCAGAAAACGCTGATATGGCTCTTATAATGATTTATACAGGCATGCGACCAAGTGAACTATTAGAGGTAGAGAGCAATAACATTAACCTTAATGAAAGATATTTAGTTGGTGGAATAAAAACAGAAGCAGGTAAAGATCGCATCATACCAATAAATAAAAAAATCCTTCCGCTAATTGAAAAACGGATGGACTCAAACAAAAAGTATTTAGTTAGAAACAGTCTTGGAGATAAAATGACCTATAATAGTTTTCGAAAAGACTACTGGGTACCGCTTACGACATCTTTAAAATTGAACCATAAAGCCCACGATTGTAGACATACATTTGCTACACTAATGGATAATGCGGGAGCTAACAAAGTAGCTGTTAAGAAAATAATGGGACATGCTTCTCGGGACATCACGGAAAAAGTATACACCCATAAAAACATCGAGGAACTGATAAAAGCTATTGACTTGATTTAGAAATTTTGTCTATTACTTGTATATTACGTGTAAAATTTTATAGAATTTTACACGAATGAAAAAAATCTATAAACCCTTATAAATCAAGTGTTTTAATGGTTGTTAATCAACCTGAAAGTTATCAAGAAGTTAACGCCACTCTTAAGTCTTATCCAAATAATATGGATACAATAACGATTGATGCTATTATACCAATTAAATCAGCTAATAGTCCAACTTTCAACGCATATCGCATCTTTTTAATTCCAATAGCACCAAAATATATTGTTAAAATATATAGTGTTGTATCCGTACTGCCCTGCATCGTTGATGCTAACCTACCAATAAATGAATCGGGGCCGTGTGTATCAATTAATTCTGTTGTCATTCCCAGTGCAGCAGTACCTGATATGGGTCTTACTAAAGCTAGGGGAATGATATCGGGTGGTATCCCAACCATCGTTAACAAGGGGGATATCAACTGAATAAAAGCTTCTAGTGCACCAGAGCTACGAAGTATGGATATTGACACAATCATACCAACTAAAAAAGGAAGTAAGGAAAATGCCATTTTGACTCCTTCCTTTCCTCCTTCAACAAATAATTCATATGAGGGAACTTTCTTAAACGTAGCTGTAACCAAAACAATTGCGATAAAACAAGGGATTAACCAGGCGCTCACTGTCGTTATTAATTCCATCACTTATGTCCTCCACTTGCTCTTATAATGAAAAATACGATCAATTACTATGGCACTTAAAGAAGAAACCAATGTAGCTAATATCGTTGCCCCTACAATTTCTGTAGGAGAAACGGAATTGTACTGCATTCGAATAGCAATTACCGTAGTTGGTATTAACGTGAGGCTAGATGTATTTAAGGCCAGAAATGTAATCATCGATCGTGAAGCAGTATCATCTCCACTTAATTGTTTCATTTGCTCCATTGCTTTTATTCCCATAGGAGTAGCTGCATTTCCTAAACCAAATATATTGGCAGTAAAATTAGAAAGTATATAACCAATAGCTGGATGATCTTTGGGGATATCCGGAAATAACCGGACGACTATTGGACGAAAGAGCCTTGCAAGGATACTTAGAATACCTGCTTCTTCAGCAATTTTCATAATACCTAACCAAAATACAAGCACACTTATTAGCCCAATGGACAATGTTACGGCTTCATTTGCACTTTCGAAAATTGCCTCGTTAACCTTGTCCATTGTTCCATTTAGCATGGCGTAGAAAATTCCAACTAGTGCCATAGCAGCCCAAATCACATTTACCATTTGACACCAACACCAACTACTTGTTGAAGCAACGATATAAATGACTCAAAAATAGTTTTCCGCTGTTCTAATTTTTGTTCATTTCGTAATACATCCGTTTCGGCAATTTCTTTGCCATCTAAGTAGAATACATTTTTACCGATTCGTTCACTGGTTATTTCCGATGCATCCTTTACTATATACAATTGATTTGTTACTTTCGCTTTTTCTTTATCGGTTAGGGGGTACGCAATATCATCCTGCATATAGCCGGACATTACTTTGGAGCTTTCATTTAACTTAAAGGATATAGATTTCTCCTCTGCAATTTTTTCCATATCATAATTCGTAAACCCCCATTCAAACATCTGGATATGATCACGCCAATCATCTGGAGCATCTAATGTTACAGCTATAAGGCTCATTCCATCCTTTTCAGCGGAAGATACGAGTGTTCTTCCCGTTTTTTTGGTATAGCCTGTTTTTCCACCAGTGCAATAATCATAATATTGCGTTAATAATTTATTTTTATTTTGCCAGCTGTATGTTCGATTTTCTGACAAATACGATTGGGCACCTGTAATTTTTCTAAACGTTTTATTTTTCATTGCGTAGCTCATTAAGATTGCCATATCGTATGCAGAAGAATAATGGCTATCCGAATCAAGACCATGAGGGTTATCGAAGTGTGTATGATTCATCCCAAGCCATTTCGCTTTTTCGTTCATGAGATAAACAAACCCCTCTTCACTCCCGCCAATATGCTCACTTATAGCAACAGCTGCATCATTCCCTGATCGAAGCATAAGCCCATAAACCAGATCGTTAATTGTCATTTTTTCTCCCTGCTCTAAATAAATCGAGGAGCCCTCCGTGTATATTGCTTTTCGGCTTGTCTTTGCCTTCTCTTGCATTTTCCCCGATTCAATTGCAATAATCGCGGTCATAATTTTCGTAATACTCGCAATCGATTCTGGATCATGAGCATTCTTTTCAAATAATACTCTACCAGTAGATTGCTCCATTAATATCGCATTTTGACCAGATATTTCCGGCTTTGCTTGTCCAATGGAAGGGAAAAATAGCAAGATAATAAGTACTATTATACCAACTGTTACAATGCGCATAAGCAGGTTTCCTCCTACGGTGGTGTTGTCTATACAGTTTATGCATGTACAATTGAGATATGATTAAAAGAAACAGTTTCGCGTTAGATATTCTATTATGATTGACTTACATTATTGTTCTTTACTGGTTTTTAGGATTTATCCCTCATATAACTGGCAGTAAGACCCCTACTTCAAGTAATAAAGGAAAAGCAATATGGGAAAGTGTGGAGTCCACTGCCAGTAAATGTCCGATTGGTTCAAGGACCTTTAGGTCATACTCTTGTGGTACTAACCATCCGTAGGCGATAAACAAATCCCCCACGGATGGAAGTTTCTCTTTATTGAATATGCGATGTGAATTTATAGAGCGTGGGAAGGATTTACATGAGTGAAGAATTAGATATATATAGAAAAGCAAATGAGACGTCTGTATGCATGAAAGCTAATGGAAGCATTTCATATCGAACCTTTAGTAATGGAGATCCTTTAACAGTTCAAAAAAAGCCTAACACGTTGAGGCATGGACAAAAGTACTTTATTTTTTAATCTGTTTACTTCAAAGAAGTTCTATCATCACTCCATCCAAAATACTTCACTTTCCGCGGGCATGGCTTCAACTTCCTCGCACAGCTAAGAACGCCCTCAAATGCATTAACAAAATACCTATGCCAATTGTTCATTAAAGGAACAGCAGTTTATAACCTACTTTTGTAATTTATAGATACTGCACATCAATTAGAATAAGTTCCACATTAGACTTTTGGCTTTTTTATACCTATTATTTACATTATTCCAATTGACAACATTCCACCAATTCTCGATATATGCTTTTTTGTCGGTTTTATATTGCAAGTAATAAGCATGTTCCCACATATCTAATACTAATAAGGGGATGATATCAGCAATTTGAAAGAATTGATGTTTTTCAAAGGACTGAACCCCTAGCTTTCCGTTCCTCGGGTTCCAATATAGAAGAGCCCAACCATCTCCTTCAACGGAGGTTGCAGTTTTGGTAAACAACGATTTAAATTGCTCCCATGTGCCAAAATCGTTGTTCAATTTTTGCGATAATTCACCTTCTGGCTGCTTTGTTGAATTGGGAGTCATATTGAACCAAAAAATGGTATGCAGTTGGTGTCCTGATCCATGAAAAGCTTGTTCCCTAAGCCAATATTTCATAAATTTAGCATCTGGCTTTTTAATATATAGTTCTTTCTCCGCTTTATTTAATCCATCGACATAACCTTGATGATGCTTGTCATGATGTAATCGCATTATTTCTTCACTAATGTAAGGTTCGAGCGCATTGTATGCATATGGCAGAGCCGGAAGTTTCCGTTGTCCATATGGAATTCCCTTATTTCTATTGTTTATTTGTTTCGAATGTTTGATATCAAACAAAATTCGCTCTCCTTCTGCATTTATTGCTGTTAAGTCATGTTGACTGATGAATTGTTCCGATTCCTTTAAGTGAAGAATGGTAGATTGCCAACTTCTTAAGCGTTCCAATATTTGTTCATTTTTGTCTTGCGATAGAGATTCATCTAACCCCCGACTTATGTCATTTCCCCAATCCATAAGATCATTTAAATATTGATGTACTGTATTATCCATATTAACCACCTCTATGTACCATATGCCCATTTGCTCTGTCTGTGCATATAGGTAAAGAGGACAGATTACTTATTAGAATGGTTTTTAATCGTTCGACATTCTGCTTCACCGCATAAGAAAAACGGAGCAAAATTCGCTCAGTCCTTATCACTAAATGCTCAGATTTACGCTTCCTCTAGTAGCTATTATGGAATAATAGCTACTGCTTGCTTGACCACCACTCCGGCTGCCCACTTCCCTTTCCGTGGGGTTTGTCCTTCAGCTAACTTTTTTAGCAAAACCCGCTCAAAAAAGTGGATCTTCAGGTCAAACATTTCCCACAGGAGTTGAAGTGGCCGGCCTTCGCTATTATCAGGCTCTACAACGCTAGCATGAAGTAACACAGCTGCTTTTATACTCACGGATAGCGATTTTCACTTTACCCATTGTAAAAAAAGTCAACCTATTTACTTATGACAAGAATTGTTGCACCTTCTCATAGCGGAGACGAATTACGTAGACTCCTGCGGGATTAGCGCGAGCCGAAAATCCACTTTGCAACGTGTTCTTCTTTGCAAAGTTAGTTGAGGCCCGTGCCCGCGGAAAGCGAAGCAATTCGTCGGAGCATTGCCAATATACATCAAACATTTCAAAATAACTACTTGGCTTAACGCAGTCATTGCACTGATTTTATACTTTCTTAACTTAGAACAAAAGCGCTAGCGCCCGATTAGAAACGTAATTACTGGAGTGAGCCAATGGAGATAAAGGAAATACGGTGAGCTTGTGAGCCAATGAGGACTTAGATTAGGGCGATTCATGGAGTCGCTACGTTTCTGGGTGCTGGAGCTGGACACGGCTCAACACGCCCATATTTATCTACATAGGCAATTTTTATAATTTCCTAGACTACAAAAAAACGCTTGCCGCTTCTTCAAGGAACTTGCACTTCCAGTTGAAGGTATATTGCAACGCGCTTTTTATTTAAATGAATCAGTACATTCGTTACTTTAAAGCAACATATAGCATATTAAATTAGTCTGTATTTCTATTCGATAGGTTTTCGCTGAATCGTTCAAAAAACAAATCCGCCTCCGATTCCAGCTCATCTGACCCTGTATTTTCTGGAAGTGGTGGTAACTCCTCAAGTGATGTCAAACCAAAATAAGTTAAAAACTCTTTAGAGGTAGCAAATAATATGGGTTTTCCTACGCTATCCTTTCTCCCCACCTCTTCAATTAAAAGCCGAGAAAGAAGCGTTTGAACTGGTCGATCACTCTTTACTCCTCTAATTTCTTCTATTTCTGTTCTTGTAATTGGCTGCTGATAGGCAATAATTGCAAGAGTTTCTAACGCGGCTTGAGACATCCTTGTCGTTTGAGGAGTTTCTAACAGCTTTTTATAATAAGGACTATGCTCTGGTTTTGTTGTTAAATGATATACTTCATGAGCCTGCATGATCATAATGCCCCGATCGGTATTGTCATAGTCATACTTAAGCTCTTCAATTAAGTGTTCGACTGTTGCTTCCGTAATTTCTAATACTTTAGACAACTGTTTAATCGTTATTCCTTCATTTCCTGAAGCAAACAACAGACCTTCAACAATTGCCTTTAATTTCGTAATTTCCACCTTTATTCCTCCATGTTATACACATATAAAGCTTCCAACTGTTCCGTTTGTTCACAATATACTTGATTCTCTTTCATTAATTCTAAAAGAGCAATAAATGTTACAACGATGTGTGATCGTGATTGATATGTAAATAGATCATCAAATAATATTCCATCCTTTGCTTCATTTACAACACGTAAAACCTCTTCCATTCTTTGCTCAATAGATATTTCTGCTCGCTTAATTTTTGTATCTAGTGGTTGATTCCATTTCTTTCGCTCTAACATTTTATTCAATGCATTTAACATATCATATACGGAGGTATCACCTTGAACGACTGCAGGGACTTCCTGTACATAATTATCAAATTCGATAGGTGGCCTTGTGAAAATCTGATTTGCTTCTATTTCCTTCTCCTGTAGCTGGACAGCTGCTTCCTTATACTTTCTATATTCTATTAATCGCTGCATCAATTCTTCCCGTGGGTCTTCCATATATTCCTCCGATTCTTCCTCTAACTCGGGCTTTGGTAGTAGCATTTGACTTTTAATCTCAACAAGCGTCGCTGCCATAACTAAATATTCACTTGCAATATTTAATTCAAGGCGTTGCATTGTATGAATATAAGTCATATACTGCTCTGTAATTGTTGCAACCGGAATATCATAAATATCAATCTCGTATTGATTAATCAAATGCAGTAATAAATCAAGCGGGCCTTCAAATGTATCTAATTTAACCTGGTAAGCTTGATTCAACTTATTCCGTCCCTTCATTCAAAAATTATATCATTAATTATAAACGCCCATACACGAATTGATCTACCGTCATACGTTATTAATGTAAGATAAATGTTATCACAAAACATTTATGCTAAGAAGAAAAAGGAGGTATTTCATCATGAGTGGTGGATATGGATACGGCGGAGGATTCGCGTTAATCGTTGTATTGTTCATTTTATTAATTATTGTCGGTGCTGCTTGGCTCTAAGTAAATAACTTACATGTTAACCAGCACACGAAAATAAAAGCCGGCCCCAATATAGGGCTGGCTTTTTATTCCTTATCCTTCTCTTCCTTAAATGCATCGCATTTTGAATAAAAATGCTGTATCTCCTCTTCAGCACAAACAGCATATTTATCCTGATAAAGGCGAGTTACTTCGTTCATCATCTTTTTGCCAATCCCGAGATTACGATGTGAAGGGTTCACAGAAACATGCTGAATAACAGCGTTAATTTCGCCTTCAACCCTAACCCCTATAGCACCTAAAATATCTTCTTCTTTCCACAAATAAAGATGCCAATCTGGATTTGTTTCATATTCTTTTATCGTTTGTTGCAATTTTTTTACATCTTTTTCTTCTGGCATAAAAGATAATAAACCCATTGCAATTTTTTCTAAGTTCTTCTTAAAGCGTATTAACATAGATACCCCTCATTAACGTTATAACTTATGAAAACTTTGGGAAGTTAATTATATTCCGCGTAGTTAGACGTTGTAAATTTCTGTAGTATTATTCCATAAGCTACAGTTGGAGTTTGTAATTATATTTATGCATGTAAAAACGTATTTGTCAAATTTAGAATTACTATTTATATGTGAATGTTATTTGTTAATCCATTTTTTCTTTCGTACAAGCTGTAACATTTTATACCCATCTGTCTGTTTCCCTTTGTATGCAAAAGGTAACAAATTCATTAAAGCTATCCAACCGTTAAATAACATCGATAGATGAATAAAGGGGTTAGGATGGCTCTGATGAATAGCCCAAAGTATAACAGATACACATCCACTCATAACTGGGCCAAACAGCGAAATAAGAATCTTTTCACGTGGTCGATAACTAGGAGTCCGCTCACTTAATGCGATCCCACCCAAGAAAAATAGTGGAAACAGCGTAATATAAAATTTATTGAAATTAAAGGATATTCCTTTTTTGCCTGTCCCAATAGATATATAGATTCGGTCTGCACCAACCAACCATGCAGCTATAGCATGGCCAAATTCATGTATAAATATACTAATTGGAGCAATTATTGCTAGTAAATAAACAAGCATTATCAATTCCATCTATTCCATCCTTTAGGAAAAACAAACCTATTCGCTGTACACTTTTACTTCCTTCATCACATCGCCATTTTGCATTGATTTAGCAAATTCAATACCAGATGTCACTTGTCCAAAAACGGTATGAACCCCGTTAAGATGTGGTTGTGGCTCATGTACAATGAAAAATTGACAGCTTCCTGTATCTTTGCCAGCATGAGCCATTGATAGTGATCCTTCTAAATGTTTATGTGGATTACCTTCTGTTTCACACTTAATCGTATATCCTGCTGAACCAGTTCCGTTACCATTTGGGCAGCCTCCTTGACTTACGAAACCTGGAATTACACGATGAAATGTTAAACCATTATAAAATCCATCATTCACCAATTTTTCAAAGTTAGCAACTGTATTTGGTGCTGCGTCTTCATATAAATCAAATTCAATTTTATTATTATTTTCCATTACAATATATCCTTTTTTAGCCATGTTTAAGTCTCCTTTTCTATTTTCAACTATCGTACATTTTATCACTTAATTTAACGAAAGAAAAGAATTGTTGTTGACATCAGTACTATTCGTAACTTAAATCGTGACTAATAATATCTTGATAGCTCTCACGTTTAACAACTAATTTATCTTGGCTATCCTCTACAAAAACGACAGCTGGTTTAGCAAAACGATTATAGTGATTTGCCATCGAATATCCATACGCACCAGTTGAAAAAACAGCGAGAATATCGCCATGATCTACTTTCGGAAGAGGAAGATCCCAAATTAACATGTCGCCTGATTCACAACATTTACCAGCGATTGATACTTCGCTGATTGGAGGAGCACTGGCTTTATTTGCTATTACAGCCTCGTATTTAGCTTGGTATAACGCTGGCCTTAAGTTATCTGTCATACCGCCATCGACAGATACATAATTTCTAATACCAGGGATATGTTTAATAGCACCTACTGTATATAGTGTTAGTCCTGCATTTCCAGCAATAGCTCTTCCTGGCTCTAACCATATTTCAGGCATTGGTATTGCTAGCATTTGTACATGTTTTTTGACTTCTGTCACCAGTTCTTTAACATAGATATCATAAGAAATTGGCGATTCTTCTGAAGTATAGCGAATTCCATAACCTCCACCTAGATTTAATACTTCAGGTATGAATCCATACGTATTCTTCCAGTTTTTAAGTTCTTGGAATAATACCTCTGTAGCGATCAAGAAACGATCTGTTTCGAAGATTTGTGATCCTATGTGGCAATGTAATCCTTTAAACTTAATAAATTCATGATTCCACAATAATTTAAAGGCTTCTTCAGCTTGGCCGTTATTCAGATTAAAGCCGAATTTTGAATCTTCATTACCAGTCATTATGTATTGATGCGTCTTCGACTCTATTCCAGGTGTAACACGCATTAAAACATCCATTTGCTTGTTATATTCCTTTAATAATCTTCCAATAAGCTCAATTTCTCGAAAATTATCAACCACTATACAACCAATATCGTTTTCAATTGCCATGCGCAGCTCATTCAAACTTTTATTATTTCCATGGAGATGGATTTTTTCAGTTGGAAATTCTGCTTGCAGCGCTGTGTACAATTCGCCCTCAGAAACCACATCTAAACACATGTTCTCCTGTTTCATTATTTGTAACATAGCAATACTTGAAAAAGCTTTACTTGCATAGGCAACTTTAGCTGTAACCTCCATTTTATCAAAGGTCTCGATAAATGCTTTGCAATTGTTACGTATTATATTTACATCATAGACATATAGTGGTGTGCCATACTTTTGTGCAAGTTCGACAGCATCTGCCCCACCTATAACTAGATGCCCTTTGTCGTTTACCTCAAATGGATGGTTATCAATAATCATTGTGAAAGTCCTCCATAATGGTTTTCTGAATTTATAATTAAAAACTTTATCATAATAAAATATAAATGAAAAGAGGATGGCTCAAAAGTATATTATTCACATCATAATTCGAACGATTAAAACTAGTCTCACTATAACTCTAAAAGAAAAATAATGGGTGAAATCATTGGTTGATGACTTTACCCACTACCATTAGTATGTTTATTTGTTCTATTTTTTTGAGGGTTGACGGTAATTATTTTTCGGGTGGACAATACTAGGTCGACTATTTGTAAACGGCATAGGGATTCGCACAATCGTATGTAGCATGGCTTTTGCATTAAATGGCATAAACGGCCATAAATAAGGTGTTTTTAAGGATTTTAAGCTTGCTAATACGATGAGGTGAACCAAGAATAACCCAATAAACCCATAAAGTCCAAACATGCCGGTAATAATAACAAACAGGATGTTAACAATTTTATTCGAGATACTAAGCTCATAACTTGGTGTTACATAAGATCCAATTGCGCTTATAGAGACATAGAGGATTACTTCCGGACTAAACATTCCCACATCAATAGCAATTTGTCCAATCAATACAGCAGCAATCAATCCCATCGAGGTTGAAAGCGGATTTGGCGTATGGATTGCTGCCATTCGTAAAAATTCAATTCCGACCATCGCCATTACAATTTGAACCGGAATAGATATATTACCGTCTTCATTTGGCCCGATAAAAGCCAACTCTTTTGGTAATAGCTCCGGCTCCATTACAAATAATAACCATAATGGTAACAAGTACATGGAAGCAAAAACTGCAAAAAATCGAATCCAACGCACAAACGTTCCGATGGCTGGTGTTTGTCGATATTCTTCAGCATGCTGTAAATGATGAAAAAAAGTCGTTGGTAATATGATCACACTGGGCGATGTATCAACCGTAATTAATACATGACCTTCCAGTAGGTGATTAGCTGCTACGTCCGGTCTTTCTGTATAACGAACGAGTGGGTATGGTATCCATTTACGATTTATGATAAATTCATCAATTGTTTTATCTGCCATCGAGATACCATCAATTTCAATTGCCTCAATTCGTTCTTTTATAAGATGTATTAATCCTTCATCCGCAACATCCTGAATATAACTAAGACATACGTCTGTTTTTGATCGCTCACCCACTTTTAACATTTCATTCCGTAGTCTAGCATCTCGAATCCTTCTTCTAGTCAAAGCAGTATTTTCAATAATGTTTTCCGTGTATCCATCACGTGAACCACGAACAACACGTTCTGTATCAGGTTCTTCTGGGGTTCTTCCCGGATAATTCCTAACGTCAACAATAAATGCGTAATCCTCACCATCTACAAACACAACAATGAGTCCTGATAGCATTTGATCCACTGCTTCATCCATTGTTTTTGCTTGATTCACCTGTTGATGGAGTAAACGATTTTCTATAATCTCTGGTAGCTTTTTGCTATTTGACTCATGATCATTTAAATTCACTAATTCTTTTATTAAATCTTGAATGATGATGGAATCACATAAACCAGTTACATAATATATTTGTACCTTTCTTTTCAAAAGTACAATTTCACGAAACCCAAGATCAAACGATACACCGATACCAAGTCGTTTTTTTAAATAGTTTTCTGTATCCTTTATTTTTGGAGAGATTGGTATTTTCTTATCTTTATTATTCATCATGTATCGCCTCGATTCTTATTGTTTTACAAAATAAACCCATTGAAATATCGATCCAGCTATTTTACCAAACACAATTGCCATTAATAGCCACATTGTGTGCTTTTCAATACCTATTCGTTTATATAGTATTGGGAATACATTTAAAACCTCGGTTAATGCTGCAGCAAGCATTCCGTTAAATATTCCTTGTAATATACCCCAGATCATAATAAATACAAAGGAGTAATTCCAGGTAATATTAGTGAATGACAAAAACGTACCAAAAAGTGACCCAAGCAAAATACATGCCGCATAAATATTAAGAAATGGTTCTGTTTTACTCAGTTGAATAAGCCGAGGAACAATACCTAAGACAGTAATAAATGCTACATAACCACCCCCAACAGCAAGACCACCAGCAAAGCCAATAATTAATTCGATGAGGCTATTTAGGAGGGGGGGCATCGTTTAATTTATTCTCATAATGAATCACATAATTATCGAGATCCTGCTGATAGTTATAAATTTCTACTTCTAAGGGGCTGGGCTCTTCATTAAACCGTTTATTAAACCAATGGTTAAAGAACAATAACATGCCAATACCTAATCCAAACGAATAGGGAATTTGAAGCCATAATGGAAATTCTTTTTCTTGACCTGTTAGTAAGTAATGAATTTTTTGGTGAACTTCCTGCATACTCACATCATAATGGAAATTCATAATCGTCATCGCTGTCCCAACGAATAAAAGAATCCAAACACCAATTGCAATCATTACGGATGGTGACTTCTTTTTCTCTTGGATACGTATTATGGTTTGCGGTGGTCCGATTAGTTGGAATTCCAGGTTGGTGAAATCATGATTTAAATGCTCTATAATTAAAAAGCTGTCAAGGATTACAATGTTTTTATCTTTTTTTGTTATTCGATAAATAGGTAAATTTTCCAGCTTTTCTTTCTCTGACGCATTAGTCGAAAGATATGCAATATCTTTAAGCTTTAATTCTTGATAACCTATTATCTCCATATTTTTTTTCATTCGTAAATATACCTGTTCTGCCATAAAATCATCCCTTATTGCGTTAATCTATAGCTAGTATTTGTCATTATTGCAATAATTATCACGAAGAATTACTAATACAGGTTTGGACATCGCTAAATCGAATATATGTAAAAACGAATAATAATTCTAAGCTAATTATACTTACGGGAAAGGTTTCAGGAAGAACATAATCAGCTATGATTAACTGACCAATATACATTCCTCTTTTAATAAAATAAACGATAAAAACCGAACTAATATCCGGATATTAACTTCGTATAATCGGATTATCGTTCGGTTTTTACATATATTAATTTCTTTTGAACTTGTAGAGATAAACAGCATTATTTTTTCTGTATTTTCGTACTTACGAATGTTTTTCCATTTTATGAATCAATATTTACTTTCATCTCATGTAAAATCTTTTTCTCCAGCCTAGATACTTGAACTTGCGATATCCCAAGTCGATCTGCTACTTCTGATTGTGTCTGATCTTTATAATATCTCAAGTAAACAATTAATCTTTCTCTTTCACTCAACCCCCTAATAGCTTCTTGCAGGGTTAGTTTTTCGAACCATTTTGAATCCTGATCTGATATTTGATCTAGTAGAGTAATTGGATCTCCATCATTTTCAAATACTGTTTCATGAATAGACTGTGGTGATTTTCCAGCTTCTTGAGCGTGAACAACATCTTCAGAAGAAATTTCTAACGCATCTGCAATCTCGTTCACGGTTGGTGATCTGCCTAGTTGTTTTGTTAATTCATCTTTCTTTTTACGGATTCTATTACCTGTCTCTTTAAGAGAACGACTAACTTTGACAGTACCGTCATCTCGAATAAACCGTTGGATTTCACCGATTATCATTGGTACTGCATAAGTTGAAAAGCGTACATCATACGAAAGATCAAACTTATCTATTGATTTTATTAAACCAATACTTCCAATTTGAAATAAATCATCGGGGTCATATCCTCTATTTATAAATCGTTGTACAACGGACCATACGAGACGGATATTTTTTTCTACTAATATATCTCGTGCTGCTTTATCTCCCTTTTGACTTTTGTCGATTAGTCCTTTTACTTCTTCATCCGTCAAGGTCTCGTTTCTGTTATCACCTTTTACGTTAACATTCATAGGCAGAACCTTTCACTATGAACACACCGTTTTGCTTTTCGTAAGCTGCTTAGTCATGTGTACGGTTGTTCCTTTATCAGGTATGGATATGACCTCAACAGTATCCATAAAATTCTCAATAATCGTAAAGCCCATCCCCGATCTTTCTAATTCTGGCTTGGAAGTATAAAGCGGCTGGCGCGCCTCGTCCACATCGCTAATTCCAATTCCCTCGTCCTTTATCGTTAATTCCACTTCACCATCTATTAATGCACAGGTAATATATACTTGATGATGTGCTTCATTATTATAACCATGAATGATGCAGTTTGTGACAGCTTCAGAAACTACAGTTTTTATTTCTGTTAGCTCGTCCATTGTTGGGTCAACCTGACTGACAAAAGCAGCGACGGTAACTCTAGCAAATGATTCATTTTCGCTAATACTAGCAAATTGCACTGCCATTTCATTTTTCATGATGCCACCCCCAAAGTCTCTAATGCAAATGCTTCATTCTCCTCAAGACGAACAATTTTAAATAATCCTGACATTTCAAATAAACGTTTAACCGGCGGAGAAATAGAACATACGACCATTTCTCCACCAAGTTGTAATACTTCCTTATATCTGCCTAACACAACACCTAACCCTGAGCTATCCATAAAAGTCATTGCTTCAAGATTTAATAACACATGCTTTACATCATTTTTGTACATAATCTCTTTCCACTCATTTCGTAATAACTCTGCTTCATGATGATCTAATTCACCAGAGAGTCTGACGATCAAGACATCTTCTTTAATAGCAAATGTTGAACTAAGACCCATAGTCTTTCCTCCTTTTTATACAAAAACTGTATTTATTTCATTTCTTGATTTGATGGGTCGATTCCTGCTACATGACAAAAGAAGAACTTATTCGGTTAAAATAGTATGTTTTATTCATTTTTCGCTATTCTTTGCAAGGTTCTCTTTAACAAAGTAAAGTACGATGCTTCATCTATTGTTTCTTTGATCGTTAAATCTGTTCGAGAGATAATTTCATCTCCATTTTTAACTATTAACTCGCCTACTTTATCCCCTCTAAAAATCGGCAGAGATAATGCATGGTGAACGTTAACTTCGGTTGCTATATCGTCCATTGATTCACCTTTTTTATGAAGTGTACTAATAGATTCGGATGCCACAACATCTGTTATTGTTTTATCAGCCTTCAACAGCTTAAGATCGGTTATTTTATCGCCCTTCTCAAATAATTTATTGGTTTGATAATGATTAAATGCAAAATCCAACATTCCTGAAACAGCAGCGTTCCGTTCTTTTGTTGTTTTTGCCCCCATAACAACGGCAATGACTCGCATTTCCTCTTTTTCAGCTGTAGCCGTCAGACAATACTTCGCTTCATTTGTATAACCAGTTTTTAGGCCATCAACACCTGGATAGAATTTCACTAGTTTATTTGTATTAACAAGCCAAAATTCATTATCCTGCCCCTTACGTAAATAATCTTCATAAATGGATGTATAGTCTGTAATGGATTCATACTTTAATAATTCCTTTGCCATTATTGACATATCATAAGATGTACTATAATGATCCTCGGCAGGTAAACCAGTTGCATTTTGAAATTTCGTGTCCTTTAAATCTAATTCCTTGACCTTATCATTCATCTTTTTGACAAATGCTTTTTCGCTACCAGCAATTCTTTCAGCTAGTGCTACACTAGCATCATTTCCAGATGCTACAGCTACGCCCTTAAGTAAATCCTGCACACTCATTTCTTCTCCTGATTCTAAGAAAATTTGAGAACCTCCCATAGACGCAGCGCGATCACTAACGCGTACCGTTTCATCCAGTTTTAATTTTCCCTCATCCAGAGCCTCCATAATTAAAAGCAATGTCATTATTTTCGTCATACTTGCAGGTGGTAATTTCTCATGTGCATTTTTATCGAATAAAACCTCACCTGTGTCTCTCTCCATTAGAATTGCCGATTTAGTATTCTCTGCAAGCTTTTCCGTGTCAGAACCCGTTTCCTCTGCAAAAACAGGTGAGCTTAGATGAATTAACAACGTGATAACCATACTAACAACCAAAAGACCTCTTTTCATCCTTATACCCTCCAATAAAGTGAATCCTTTTTCAGAAGGAAGTTATCTTATTTTCACTTCTGAAATCATGCGAACAAAGGTAGCAAACGCTAAGTCTTGAACATGAAAAGATCGATGTTCAGAAACCTTTATGCCAAACGTCTATTTACAGATATTCTGTAAACAAACAATTCGTTTTTTACAGGCTGTCCTTTCTCGGTAAGTGTATTGTTAATTCGAGCGTTAGGATCCTGTCTACCTAAAATAAACTATATACATTCAGCATAACCAATTGCAGTTCCCAATATACGTTTATTCATGAGTAAAGATCGTTAAAAATGATCACTGTAACAAGAACAAAAGCGGAAGCGCCCGTCTAGAAGCGTAGCGACTGGAGCGAGTCAATGGAGATAAAGGAATAACGGTGTGCTTGCGAGCCGATGATGACTTAGATTAGGGCGATTCGTGAAGTCGCCTCGTTTCTGAAGGCTGGTGCTGAACGCAGCTCGTCCATATTGATCCACATGCGCTAATTTTATAATTTCCTATACTCAAATAAAATCTCTCTGTTCGTCACATTTACAAACAGAGAGATTACATGTTTAGATCTATTAATTTAGCGGCAAATTATTTTATTTAGTAACTGTGTCATATATTAACGTAGGTGCATCTATTATCTCTTCAGAAATGGTTATGCTTGCATATAGTTTTTCTTTCACTTCATCTACATTTTCAGAATTGGAATGAATGGTTAATAAAGACTCACCAGCTTCAACCTTGTCTCCAATTTTTTTATGCAATACTAGTCCAACAGCAAGGTCAATTTCTGATTCTTTTGTAGCTCTTCCAGCACCTAACATCATTGCTGCAGTACCAATATCATCAGCAATGATTTCGGCAACTGTTCCTCCCTTTTTGGCCGGCAGGTCTACTTTAAAGGAAGCTTGAGGCAGCAAATGTGGCTGATCTACAACTGTTGCATCTCCACCTTGTGAAGATAGAAATGTTTTGAATTGATTTAATGCCTTGCCATTATGCAGATTTTCTTGAAGTTTTGCTCTGGCTTCTTCTAGGGTTTCGGCTTTCTCAGCTAAAACAACCATTTGACTTCCTAATGTTAAACAAAGCTCCGTAAGATCTTTTGGCCCTTTGCCTTGTAATGTGTCAATAGCCTCATTAATTTCTAGTGCATTACCAATTGCATTTCCTAACGGCTGGCTCATGTCAGAAATTACTGCCATCGTATTTCTTCCAACTTTATTTCCAATGGTTACCATTGCTTTTGCTAATGCCTTGGCATCATTTAGTTCTTTCATAAAGGCACCTGCGCCAGTTTTTACATCTAGAACGATGGCATCAGCGCCTGAAGCAATTTTCTTACTCATGATGGAGCTAGCAATTAGTGGTATTGAATTGACTGTTGCAGTAACGTCTCTTAATCCATATAATTTTTTGTCAGCAGGAGTTAAGTTCCCAGATTGGCCCACTACAGCTACCTTGTTTTTATTGACAAGCTCAATAAATTCATCGTTAGTTATTTCTACATGAAATCCAGGAACGGCTTCTAGTTTATCAATTGTTCCACCAGTGTGACCTAAGCCCCTTCCACTCATTTTAGCAACTGGGACGCCTAAAGAGGCCACCAATGGTGCTAAAATTAATGTAGTCGTATCACCAACACCACCAGTTGAATGCTTATCTACTTTAATCCCATCAATTTCAGATAAATCGATTTGATCGCCAGATTCTACCATCGCTTTGGTAATTTGCGCACGTTCATCATCCGTCATATCTTGAAAATAAATAGCCATTAACAATGCACTAGCCTGATAATCTGGAATGTTACCATTGGTATAGCCATCTATAAAATAGTTAATTTCTTCTGTTGTTAAGGCTTGACCATTGCGTTTTTTCTCAATAATGTCATACATTCTCATTTTTTATCACCTTTTAATCATTTTGGGGTAATGTTTCTATTACTTTTTTCACAAATGTTAAGAAGGATTCTCTTACTTGCTCTGTTGTTTCTATTACTTCATGATGCGTTAAAGGCTGATCTAAGATTCCCGCAGCCATGTTAGAAATACAAGAGATTCCTAACACACGAATACCTGCATGTCCAGCTACAGTCACTTCAGGAACCGTAGACATACCGACTGCATCCCCACCTAACGTACGAAGCATACGTACTTCTGCTGGTGTTTCATAAGCTGGGCCAGTATTTCCTACATATACACCTTTTTGTACATGTAATTGAATGTCTTTTGCGCATGCCTCCGCGTGTGCAATTAGCGATTTATCATAGACATTGGACATATCTGGAAAACGGACTCCTAAATGTTCATCATTCTTACCAATGAGCGGACTATCTCCCATATTATTGATATGATCGGAAATTAACATCAAATCACCAGGCTTGAAATCTTCATTTATACCGCCAGCTGCGTTTGTAACAATAATAGATTCAATACCTAGTTCTTTCATTACCCGAACTGGAAAAGTTACTTGTTGCATTGTGTAACCCTCATAATAGTGAAAACGTCCTTGCATGGCAATAACTTGCTTTCCTTTTAATGTTCCCGCAACTAGCTGTCCCTTATGACCAGCAACAGTGGATTCTGGAAAATCAGGAATATCCTTATATGGAATAGTAATTGGGCTTTCTATTTCCTCTGCCAGTACTCCTAGTCCAGAGCCAAGAATCAAACCAATCTCTGGTTTCTTATCTAGCTTCTGCTGCAAAAATTCACTTGCTTCTCGAACTGCGCTATAATTCATTTTATAAATCCCCCTTAGGTTTAATATCCTTTAGAAAGCTTATTCCATACGTAGGCATGTTCACCTCAAAATTATCAGCAATTGTAGCTCCTATATCTGCAAATGTCTGACGTAATGGTAATTCTTTTCCTTCGACAATACCTTTATGATGTACCAACAAAGGAACAAATTCCCGAGTATGGTCCGTACCGTGATGTATAGGGTCATTTCCATGATCAGCTGTAATAATTAATAAATCATCATCCTTCATTTCTGCAAGAACTTCAGGCAGTCTAGCATCGTAGGCCTCCAACGCTTCTCCATAACCTTGAGGATCTCTACGATGACCATATTTTGCATCAAAGTCAACTAAATTTAAGAAGCTAATTCCAGTAAAATCCTTCTTCATTGATGCAACTAACTGTGTCATCCCATCATCGTTATCCTCCGTTCGAATCGCTTCAGTGACTCCCTCACCATCATAAATATCTGAAATCTTCCCTAGAGCAATAACATCATAATTATTTTCTTCTAATTCATTCATGACAGTTTTCCCAAAAGGTTTGAGTGCATAATCATGTCGATTAGAGGTCCTCTCAAACGCCCCTGGTTTCCCAATAAATGGGCGAGCAATCACCCGACCGACCATATACTTCTCATCTAACGTTAGTTCTCTCGCAATTTCGCATATACGATATTGCTCTTCAATGGGAATAACATCCTCATGGGCAGCTATTTGCAATACAGAGTCAGCAGAGGTATATACAATTAAGGAGCCTGTTTCCATATGCTCAGCGCCTAATTCTTTAATGATTTCTGTACCTGAAGCTGGTTTATTACCAATAACTTTCCGCCCAGCCTTTTCCTCTAGCTCTTCAATTAATTCTTCAGGGAATCCTTCAGGGAACGTTCTGAAAGGCTGTTCGATATGCAAGCCCATAATTTCCCAATGACCAGTCATCGTATCTTTTCCGTTGGAGGCTTCCTGCATCTTTGTATAATGTGCTTTCGGTGAATCCGCTTTATCAATTCCTGCAATTGGTCGAATATTGCTTAAACCCAACCTTCCCATATTTGGCATATGTAGACCTTTCATATGCGACGCAATATGGCCAAGTGTATCAGCGCCTTTATCATTAAATTTATTAGCATCAGATGCTTCTCCAATTCCCACTGAGTCCAATACAATTAAAAATACACGCTTGAAATTTTTCATGGTATATCCCTCCTAAATATTATATTCCCACGATAGCCATGAAGTATGTCTATAATTCGTTGTAGGATGTCAGACGACTTAAAAAAATAAAAAGCTATGCTCTTGGATGATAGTTCATATATATATCTTTTAATCTAGCTTTCGTAACATGTGTATAAATTTGGGTTGTAGATATATCAACATGTCCAAGCATTTCTTGAACTAAACGCAAATCTGCACCATTCTCAAGTAAATGAGTTGCAAATGAATGCCTTAATGTATGCGGTGTAATTTTCTTATGAATTCCTGCTTCAAGCGCTGCTTTTTTTAATATTTTCCAAAATCCTTGGCGTGTCAACGGTTTACCGTGCTGATTGACAAATAAAATATTACTATCTCCTTGGCGTTTAATTAACTTACCGCGGGCTTGCTGCAAATAGTTTTCCACTGCCTGGATAGCAACATTACCTAGAGGAACGATCCGTTCCTTCGCTCCTTTTCCAAAGCACTGTACAAACCCCATGGTTAAATGAAGATCAGATATTTTTAAATGGATCATTTCACTTACTCGAAGACCTGTAGCATATAGTAGTTCTAACATTGCTTTATTACGTATATGTAATGCAGTATCTGAAGGTAAACTTAATAATGCTTCTATTTCTTGGATCGATAATACATCTGGAAGCTTTCGTTCCTTCTTAGGTGTTTCAATATGTAAGCTAGCATCATGTGTTACGACTTGCTCCCGAATTAAAAATTGATGAAATGCACGAATAGATGAAATATGACGCGCAATTGTCGCAGAGGATTTCCCATCGTCTTTTAACACATAAAGAAAATTGGTAATATCATTTCTTGTAACTTGTTCCCAGTTAGCTTTGTTTACAGAGGTTTTAATAAAATCTATATATGCTGTTAAGTCACGTCGATAAGAAGTTAATGTATTATCTGATAATCCTCTTTCAATTAATAAATAGTGATAAAAATCCTCTGCAATATCTGAAATCATCTTTTACTCTCCTAGCCGGAAAAATAAGTTCAATCGATCAAAAAAAGTTGGTTCTTCATTAAATACTTTTACTGCTGGTCCCTCTGGTGGATCATATCGATGATATTGTTCATATTCTGCATGCATTATTCGTAAACCAAAATAAAATAAAAATGTACACGCAATAAAGATGACGAACACCTTTACCATATCCCACAGTATTCTTTTCATTTATTGTGCTCCTCTAATCATAATATATCCTATTAAAAGATATGCCAGAAAAGAAGAACAATATACATAATACTATCATTCAAATGGGAAAAAATCTGTAATTACAATGTACCGCTTTTAACTTGGTTTGTAAATTATTTTCTTTTAAATAAAAAAAGGCTGCTAGTAAGTATTGGAAACGCTAACTAGCAAAACTTGCATGGTAACTAGCTAACTAGAAGCGTTCATAGTAACAGCCTGACATTGTTTACAGATGCCATGAAAAGTTAAACGATGGTCTTTTACTTGAAATCCCCATTCATTTTGAACAATTTTCTCCACATCTTCGAGTAAATCATCTTCGATTTCTTCTACTGAACCACATTCCGTACATACCAAATGATGATGAAAATGTTTAGCTCCTTCTTTACGAAGATCATAGCGTGATACACCATCACCAAAATTTATTTTATCCACAATCTTTAGTTCTGATAATAATTCTAATGTACGATATACTGTAGCTAAACCAATTTCTGGAGCTTTTTCCTTAACAAGCAGGTATACATCTTCTGCACTTAAATGATCGTCTTCCCTTTCCAGCAAGACTCTAACAGTCGCTTCTCGTTGAGGAGTAAGCTTATAGCTTTGCGAATGCAGTTGTTTTTTTATCCGATCAATTCGATGTTCCATGACAGGTTCCCTCCCTCATATCCCACCTTTATTATATGCACCGATTAAAAGTGTGTCAAAATAAAATATTATTATTTTATATTTATAATAATTATAGTTTAAGTTTGATTATTAGTAAAATGATCGGATTAACATTTGCATTGCTTCATTGGAAACAAAAGATTCTAGTAAAGCAGCTATACAAGAGAAGGCGACTAGAAATGAAAATAATGTTACATATTTACCAAATGGCTGGAATACAGGTTGTGCCATTTTTCTTGTAAATAATTTACTCAATAAGGTCAATGAGAAAATCATGGATAAACTTCCGGCGGTAATATAAATAGGAATAATTAACATATTTTGTGGTGCAATCGACAGTGCCGCCAATAATAATCCATCAAAACCAAGCTGATTGACAATAAACCCTACAGAAAATCCCACTACAAGCCCTTTAATAAAAATTAACACCCAAACCAATGGCAAGCCAATTACTGAAAGTCCTAATATAAATAATAGTAGCAAATATTTAGTATGGTACAAGAAGCTACTTTTAAAAATATCCATGCGTTCCATTTCTTGATTATCAGCAATTTGTCCAAAAAATCGTTCTAAATAAAAGAATAGATCCTGTTTTTGAATAAAATTCATACTATTAACGAGGATAGCTCCAAATATAATCCCTGTTAGAAATAAAATAACCATAAAAAGATAAATCGTGGCATGTTCTTTTACATGAGTCGTTAGAAGTGTTTTATTTTTGTACATTGGAATCCTCCATTCAATATACTGCTATACTAAAAACTATGAAGAATTCCAATTAAAAATACCAAGTTTTCTATTATCCTACTAGATGAATTTAGGTTAATTTAATCGTACCGTATCTACCTCCACCGCCTTCGATAATCTTTAGCTTGCCTTGACGCATCTGAATAATTGCATGAGCTAAATCGCTTGGAATCACCGAGGTTAATTCCTCGAAAGTTGCGTGATGAATCACTTGCATTTCCGTATCAAACGCAGTTAACAGTTTTTCATACGTTCTCTTTCCCAATTTAGGAAGATACTCTAATGGAGCTTGGTACGTATATGGTGGCCTATCATTAGTAGGAGCACTTATGTCTTTTAATTCTAAGATTCTATCCGACACACCTTTAATAAGTTTGTTCGAAAAACAATGAGGACAGTTTTGAACATTTAACGAAACGACCGAAAAGCATTGATTACACACCGTTTTATGATATTTACCTAGTCGCGGATTCATACCGTAGTTATGGGCAATTTTTCTGTTCTGCTGTTGGTGCAGTGCCAAATACAATTCGTTAAATGAAGGCTCCATCATACATATTATTTGATATTCTCTTGCTATTTTTGCTAAGGAGTGTGCATCAGAGTTAGAAAGAAACGTATAATCATGTAGTTCTTGAATTTGATCTGCCATATGAGTATCCGAACTTAGACCTAATTCTATTCCATCAATCAAATCACGATCAAATACCTCTGATAATGTTTGCTCCACACCTTTCCCATACAAGCTTTTAAATGGCGTAAACACATGAGCTGGAATAAATATTCCTTTTAGCTGCTTTACTTTATATTGCAGCTCTTTTCCTGTACCGTAATACCTCTGAGAACTTAGACCAATGTTCTTCATTCGCTGACGTAGCCATGCAGAAAATTGTTGCATGTATTGCAAGGTTGGAAAATAACAAAGTACATGAATCGGGCCCTGACAAGCTTCATCATAGACTTCGATTTCTGAACCGAGAATTAAAGTAACTTTTTCAAACCGAATGCCTCCATCAACCAATTCATATGCTTTGCCTTCTTCAATTAATTCCATAATCTCCTGTTGTACAGCGGGCGCCTGACAATCTATAACACCTATTAAATCCATACCTTTATTACGACTGGATTCCTCTAACACACTCGTTAGCGTTAAATTTTTTGAAGCGGTAATTTTGACGGGATGATCGTACTTATCTCGGCCAATATGAATGTGTAAATCAGAAAAATACGGCTTAAGCAATTATTTCATCCCCAGTGCATGTAAATATAAGATTGCGTAATTTGTTTTGGCATCATGAATCTCTTCCTGTTCCACTAGTTGCTTTGCTTCTTCAAGTGTTAACTTTCTAATACTAATAAATTCATCTTCATCGCCCGCTATTGGTTGATCAACTAACTCTAACGTATCTGTGATATAAATATACATTCGTTCATTCGCAAACCCTGGCGAAGTATAAAAGGAAGTAACAAAAGAAAGATCTTTCGTTGTGTAGCCTGTCTCTTCTTCTAATTCTCTAATCGCTGTTTCTTCGGGATCTTCTCCAACTTCTAACTTTCCTGCTGGTATCTCAATTAACGATTTTTCTAGTGGCTTACGATATTGTTCAACAACTACAATTTTATTATCCTTCGTTATTGGTATTATTGCCACAGCACCAGGATGATCTATGATTTCACGTTTTGCCGTCTTACCGTCAGGCAATACAACATCATCCACTTTTAAATGTACAACTTTCCCATCATAAATAACTTCCGAACTAATTGTCTTTTCTTCAAATTTCTTCATTACTATCACCCTTCAACCAAATTTCTGTTTCTATTCTAGCATAATTATACTGCGGTCATTTCAATTAATTGTTTTACCAATTACTTCAATTTACAATAAACATATACCATAAACATTGGAATGGAGGCTAGCTAAAATGAAAAAAAATCAGATTGGAAGTTCAGACATATATATTTCTCAACTTACGCTGGGGTGTATGTCACTTGGAAAAGACACTGCTAAAGCAAAAAGCATGATTGATATGGCATTAGAGCATGGAATCAATCATTTAGATACAGCTGATTTATATGATTTTGGAGATAATGAAGAAATTGTTGGATCGGCTATTAAACACAGACGAGAAGATGTAGTGCTTACAACAAAAGTCGGAAATCATTTTAATAGAGAGACGAGAAAATGGTATTGGGACCCTTCGAAAGAACACATCCAACAAGGTGTTAAAGCCAGTCTAAAACGCTTGAATACGGACTATATCGATTTTTATATGCTACATGGTGGGACAATTGACGATCCAATTGATGAAACAATAGAAGCTTTTGAAATACTTAAAAAAGAAGGTTTAATCCGAGCATACGGTATATCTTCTATTCGCCCAAACGTTATTCGAGAATATGTAAAACGCTCTGCAATGGATGGTATAATGATGCAATACAATTTATTGGATCGCCGACCAGAAGAAGAAATACTTGACCTTTTAGATGAAAATAACATTAGCGTTCTAGCTCGTGGTCCATTAGCAAAAGGAATATTAAGTAATCAAGCAGCGAAGCAAATCGCCGCTAAAGGAGAAACAGGATATTTAGATTATTCCTATAAAGAATTACAATCTATAAATGACGAGCTAACCAAACTTAGCTCTAATAAAAATGAGCTATCTTTCCGCTATATACTAAAGCATCCGGCTGTTGCTAGTGTAGTTTTCGGAGCTAGCTCAATTGATCAATTAAAAGAAAATATCAACGGCGACTTTAACAAAGAATTACAGGATGATACGTATCATAACCTAAAAAAAATCACTAAACCAGTTACTTATCAAGCACATAGATAAGAGGTTTCCTTGGTTCGTGTTAGCAAATAGAGTTAAAAACACTCGTACTAGTTACGTAGACGTGACCACCCACCTGTCATCTGTTAGGATTCATGGACCCATTGGATGTCTTCCTTTCGATAGGGAGCCTCACCATTTCAAATAAAGTGAAACTTCAATCTGTAGGGTCTTACTGCTTGTTGTATGTGGATCAATAGAAACAAAAGCGCAAGCACCTGAATAGAAACGTAGCGACTGGAGCGAGTCAACGGAGATAAAGGAATTCACGGTGTGCTGGCGAGCCGATGATGACTTAGATTAGGGCGGTCGCCTTCCTGGGCGCTGGAGCTGGAATCGGCTCAACACGCCCATAATTATCCGTATGGGCAAACTCTATAATTTCTTAGAGTATGATAAAAGAAGCTGAGACAAAAGAATGAAGAAATAATTGAAAACGAACGATAATTAGGTTTAACTTAATTATCGTTCGTTTATTGATCAGAACAATTCATTTAGCACCTGAAATAAGCGAGACTCTGGCGGGAACTGCACGAGTCTGAAGATTCACGTGGTAACGTGTTTTTCTTTACCAAGTTAGCTGAGGCCTTGCCCGCGGAAAACGATTATAGTTTCACGGTGCGGCGATGATAACATGATTATTCGTATTTTGAGTAAAGAAGTTGTGTTTTGTCCCAACCTCTTTCTTTATCTAAAATTCCTTTGTATCGACCTTTGAAAAGGTGAATAAAGCTTTCCTTTATTTAATAATGTCCTCTGGGGAAATAAACAGATTAAGAATTCCTTCAGGACTCGATAGACGAAACATTCCTTTGTTATAATCTAACCTCATCTTTTTCGCAAAAAATATGGCTTGTTGGTTTTCAACATATACCGTAAAATCTTTGTTTTTTATTTGTTGATAGTTGGTTTTCTGTTGATCTGTAAAGCGTAACGTCGGAATTCCGTTCACACCACAGCCACAGCCTTCTATATCATACCAAAATAACAAATAAGGATCGTGTTGCTTCTCTAACTCTGCTAATTTGTCTTTTGCTTTTTGCGATATATTAAGCTCAATTTCATTGTTCTTCATCTTTACGTCAACCCTCAATTATTTTTTGGCAAACTGCTTTTTTAATACTCGTTCCATAGGTCCAGGAAGCACCTGATATAATCTGCTTCCTGCATCCATCCACCATGGTAAATTGATTTCTCGTTTCTTTACAAACAAATAACGAATGATTTTTTGTGCCACCTGATCTGGATCAAGCATATATTTTTGAACGTTCTTTTGATAGGTTCCATCTGGATCTGCAGAAAGAAAAAAATTAGTTTGAACAGGTCCTAAATTTACGGCAGTTACTTCTATTTTACTATCCGTTAATTCTTGTCGAAGCCCATTAGTAAAACCCAATACTGCATGCTTGGTTGCACTATAGATCGCTGCCTTTGGCGTAGCAAGCTTTCCAGCTTGTGAAGCGATATTAATGATGTGTGCTTCTCCTTCAAGTGTAGCAAAATAAGGAAGTATCTGCTTCGTTATTTGGATTAGCGCATGAACATTTAATTGAAACATTCGCTCAATATCTTCTTCATTCATGTGCATGACATCTTCAAAAATTCCTATTCCCGCATTATTTATTAGACCTTGGATTTTTTGATGTTCAGTTAAGATATTGGCTATCACTTGTGTACGGTCTTTACGATGCCCTAAGTCCACCTTATAAACATAGCATTCTACAGAAAATTGTTTCTCTATCTGCTCCTTGATCTTTTCTAATTTATTTATAGAACGAGCCAATATAATTGGTATACCACCATTTTTCGCAATGTGCCATGTTAGCCTCTCTCCAATGCCACTTGAAGCTCCAGTAATGATAATCTTTTTACCTGATATCTTAGTTTGCATAATAAATAAGCTTTCCATCCTCCGTTTTTTTAGTAATACGTCCCTCGTTCTCTAAATAATCTAATTGGCCAATTGTTTCAGACATCGTGAGATCGATTTGATTTTTGAATTGCCTTGGAAATATTTGTGTGCATAATTGAAACGGTGTTTGCGGCTGAGTTATTAATAAATCAAAGACCTTATCTGCTCTTTCCTGCTGTTTTTTTAGTCTGTTTTCGATTAAGCTCTTAGGTTTTTGTACCACCTGACCATGTCCTGGTAACACACAGTCCACTCGCAAATCAATACATTTTTGTAAATTACGGCGATATTGAAGCATAGGCTTTGGTCTAAATTCGATCGACTCGCCCGGTGATGGTGGTTCCATAAGTGGATTAGAAGAAATATGCTCTAATATATGATCTCCCCCAACTAGTAGCCGATCGGTTTTACGTAAAAAAGAAAGATGACTTTGCGCATGACCTTTCGTATCAATCACTTGCCAACCTGGATGACCAGGAAGTTCATCTCCTTCATCTATAAAACGGGTTAGTTCACCTTTTCCTACATAATTTAATGGCGCACTCAATTTATTTAAATACGGAAGAAATGTTTCTGGTATGCCAGAAAGCGAAAAATACTTCTCAAAAAATTGCTTATAATGCTGAAGATATAATTCATCACGTTGGATCCATGGATCCACATTAGCATGTGCAATTATACGCTCTGCTCTGGGAAACTGATCAATTAATCCTATATGATCAGGATGATGGTGCGTTAAAATCACTTGTTCAATGTCTTTTGGAAAATAACCCATTCGCTTTAGTTGTTCTTTGAGTGTCTCCCAAGCTTCCTTTGTCTTTACACCTGCATCTATGATAGAAAGCAAATCGCCTTTTAACAGATAGATATGAACATCACCTACTGCAAAAGGGGTGGGTACCGTTATTTGACTAATCGTTTTATCCATTACTTTCATACTTACATTCCTCCAAAATGAATGATCATTCATTTTTAATCTATTTTACCTTGTCACACTCACATTGTCGATTAATTACTATCATTTTGGATAAACTCTTTCGGTACCTCGACGGATTGATCATACGCATCTCAATTTATTCAGTTACAAAACAAACGATGTATTGCTCTTTCTACTATTTTCGGCAAATACTCAAAACTATACGTGATCTCTAGTCGCTCTGTCCATTGATGAGGATCTTTTCCTAACGGACCTATATTTAAAACAGGCATCGTTAATTGTTCCATGACATCTTCCGGAATTTCAAAACCATTATTTTGTAATGGCATATTAGACGTATAGTTTTTTAAACTTCCTAGCGTTGAAGGAGGTCCAACGAAGCTTAAATCTGACAGACCAGTAAAAAACTCCGATACAGTTAAGTTAATTTGATTTTTCTCTTTCGTATACGTCGTAATTTCCTTCATCACTTGCTGAATGTATGGATCTGTTCCTGAAGAAACTGCTGGGTAAAACGGTGGACAATAGAATAAAATGATCATTGGAGCTAAATCTTTACACATAGATGCTAAATCCTGGACAAGTAATGTAGAAAAATCCCTATCTTCCTCTGTGCGTTGACTAACCAATAAATTCTGCCTACGATTAATCTCTGCTTGTCCATAACGTTTGACAGCTTCCTGATATAATTCTTCATACATCATTACATTAACTTTAATTAGCGGCATGGTAAAATCGGTGGCAATTTCAGAGAAATGATCCGCTTTTTCCTGGATATAGTGCTCTATATTTTGGGCAGCGTCCATCGCACCTTGAAGCAATTTTAAATTTATATCATGTAAGGATTGTTTCATATATAAGACATTATACATGGCAATTGCTGATTGAGGGGTCTTTACGGAATAATTCTCTTTTAAATCCCGTTGCATCAGACTAACTGGTGGAGGCGTTACTTCATCACCAATTCTTTCTATAAAAGCTTCATCAAGCTCTAGCTGTTGTGACAAGAAACTAATCATTAAATTAGGATTAACGCCTGAAAAAGGTTCTCCCACATGCGACTCTTTACCGTAACAATAAAATCCCGGTAATATTTTTCCAATTGAACCAGTATATACATAATAAGCTTCATCGCCAGGATATTTGCTAAACATTGGCTCACCGTTTAAACATGCCAGATATGTTAGCTTCTGCTTTTCCTTCCATTCATGGAGTATAGGTAAAGCTGTTAACATTCCTTTTGAATTGACTTCTTCATCCGGAACAGTAAGTAATAGTATATTACCATCAAACTCACCGTCAATTGCTTTCTCGAGCATAGAAAGGTGTACTGTTAAACCTGCCTTCATATCCATTGTGCCTCTTCCAAACAACCAGTCTCCAGTCTCCATATCTTGCTGAACCGCTTTAGATAATCGTTCCTTTTGTTTATACAATTCTTTTGTCAATGCTTTTGGATGAAATGCAAGGTTTTGTAGTGATCCAAAATCTTCAACATCCACAACATCAAAGTGACTTAACAAGATTATCGTTTTGTCAGTTTCATTTTTACTCTTAACAAAGGCCGTCAGTAACCTTCTGCCATCATCCAAACCATGAAGCTTTAAATACGAAGGATTTGTTTGAAAATATTGGTTTTGTTCTAACAAATGATACATATACTCTGCTAAAGCAATCTCTGCTGAAGATCCAGTTACACTTTGATAATTGACGAGTGAGCATAACAGATTCGTAAGTTCTTCCTTTGTTTGCCATGTTTTCAAGCGTATCCCTCCAGTATTTAGTATAAATTACAAACTTTATAAGACATTGACTTTTACATGAAAATCAAACACAATGATTAAAAGTAAAGCACGATCGAATGAGAGCATTGCTCAACAGGACTTTGTGTGATGTCAAATGCAACTAAAGAGGTGGATAAGATTGAAAACCAACATATTTGCACATCGTGGTGCTAGCAAATATGCACCTGAGAATACAATGCCTGCTTTTCAGAAAGCGTATCATATGAATGCAGATGGGATTGAAACTGATGTACAGTTAACAAAAGATAATATCCCTGTACTTATACATGATGAAAATGTAAAACGTACAACCAATTCGGTAGGTCTTGTAAGTAAATTATCCTATCAAGAATTAAAAGAATTGGATGCAGGTAGCTGGTTTTCACCTGAATTTAAGGGAATTAAGATACCTACACTTGATGAGTTTCTCAATTGGATTAAAGATAAGCCTTTATATTTAAATATTGAACTAAAAAATAATAAAATAGATTATACAGATATAGAATCTATTGTTTATCAAGCAATCTCTAACTATCAGTTATTAAATCGTACCACAATTTCGACTTTTAATCCAAATAGCGTTAAGAGGTTGAAAGAATATTCTAATTCTCTTGAGGTCGCTTTTCTAACGTCCAAACGATATAAAAGTCCTATCCGTGTAGCTAAAGAGCTTGGAGCTAATGCACTCCATCTGAAATATCGACTCTTACACCGTGAATTAGTCGAAAATATTCATAAAGAAAATATGAAATTAAGAATCTATACCGTAAATAAACCAGTAAGAATTATGCGATCGTTCAACCATCAGGTTGATGGAATTTTCACAGATGTACCTGATCTGGCATTTCATTATCGAGAATCAGTAACCGATTAATTAATATAGGAGGCCAAAAATGAGCAAGTCATCACAATTATTTTCATCAATTGAACTAAAAGATGTATCATTAAAGAATCGAATTGTTATGTCTCCAATGTGTATGTATTCGTGTATACAGGAAGATGGAATGCTTACGTCATTTCATAAAACACATTATATTTCTCGTGCCGTTGGTCAAATTGGGTTAATTATGCTCGAAGCATCAGCAGTCCAAATGGAAGGTAGGATCTCCGCACAAGATTTAGGCATATGGAGTGATGACCATGTTTTAGGATTAAAACAACTGAATGAAGAACTACATAGTTACGGAGCTAAGACGGCTATACAGCTTGCCCATGCAGGAAGAAAAGCTGAACTATCTTCTGCTATTTATGCACCGTCTGCTATCGCATTTAATGATACTTTCCAAGAGCCGCTAGAAATGTCACAAAATGATATTGACGATACAATTAATGCATTCAAAGACGGTGCGAGACGTGCCGCTGAAGCTTCGTTCGATGTTATAGAAATACATGGAGCACATGGATATTTAATTAATCAATTTTTATCACCATTGACTAATCACCGTACGGATGCATATGGAGGAAGTAAAGAGAATCGATACCGCTTTTTAAAAGAGATTATTGCTTCGATCAAAACTGTTTGGAATGGGCCAATTTTTGTACGAATTTCCACAGATGAGTACGATAACAACGGAAATAGCCTAGAAGATATACTCTACTTTTGTTCTCAGTTAAAAGAGGACGGTGTCGACTTAATTGATTGCAGCTCTGGTGGAGTCGTCCCTGCAACGATCAATACTTACCCGGGTTACCAACTTAGACGCTGTGAAACAATTAAACAAGATGTCTCTATTGCTACTGGAGCAGTTGGTTTAATTACCTCAGGAAAACAAGCTGAAGAGATTATTCAAAACAAACGAGCAGACTTAGTCTTTATCGGTAGGTCATTACTGAAAAATCCTTATTGGGCTAAAGAAGCAGCTGCTGAATTAAACTATGACTTAAAGGCACCTAAGCAATATATCAGAGGCTGGAAATAATACTGGAGGTTATACGATGGAGTTGATTTTTCTTGGAACAGGAGCAGGTGTACCCTCCAAACAAAGAAACGTGTCATCCGTAGCACTTTCCATGCTACAAGAATTAAATAGTGTTTGGTTATTTGACTGTGGAGAAGCAACCCAACATCAAATTCTCCATACATCAATTAAGCCAAGAAAAATTAATAAAATTTTTATCACTCATTTGCATGGTGACCATATCTTTGGTCTACCTGGCTTCTTAAGTAGTCGATCTTTTCAAGGTGGTGAAGATCCGTTAACTATTTATGGTCCTAAGGGAATTCAGCAATTTGTTGAAACGAGTTTAGGTGTAAGTGATACTCATCTTAATTATTCATTATTGTTTGTGGAAATTGAGAATAATATGGTAGTGAAAGATAGTCACTTTTCAGTCCATATACAAGCGTTAGATCACGCAATTCCTAGTTTTGGATTTCGTATTATGGAGCAGGATAAACCTGGAGAATTACTAGTAAATAAATTAAAAGACATAGGGATTAAACCTGGACCTATTTACAAACAAATAAAAGAAAATGAAGTTGTGGTAACGGAAGCTGGTAGGAAAATTTATCGAAAAGATGTTATTGGACAGGATAAAAAAGGGAGAGTAGTAGCTATATTAGGTGATACAAGGTATTCAACAAATTACATATCTTTGGTTAAAGATGCTGACGTTCTAGTTCATGAAGCCACATTTAGCCATGATAAGTCTATTCTTGCTAAGCGATATTTCCACTCAACAACGACGCAAGCTGCAGAACTTGCCAAAAAAGGCAACTGCAAGCGCCTAATACTTACTCATATCTCATCAAGATACCAAAAGGAAGAAAATGAGCAACTTTTACAGGAGGCCCAAATGATCTTCCCACATACAGAAATTGCATATGACTTCTCTAGTTTTTTGATTAATTAAAGGAGGGCTTTCTATGTCACAAATTGAATCGATTATTGCTGACCAACGAGCATTTTTCTTAAATGGCAATACGATGAATTTTAATAGCCGCAAAGAACAACTTCAGAAACTTAAAAGTATGCTAAAGGAAAATGAACCTGCTATATATAAAGCATTAAAAACAGATCTAAATAAATCCAAACATGAAACACTAACAACTGAATTAGGATTTTTAATAACCGAATTAGATCATACACTGAAGCATTTAAGAGATTGGATGGAACCTATTAAGGTTTCTGCTCCAATCACCCATAAAGGAACAAAAAACTTTATTATGAAGGAGCCTTACGGAGTTTGTCTGATCATGGCACCTTGGAATTATCCTTTACAGTTAGCGCTCGCACCAGTAATTGGTGCACTAGCTGCAGGTAATTGTGCTGTAATTAAACCTTCTGAAGATGCACCAGCTACTTCAGCATTATTGCGTGAAATGATTAGGGAATACTTTGATCCATCTTATTTAACAGTCATTGAAGGCGCAAAAGAAATTGCTCAGGAGCTTTTACAACAGCGTTTTGATTATATCTTCTTTACTGGTAGTACCCAGACTGGGAAAATTATTATGAGAGAAGCAAGTAATCACTTAACTCCTGTAACACTTGAATTGGGAGGTAAAAGCCCCGTTATCGTTGATAAAGATGCTAATATTAATCTAGCAGCAAAGCGTATTGTCTGGGGTAAATTTACGAATGCTGGCCAAACTTGTGTTGCTCCAGATTACTTATATGTACACGAAAAGGTTAAATTTAAATTATTAAAAGCCATGAAGAAATATATGAAGAGCTTCTATGGTAAAAGCCCTTTATCAAATAAAGACTATATCCGAATCATCAACGAAAAGCATTTCGATCGGTTACATACTTATTTATCTACAGGAACTATTCTACATGGCGGTGAATCGAATCGAAACCTATTAAAAATTGAACCTACGATTCTTGACAAAATCACGTGGGACGATCCAATTATGCAGGAAGAAATATTTGGACCAATCCTTCCGGTACTTACGTTTAAGGATATAGAAGATGCAGTTGGAGTAGTTAAAATGCAAGAAAAACCTCTAGCTTTATATTACTTTGGAGAAAATGAAAATACGCAACAACAAATTATGCAGTACTTATCATTCGGTGGTGGTAGTATAAATGATACACTTTACCATCTAGCTAATCCACATCTTCCGTTTGGTGGTGTTGGTGCAAGTGGCATGGGAGCATATCATGGAAAATATAGCTTTAATACGTTTTCTCATAAGAAGAGCATCTTAAAACAAACAACAAAATTTGATATTCCATTCCGTTATCCCGGTGGAAAACTGTCACAAACAATTATAAATAAAATTATGAAATAATGACAATGTAAAAATCTCGAGTAATATACATTAAAGAAAAAGCCGAACTTAAATTCGAAACACACTGGTGCGGGCCCTGGTAGTTAGAGTAAAAATCTAACATCTAGGGATAATCACCACTGGAGAAATCGAATTAGTTCGGCTTTTAATTGGATCATCTTGTATATTATTCATTATTCAACTATACTATTTAAATCAGCAATCTGTGTAGAAATATTGAAATATAGCTGATTTCCACTACATTGTTAATTTCATCATTTCATATAAAATGGTGCTTTCTATAGCCTACTATCTTGTTAAGACAAGTATTTAGCTCAATATGTACCTGCCTCATTTTAACGCTTAAAATCATCCAAGAAATCTTTTTGAAAGCTCGTACTTGGACTTTGATTATCCGTATTGGTAGTATTCCATGAGATAAACGGATTTTTTCCGTATTTCTCAGATAGCTCATTAATCGTTTTATATAACTTTTCTTTTCCCGCCACTTTTTCATATGAAAATAGATCGAGTTGCTGTGCAATATTTTGCTTCTCTTCTACATCCTGTACAGTAATTCCCAATAGTCTAATTGGTTCTAGATTCCAATGCTTTTGCAATAATTCATTTGCGATTATTAAGATATCTTCTTTTGACTCAATATAGTTTCTTAATTTTTTGCTTCGTGTAATAGTCTTCCGATCATGATAGCGAATCATTACTTGTATGCTACGTCCAACTGCTTGTTTTCGCTTTAATCGACGTGCTACATTTTCGGCGAGGTAATGCATCAATGCTCTAATTTCTGTTTCATCTGTAGTATCCTGCGGTAGTGTTTTTGAGTTACCAATACTTTTAAATTCATAGACAGCATCAGGATCTACAGGACGTTGATCCACACCATTTGCTCGATTTTTTAGTCGTTCACCATTAATTCCAAGTATTTGTTTTAATTCGTAGACATTCCCACGCGCAAGATCACCTATTGTCTCTATCCCTATTCCTTTTAATTTAGTGGCTGTTTTCCCTCCTACTCCATACATTTCTTCAATTGGTAACGGCCACAGCATTGAGGGCATCTCACGCTTTCTTAATACTGTAATTCCCATTGGCTTCTTCATGTCGGATGCCATTTTTGCAAGAAATTTATTTGGTGCTATCCCAATACTGCATGGCAAATCGAGCTCTCTAGCTATTCTTTTCTGTAAATTGGCTGCTATATCTAAAGGTGTACCCATTCCTTTACTTTCCGTTACATCCATATAGCCTTCATCGATAGATACGGGTTGTACAAATGGAGTTATTTCTGAAAGCATTTTGAAAATCTCTCTAGAGGCTGTTCGATAGCGTTCAAAATTAGGGCGTAGGACAATTAATTCAGGACATAGTTTTTTAGCCTTCCATAGATTCATTGTCGTTTTTACCCCTTTAGCCCTTGCTTCATAACTGCTTGTTACAACAATTCCTCGTCTCTCTTCAGGATTACCAGCAATGGCTACAGGCCTGCCCTTAAGTTTCGGGTTATACGCCATCTCAACTGAAGCATAGAAGCAATTCATATCAATATGGAAGATAACTCTTCGCTTCGTAGCTTGATTCGTCATACATATACTGCTCCTTAATACGGACAATTTAATATCACTTTTAATCCATTATAACATACCAAAGAAAAAACCCTTTAAGCGTTGCACTTAAAGGGTTTACTTTGTTAATTTTTTGCTGCTTCCTGGATAATTGCTGTAACTAACTCTGTTACTTTAACCAAATCTTCTACTTTGATCCGTTCATTTGTTGTGTGGATTTCTTCATAACCAACAGCAAGATTGACAGTCGGGATTCCGTGACCTGCTATAACATTTGCATCACTACCCCCACCACTTTTTAGCAATTTACTTTCTCGACCAATGGCCTTGGCAGCATTACGTGCAACTTCAACTACTAAATCGCCTTCCTGTTGTTTATATCCAGGATACATGACCTTAACCGATACTTCAGCGGTACCACCAAATTCTTTAGCAGTATTTTCAAAAGCATCCTTCATTTTTTTAACTTGTACTTCCATTTTTTTCGGATCCAATGACCGGGCCTCAGCTAAGATCTCGACATGATCTACAACGATATTCGTTTGCTTACCGCCTTCAAATCGACCAATATTAGCTGTTGTTTCATCATCAATTCTTCCGAGTGGCATTTTAGCTATTGCCTTCGCAGCTAAGGTTATAGCTGACACTCCTTTTTCAGGAGCTACGCCAGCATGAGCTGTTTTTCCTTTAATTACGGCAAATACCTTTGCTTGGGTAGGTGCGGCTACAACGATATCACCTACATCTCCATTACTGTCTATTGCATAACCGTATTTTGCATGGAGCATGGATGGATCCAGTGCCTTCGCTCCTACTAAACCAGATTCTTCACCTACAGTTATTACAAATTGAACATCACCATGCTCTAAATTATTTTCATTAACTGTACGGATAGTCTCTAGAATTGCGGCCAAACCCGCTTTATCGTCCGCACCTAAAATGGTGGTTCCATCCGAAATAATGTAACCATCTTTAATACTAGGGTTAATGGCTTTACCAGGAACTACAGTATCCATATGTGAGGTAAAGTAGATTGGGTCTACACTATCTTTGGTGCCTTTCCAATTACAAATTAAGTTACCAGCACCATGCCCTGTTGTTGATTTACTGGCATCCTCTATAACCTCTAATCCTAAATTAGAGAACTTCTCCTTTAACACTTTTGCTATTTCTGTTTCTTGTCCTGTCTCAGAATCAATTTTAACTAGTTCAAAAAATTCTTCTAAAAGACGTTCTTCATTAATTAGCAAAACAAATCCTCCTATACATCAATTATAATGGGATATTACCGTGTTTCTTACTAGGACGATCCTCTGTTTTATTTTGGAGCATTTCCAAAGCTTCAATTAGCTTTAATCTGGTGTCACGAGGATCAATAATATCATCCACCATTCCTAAACTAGCAGCCTCATAAGGATTTGCAAAACGTTGCAGATATGTACGTATTTTTTCTGCTTGTAACTGATCCGGATCATGACTCGTATCAACTTCGTTAGCAAACATAATAGGGACAGCTCCCTCGGCCCCCATAACAGCGATTTCTGCATTCGGCCATGCATAGACAATGTCTGCTCCAAGTGATTTACTATTTAATGCCACAAAGGCACCACCATATGCTTTTCGCAGAATCACTGTTACTTTTGGAACCGTTGCTTCTGCATATGCGTAAAGTAGCTTAGCGCCATGACGTATAATTCCATCATGTTCCTGTTTAATACCTGGGATAAATCCAGTAACGTCTTCTATGGTTACCAAGGCTATATCAAATGCATCACAAAAACGAATAAACCGAGCCGCTTTATCACTTGAATTGATATCTAATCCACCAGCTAAATACTTTGGTTGATTACAAATCATCCCAACCGTTTGCCCATTAATTTTTGCAAATCCAACAACAATATTTTTAGCAAAATGTTGATGCACCTCAAAGAAACTACCTGAATCAACTATATTGTTTATTACTTTTTTTACATCATAAGGTGATCTGCTATCAAAAGGAACTATCTCTATTAAATCACTTCCATTGGATAATTCACAGTAATTTGCAATATCTTCTGCTTTTTCTTGATCAAAAGCAGGCAAATAATGAATTAATTGACGAACGGTTTCCAATGCTTCTTCTTCCGTATTTGTTTGAAAGTGAGCATTTCCACTCTGTTTATTGTGGATGGAAGCTCCCCCCAGTTCCTCTCCTGCTATTTGCTCTCCAGTAGCTTTCTCTATTACTTTCGGACCCGTAATAAACATTTGTGATGTTTGTTTAACCATTATAATGAAATCAGTAAGCGCTGGTGAATAAACTGCTCCACCTGCACTTGGTCCCATAATTACCGATATTTGAGGTATTAAACCAGAATACTTAACATTTCTGTAAAAAACTTGACCATATCCATCTAAAGAAGATACACCTTCCTGTATACGAGCACCACCAGAATCAATTAATCCTACAATCGGAATTCTATTTTTTGCAGCTAAGTCCATAACAGCAGTAATCTTCTTCGCGTGCATTTCTCCTAGTGCTCCACCATAAACGGTAAAATCTTGAGCAAATAGGTAAATAGATCTACCATTAACTTTTCCGTAGCCAGTTACGACACCCTCACCATTACTATCAACGGCTATGCTGTTACACGAAGAACAAACTCTCTGTTTCATGAAAGGATTTATTTCTACAAAAGATTGCTTATCTAGTAACACTTTAATTCTTTCCCTTGCTGTTAATTTCCCTTTTTCATGTTGTTTACGAATCCGCTCTTCTCCACCACCAAGCTTTATTTGCTTTCTCTTTTCATATAATTCCGTGATTTTATCATACATATCCACGATGTTCACTTCTCCTGACATAATTCAAATAATACACCATTTGCTACACTTGGATGAAGAAATGCTATTTGTTGCCCATCAGCTCCTATTTGTATTTCTTCATCTATTGCCTGAATACCTTTCTGCTTCAAAAGGTCTACCCGTTGCTGGATATCGTCGACTGCTAGTGCAATATGGTGCAAGCCTTCTCCTCGTTTGTTAATAAATTCAGCTACTGTAGAAGTTGTGGTGATTGGTTCGATTAATTCTAAATAAGCTTCTCCCACTTTTAAAAAGGCCACTCTAATGGATTGCGAATCGATTGTTTCCATTTGTGTCAACTTAAGACCTAAACACATCATGTAAAAAGGCAAAGATTCCTCTATATTCTTAACTGCTATTCCAATATGCGTAATGTGATTGACAGCTTTCGTATCAGACGAATTCATTTTCAGCCCCCTATTTGTATGTTTATATAAAGTGAAACTTCCATCCAGCTTTTACTAAAACAAATACGTACAAAGGCTTAAATCGCCACGTCCTGTGGCAACGCCTTTGTGACCTACTTCCATGTAGGCCCGAACCAATCGGACATTTACTGGCAGTCGTTTCCTCACTTATCATTAGTGATTTCATTTTATTGCTTGATGTGAGGGTTTTACGACAAGTTACATGTGAAATACATTCGTATGTTGATTCATCCATAAGCAATCACCTATACTAGCTTATTGATCATTTTCACGAGAAAGAACATTGGAGCTGAAAAACGCTTAAATAGTGAGATAAATGTTTATTACCACTTGTCCAAAAGTAGTTTTCAAGGTAAAATAAACGTAGTATTTTAGGAGTGAAGGAGGATTTGTATGTCCCAAAAATCAAAGCGTGCTCGAAGAACGAAAATTATTGTATATATTATGATAATTGCAATGCTCCTATCCACTTTGACAGCAGGTCTAGCATTGTTTATATAAGAATATTAACTATGGGATATCATTAAGAAGGACACTAGCTCATAATTTCCTGAACTTATACCGCTTACTAATGTTTGTCCATAACGAATTACGTCATAAAATGAACAAAAGCGCAAGCGCCCGAATAGAAACGTAGCGACTGGAGCGAGTCAGCGGAGTTAAAGGAATCACGGTGATTTTGCGAACCGCTGATGACTTAGATTAGGACGATTCGTGAAGTCGGCTAGATTCTGGGCGCTGGAGCTAGTCGCGGCTCAACGCGCTCATATTTATCTACACGGTTTTCCTAGACTATTAAAAAAGACTGTACCACACATGGGTCCAGTCTTTATGCTTCTTTGCTTGTTCTTCTCTTAGGTCTAACATCACTTTCTTTAAACCTTTTTTTCAATAATAGATAGTCTTCAATATCATGTAATAATCGAAAAAGGTTTGCTCTCGTTTCAAATTCTTCTCTCGAACATGGAAGGTCCTCTCTATCGAAATCCTTTCGCAATTGCTCTAATTCCTCTAGGTAGATAATTGCTGTATTCCCAGGATGTACAGCTTTCGATAGCCCTTCAAAGAAGGAGGCAATTTTTTCCGTTATCGAGTCTTTTTTGGGCAATTTAGTTACAAGTGGAAGCATTCGCTGTAATAATTCAAATTGTCTTGATCGCATACGAAAATAATCACGATATGGGTGCTTATTGCGTAATATATGATTTTCTTTATCACGCTCTACTAAGTCCGCTGCTTCGACCAGTAGCTGTTCAATTCTTGTTATTTCATTTCCATCCCATACAATATTCCTATTGCGTACATATAATGCGATTTCATATAGCACGGACTGAAAATTTTCTTCCAATTCTCGTTGCTTTTCTTTTAACTTTTTATCTAGGCTTGGCATATATAAGTTTAGTAATAATCCAGTTCCAATACCAATGATTATTAATAGAAATTGATCAACTAAGAAATCATAATCTAAATAATGTGCACCGTATAAATTTAAAATAATAACTGAGCTTGTTGCAATACCCTGTGTAATATTTAAATACACCGTTATTGGGATAAAGATTGCTAGTAATAAGCCAACCACTGCTGGATGATAGCCTATATAATGAAAAAATAGAATGGACAGAATAGATGCAATAATACATGCTAAAAAGCGATTCCATGCACTTAAAAAAGATTGTTTTCGTGATGGTTGGATACATAAAATGGTAAGAATACCAGCTGATACAAAATTTGTTACTCCTAATAATTGAGCTATCCAAATAGCAATAGGTGTTCCTATAGCTGTTTTAATAGTTCGATAGCCTATCTTCACGTTCCATTCTCCTTTACCGTTCCACTCAGGTTACCGGAAAAAAAGGCTGACCTACGATAACATAGAGACAGCCCTCATTTCATATCTAATCAAACAATTTTTAGACTTCTTCACAATGCTTATCAAATATCGTTTGAAGCTTACTTATGACATCCATAGCACTATGTCCTTCAATATCATGTCGTTCTAACATGGTTACTATTTTACCATCTTTCAAAAAGGCAAATGAAGGTGAAGAAGGTGGATAACCTTCAAAATATTGTCTTGCTTTTTCTGTTGCTTCTTTATCTTGGCCAGCAAATACTGTCACTAATTGATCTGGGCGTTTATCATAATGTATGGAATTAGCAGCAGCTGGTCTTGCGATTCCACCAGCACATCCACATACTGAATTAACCATTACTAACGTTGTACCCTCTTTAGTAAGTGCTTGATCCACTTCTTCAGGTGTTGTTAGTTCTTGATAACCAGCCTCTCTAATATCCTTACGCGCAGCATCTACAACATCATTCATAAATATGTTAAAATCCATTAAAAATCAAACCCCTCACTTGAAGTAACTTTTATACTATAGATAGGATACCAGCATCAGTTTGATATTTCAATTAAATACGTTCTCCGAACAAGGAATTATATTGTTCTAATACACATTAATTGTATTTTCATTCATATTCTCTAAAATTTCTTTCACACGTGCGAGGAAGTTGCCGCAAACAAGACCATCCAATATACGATGATCTAAAGATAAGGATAAATTAACCATGTCACGAGCTGCAAACATATCATTAACGATCATTGGTCGCTTCACAATAGATTCAACCTGCAAAATTGCTGCCTGTGGATGATTGATAACGCCCATGGAGTGGATAGAACCAAAGGAACCAGTATTATTAACGGTAAATGTACCGCCCTTCATATCATCGCCAGTTAATTTGTTAGTTCTTGCCTTTATTGCTAGTTCATGAATTTGCTTAGCAATTCCTTTTATACTTTTATCGTCTGCATGATGAATCACAGGCACGAATAATTCTTCGTCTTTCGCTACCGCGATCGATAAATTAATATCCTTACGCTGAATAATCTTATCTTCTGCCCATGTACTATTTAGTTGTGGGAATTCTTTTAAGCTTTGAGCTACAGCTTTCACAAAAAATGCAAAAAATGTTAATCCGTAGCCTTCTTTTTGCTTGAACGAATCCTTTATTTTATTTCTGTATGTAACAAGATCTGTTACATCTACTTCAACAGTCATCCAAGCATGAGGAATTTCTTGTTTAGATCGAACCATATTTTGGGCGATCGCTTTACGCACTCCTGTAACTGGGATTTCGATATCACCTGTTTGCATAGTCGGCTGTGGTTTCGACGGAGATTCTTTTGCTTGTTTATTTTCAACAGTTGGTGTTACAGCTTTATTGTCATGTTCTGTAGGAGCTGGTATCTTACCAGAAGAAATTAGCTTTTCGATATCCTTTCTAGTAATTCTACCTGCTTTACCTGTGCCTTCTACCTGTTCAAGATCTATATTATTTTCTTGCGCCATTCGTAATACAGCTGGAGAATAACGTTTTTTCATAGACTGATCTTTTGCATCATTAGAGCTGTCCATATCGGTTTGCTGCTTATTCTCCTTGCTCGGTTCTGAACCTTTTGCGGCACCAGCACTACTTGCTTCCGTATCGATATAACACATTAAATCTCCAACTGCAATGGTGTCCCCTTCTTGAGCAACTAATTCCTTAATTGTTCCAGTAAAGGAGGATGGCACTTCTGCATTTACTTTATCTGTCATTACTTCAGCAATAGGATCATACTTATTCACTTTATCTCCAACATTAACGAGCCAAGAACTAATCGTCCCCTCTGTAACACTCTCACCCAATTGTGGCATATTAATTTTTTCTTTCGCCATTTGTGGTCTACCTCCTTTAATTAAAATTCTGCAAGTTCCCGCATTGCTTTTTCCACTTTGTCTGGATTAATCATAAAATATTTTTCCATTGTTGGCGCATATGGCATTGCTGGTACGTCCGGTCCAGCAAGTCGTTGAACTGGCGCATCCAAATCAAACAGGCAATTTTCTGCTATAATTGCTGCTACCTCACCGATAATACTACCTTCTTTATTATCCTCGGTTATAAGTAAAACCTTGCCTGTCTTTTTAGCAGCTTCAATAATGGCTTCTTTATCCAGTGGGTATACTGTCCTTAAATCTAGAATATGAGCATCAATACCCTCTTCCGCTAGCTTTTCAGCCGCTTGAAGCGCAAAATGAACACATAACCCATACGTAATAATGGTAATATCTGAGCCTTCACGTTTCACATCAGCTTTACCAATCGGTAATACATAGTCATCCTCGGGTACTTCTCCTTTTAATAAACGATATGCACGTTTGTGTTCAAAGAACAATACTGGATCGTTATCACGAATAGAAGCCTTTAATAATCCTTTAGCATCATATGGTGTTGATGGCATCACTATTTTTAGCCCAGGCTGATTGGCAAATACCGATTCAACTGATTGGGAATGGTATAATGCTCCATGCACGCCGCCTCCATAGGGAGCACGAATCGTCATTGGTACATTCCAATCATTATTTGAGCGATAGCGAATTTTAGCTGCCTCTGATATTATTTGGTTTACAGCTGGCATGATAAAATCAGCAAATTGCATTTCAGCTACAGGCCTCATCCCGTAAATTGCAGCACCAATTCCAACACCTGCAATAGCAGATTCCGCTAATGGTGTATCTAAAACACGTTCCTCTCCAAATTCTTCAAATAGTCCATCAGTAGCACGAAATACGCCACCTTTTTTACCTACATCTTCACCTAAAACAAATACATTTTCATCTCGTTTCATTTCTTCTTTCAAAGCAGTTGTTACTGCCTGGATATATGACATTACTGGCATGACAATTTCCCCCTTTCTACTCTTCGTACACGTATTTTAAAGCATCTTCGGCAGGCGCATAGTCCGCATTCTCAGCATAATCTGTAGCCTCATTAACCTCCGCATTAATTGCATCATTTATTTGTTTTTCTACTTCCTCTGTTAATATGCCCTCATCTTTCAAATACTTAGCAAAGGTAATAACAGAATCTTTCTTTCTTGCTTCATCTACTTCTTCACTTTCACGATATAATCTATCATCATCATCACTTGAATGTGCAGTTAACCGATAGGACACCGCTTCAATTAACGTTGGACCTTCTCCAGCTAAAGCCCTGTCCCGTGCAGCTTTCACAGCCTCATAAACAGCAAGTGGATCATTACCATCTACAGTATATCCAGGCATTCCATAGCCTTGTGCCCGGTCAGCTACATTTTTACTTGCGATTTGTTTTTCAATCGGAACCGAAATAGCATATTTATTATTTTCTACCATTGTAATAACAGGTAAGTCGTGAACTCCTGCGAAATTTAAACCTTCATGGAAATCCCCCTGGTTAGATGAGCCTTCTCCTAGTGTAACAAATGAAACAATCGGTTCTTTTTTCATTTTAGCAGCAAGGGCTACGCCAACTGCATGGGGAAGTTGAGTCGTAACAGGAGACGAGCCTGTCAGAATTCGATTTTTCTTCTGCCCAAAATGACCTGGCATTTGACGACCACCAGAATTGGGATCTTCAGCCTTGGCAAACCCAGATAGCATCAATTCCTTCGTTGTCATCCCAAAGGCCAATACAACGCCCATATCACGATAATAAGGTGCAACATAATCACTTTTCCGATCTAATGCAAAAGAAGCCCCTACTTGTGCTGCCTCTTGTCCCTGACATGATATAACAAATGGGATTTTACCGGCTCGATTTAACAACCACATTCTTTCATCAATTTTCCTTGCTAAGAGCATTGTTTTATACATTTCTAATACCATTTCATCTGTAAGCCCTAAAGCTTTGTGGCGATTTTGTGCCATCACTTAGTCCCTCCTTTTATAAATTAACCATGTATTTGTTTACCATCTACTGCAAGTGCAGCTTCACCAATCACTTCTGCTAAAGTTGGATGTGGATGGATGGTGTGTCCCACTTCCCAAGGTGTAGCGTCCAGCACTTTAGCAAGGCCAGCTTCTGAAATCATATCAGTCACATGAGGACCTACCATATGTACACCTAAAATATCATCCGTTTGCTTATCTGCAATTATCTTTACAAAGCCATCAGCTTCACCATAAACCAGTGCTTTACCAACTGCCTGGAAAGGAAATTTGCCTATTTTAACTTCATATCCATTTTCTTTTGCTTGTTTCTCAGTTAAACCTACACTTGCTGCTTCTGGACTAGAATAGATACATGACGCTACCTGTGAATAATCAATTGGCATTGGGTTCTGATCAGCCATATGCTCCACAGCGACAATTCCCTCATGGGAAGCAACATGCGCTAGCTGCATACCACCAATCACATCACCAATTGCGTAAATATGTGCTTCCTTTGTTTGATAGAATGAATTCGTTTGGACAAATCCGTTCTCTACAATAATATCTGTATTTTCCAAGCCAATGTTATTTGTATTTGCTTTCCTACCTACAGAAACAAGCATTTTCTCTGCATGAAAGCGTTGATGTTTTTCATTGATTTCTGCTTCAATTTGAACTCCATCTTCTTTTAAAAGTGTATCAGCTAGTACTTTTGCACCTTTGACAAAATTAATTCCTTTTTTCTTCAATAATCTTTCTACTTCTTTGGCAACAGCAGTGTCCTCAGAAGGTAGAATATCTTCTAAGTATTCAATGACAGTTACTTCCACATCAAAATCCGCCAGCATCGACGCCCATTCTATGCCAATAACGCCTCCACCAACAATAATAATTGATTTTGGTAGCTCTTCTAACTGTAATGCGTCATCAGAGTTTAATACCGTTTTATGATCAATATCTAAACCAGGCAACGTTTTTGGAGTAGATCCAGTTGCAATCAAAACATTTTTTGGAACTAGCATGGTGTTCTCATCACCATTCGCATATTCAATAGAAATCGTTCCGGGCATCGGAGAAAATATACTTGGTCCTAGTATTCTTCCGTATCCATTATAAACATCAATCTTCCCCTTCTTCATTAACCCTTGGACACCCTGATGAAGCTGATCGACAATAGCTCCTTTTCTTTTTTGAACTCTCGTGAAATCAAGCTTTGTGTCCTTCGTTTCCACACCGAATTCATAAGCGTTTTTAGTTTGTTTATAGACTTCAGCACTTCGCAATAATGATTTTGACGGAATACAACCACGATGGAGACATGTACCACCCAATTCTCCCTTTTCAACAACTGCTACTTGCATCCCTAGCTGAGAGGCTCTTATGGCTGCTACATAGCCGCCAGTACCACCTCCAAGTATTACCAAATCGTAATCCTTAGCCATTTTTCAACACTCCTCTATCAAATTCTAATTAGGGTACGTTTTTGCTATTTCTTCCCCTCTGAGTATCCGAAGAACACCAGCATTTAAAGCTTGTAGCTCATCTTCGCCTGGGTAGACAACCGTATCAGCTATCCAATTGATCCGTCGAATAATCGACTCAGTAAACGATTTTCCATGTGCAAGGCCTCCAGTTAAAACAATTCGATCAACGTCCCCTGATAACACTGCACTCATGGAACCTATTTCCTTAGCTACCTGATAAGCCATTGCTTCATATATTTCCTTTGCCTTTTCATCGCCTGAAGCAATCCGTCGTTCTACCTCGATGGCATCACTTGTATGAAGATAACCCATCATTCCACCTTGCCCTACAATCTTTTTCATTACTTCTTCTCTATAATATTGCCCTGAAAAACAAAGTGCAATTAAATCCCCTGCTGGTACAGTACCTGCGCGTTCCGGTGAAAATGGTCCCTCTCCGTGTAACCCATTATTTACATCAACTACTTTCCCACGTTGATGTGCTCCGACAGTTATGCCACCACCCATATGCGTTACTATGAAATTCAAATCCTCATATTGTTTATTCATATCATTTGCGACTTTTCTAGCAACTGCCTTCTGATTTAAAGCATGGAAAATACTCTTTCTTGGTATTTCAGAAAAACCAGAATACCTAGCAATTTCCGCAAGTTCATCGACTACGACTGGATCAACAATATATGCAGGAATATTAAGGTTTAGAGCAATTTCATTTGCTATGATGCCCCCTAAATTGGAGGCATGTTCACCATTATAGCCAATTCGCAAATCAGTTAGCATTTGCTCGTTCACTTCATATGTTCCACCCTCGATCGGCTGAAGTAATCCGCCGCGAGCACAGACAGCACTTAATTTAGATATATTTATCCCTTCATAATCAAGCTGATTAAGAATGATATGTTTTCGATACATATGCTGTTCGATAATGGATGGAAATTGGTTTAATTCATCGGATTGATGACGAATTGTTTTTTCAAAAATACATGTTTCATTATCAAAAACCCCTATCTTTGTAGAAGTAGAGCCAGGGTTTATCACAAGATTTCTAAACTTAGCTAGCAATACATTTTACCTCCGTTGTCTAAGTTGTACCTTATCTTCTACTAAGAATATGATGTCCATTCAGCAAGAATTGACTTCTAGAATTACGTTCAGACTCAATTCTCTCCTCAGCCATCCGATCAGCCGCTACATAGGTTGGAATGTTATCTCTTTTGGAAATAGCAAATACTTTTTGTAGACTGTCGTAAATGGTTTCCACTTTTTTCATTGCGCGATCATGATTATAACCATGTAATTCATCCGCTACATTTATTACACCACCAGAATTAATGACATAATCAGGAGCATAAACGATTCCTTGTTCATGAATAATATCTCCATGCTTTGAAGACTTTAATTGGTTATTGGCTGAGCCTGCAATGACTTTCGCTTTTAATCTAGAGATTGTATCATCATTAATTGTAGCTCCTAATGCACATGGAGCGTAAATATCACAGTCAACATCATAGATATCGTCCGGATCAACAGCTGTTGCGTCGAAAGCTTCAACAGCTCGATTAATTGCTTCTTTATTTATATCTGTAACAATTAATTGAGCCCCTTCTTCATGTAAAAATTCGCAAAGTGCATAAGCTACATTACCAATTCCTTGGATTGCAATGGTTTTACCTTCTAAAGAATCATCACCATATGCCTCTTTTGCAGCAGCTTTCATTCCTTTGTAAACACCATACGCTGTTACCGGAGATGGATTACCAGATGAACCTGATTCTGGAGAAATACCTGTTACAAAATCTGTTTCCATATGAATTAAATCCATGTCATGAACAGTAGTTCCTACATCTTCCGCCGTAATATATCTTCCATTTAATCCTTGAATATATCTTCCAAATGCCCGAAACATTTCTGGATTCTTATCTTTTTTTGGATCACCAATAATTACTGTTTTTCCACCGCCCAAATTTAATCCAGCTGCAGCATTTTTATATGTCATACCTTTAGCTAAGCGTAATGCATCTTCAATCGCTTCTTCTTCCGATTTATATGTCCACATTCTTGTTCCACCAAGAGCTGGCCCTAAAGTTGTATCATGAATAGCGATAATAGCCTTTAAACCAGAATTTTTATCTTGACAAAATACTAATTGTTCATAATCATATTTTTCCATATAAGTAAATAGTTCCATGTTTATTCCTCCTAAAATGTATGAGCTGATACAAGAGCTAAAGAAAGTGAATATACTTTACTTTCAGCTGAATCTGCTCGTGATGTAAGTATAATCGGTGCTTTTGCACCACTGATAATAGCTGCCACTTTTGCATTAGCATAATAAACAAAAGACTTGTATAGTGCATTTCCCGCTTCTATAGATGGTGCTAATAGTATATCTGCATTACCAGCTACCTCTGATTTGATCCCTTTTTGCTGAGCTGCTTGATACGACACTGCATTATCAAAAGCTAATGGACCGTCAATCAGACATCCTTTTATTTGGCCTCTTTGTTGCATTTGGGTTAATACAGCAGCATCCATCGTCGACTGCATAGCCTCGTTTACCACCTCAACAGGAGTGATAGCAGCAACTTTCGGGACATTAATACCAACAGCGCTAGCAACTTGAACTGCGTTTTGAATAATCTCAACCTTTTGTTGTAAATCTGGCGCAATATTCATAGCTGCATCTGTTAGAAACACTACTTTTTGCTGATTAGGGATTTCAAAAAGCGCGACATGAGATAATACTTTTCCTGCACGAAGGCCATATGCTTTATTTAATACAGCTTTCAAGATATCTTTTGTAGCTATTTTCCCCTTCATAAGGATATCTGATGCCTTATCATTTATAGAGAGAACTGCTTGCTTAGCAGCCTCATGATTATTTTCTACATGACGAATAGTCATGTCGCTATTCCATTGACTAGGTATTAAACCTATATCAGTTGCTAATTCGGTTATTTTCGATTCATCCCCAAATAGCAAGAAAGTACATAAATCTTCTTCGAGTGCTTTTTTCACTGCCAGAAGCACTTCCTTATCAGCCGCATTTACCACCGATACGGTTCGCTTTCTTCCTTTTTTTACTTTAGCTTTTAATTCGTTTAACGATTCCATACATACCTCCTATCTCTGCCCCAAATATAATTAAGCAAAAACCGTGCCAACCTACAAACAATGAAAACGCTTCAATTTGTAGTGCAACCACCTTGCAAATTATTGCAACAATGCAAATTATTGCAGGTTATTTCTTTCAATTTTATACTTATCCATTTTATAGTATAAATTTCTTATCGAAATATGGAGATCTTTTGCTGTTTTCGTTTTATTGTAATGATTTTTTTCAAAAACGTGTTGTATATATTGTTTTTCATAATGTTCAACAGCTTTTTGTAACGGTAAATCAGTCGTAAGCTGTTCGCTATGATGGGAAATACTCTCCGTCTTTGTTGCTAATTCTGGAAGGTGCTTTAGCTTAATGATTTCTTCATTCATATCCATGTATATCATTGCTCGTCCAAGCACATTCTCGAGCTCTCGGATATTACCTGGCCAATGGTATCTCTTTAATTCAGCTAATACTTCATCTGAGACAAACCGAACATTTCTCCCATAATCTTGATTAATCTTCAAAATAATATGCTCCGTTAAGACCGGTAAATCAGACAATCTTTCCTCTAAGGAGGGAATGAAAATGGGTAATCGATTTAAGCGATAATAAAGATCCTCACGAAATGTTTTCGCCATGATCGCTTTCTCTAAATTTACATTTGTGGCGGTAATTATTCTAACGTTAATTGATATTGGTTGTGTGCCACCTACTCTTACAATTTCATTTTCTTGAAGTACTCGTAATAATTTTGCTTGCATATTTAAAGAAAGTTCGCCAATCTCATCTAGGAATATACTTCCATAATTCGCTTCCTCAAATAAGCCTTTTTTGCCACCATGCTTAGCTCCTGAAAAAGCCCCTTCTTCATATCCAAATAATTCACTTTCTAAAATGGATTCTGCAATGGCGGCACAATTGACTCTTATAAATTTATGGTGCTTGCGGTCACTCTCATTATGTATAGCATGGGCAAATAACTCTTTACCTGTTCCTGATTCACCACGAAGTAAAACAGTTGCTGGTGTTTTTGCCCCTACTTTAGCTTGCTCTAGGGCTAATTTCATTTCAGAAGAGGTTCCGATAATATCATCAAAGGTATATTTCGCTTCCAAATTCCGAATAATTTGTCTTGCTCGCTTTAACTCAGTTGTCAGTGCGTGTATTTCGGAAACATCATGAAGTACACCAACGCTACCTTTCATTTTTCCATCCACAATAATTGGAGCTACATTCACATATACCTCTTTCTTTTTAGGGCCAACTTTCATCGTAGCACCTCGGACAGCTCTTCGAGTCTGAAGTACTCTCATATGCATGCTTTCTCCCTCAGAAATATCTGTAGTAGCTGGTTTGCCTATAACATCTGATTCTTCTAATCCAGTGATTCTTGTATATGCTGGATTGATCATAATCCCAAAGCCATTTTCATCTACTACACTAATTGCCTCATCAGAAGAATGAATAATCGCCTCCAACATCGTTTTAATTTCTTTTAGGTCTGTGTTTTCTTCAGCCAAATTCATGACTTCCGTAATATCTTTAAATACTGCAAAAGCACCAACTAATAAGTCATCTGCATTAATAATCGGTATTCGCGTTGTAATAACTTGTTTTTTATTTTCCAGCGTTAATTTTTGATTAACCTCTCTACGTCGATTACGTAATACCTTCGGCAACCTTGTATTTGCAATTACACTCTGGATCGACTTACCTTCAAATTCTCGTTTCTCTTTCCCTACAATTTTTTCAGCGCCTTTGTTGACAAACGTAACGATTCCTTCATTATTAATAACAATCATGCCGTCTCTTATATTATTTAAAATGAGTGCTTGATTACGCATCTGAAGCTTCACTTTCTCCAACAATGTTTCCTTCTCATCAAATAATTCGTAAATAATATATGCGACACTTCCAGGAATAACTACCGTTTTTCGATTTCGTAGCTCAATTAATTTGTCTAATACCTGATCGTCACCAGTTGCTTCAATTATTATATCAATATCCTGATGAATCCAACTTGTCCACTCCACGCCTACTGGGATGTTATATTTTCTAGCTAACTTTAAGCCAGGCGCATCTTTGTTTGTATCAATTACTGCTACTATTTTCATTGTCTGTGTAGCATATAAGATATTTAGAAGGATACTCCCACCTTTACCAGCACCAACAATTAGTACCCGCTTCATTTCATCCCACCTTGCATTTTTTTGCATAGTACTATGATACGTCAGTCTGCACGATTTAGCAAACCGATTCTCTCCACTAATTCCTTTTTATATAATCTTCTGCTATACTTAAGAAAGAGCATACATAAGGGGAAATATAATGATTAGAATCATCGCCGCACTCACATTATTCATTCCTGGAGTCATATCTGCAATCGGAATAAAGCTTATGCGAGATGCATTATTTGATTCCTTTTATCCGATTTTCATTTATACAGGTGTGCAATTTTTTGTTGGATTTATTTTATTTCTTGCTGGAATTGCCTTTATCGGCGGATTTATTATACATCGAGACCGTAAAAGGCAACGCTTAAAGCAAGAGCAGAAAAAAATAATAGAGGATGAATAAGTAACATGAGATGGGATATTTTTCCCATCTTTTATTTTTTCATCCTAAATAAACAAATTCTTTCACCTTTCGCAATGTGCAAAAAAAACTGAATTTATGTTATGATTTTAATTAAAAATATCATCGGGAGGAATTAGCGTGAAAGTAGCAAAATTTGGGGGGAGTTCTGTAGCAAATGCAGATCAATTAAGGAAAGTAGGGAATATTATAAAAGCTGATCCTCAAAGAAGATTTATTGTAGTGTCAGCTCCAGGAAAAAGATTCAAATCAGATAGGAAGATAACTGACATGCTGATTGAATTAGGTGAAGTGCATTGTAATAATGGACAAACAGATGAATATGTCTACCCTATCATGCAACGCTTCAATGAAATTGTCGAGGAATTAAATATATCAGGAGAAATTCTTGAAAGTATTTCTCAGTCCATCCAATCTATTTTGCATAGTAAAAATTCAGACCCAGAAAAAATGGATGCATTGAAATCGATAGGTGAAGATAGTTCGGCAAAAATTTTAAGTGCTTACCTTAATCATATTGGTATTTCAGCTAAATATGTAAACCCCCAAGATGCAGGTATCTTAGTAAGTAATGAACCAGGAAATGCAAAAATATTACCTGAAAGTTATGAAAAAATTTACAATCTTAGAGACAGCGAAGAAGTTTTAGTAATACCAGGTTTCTTCGGGTATACGAAAAATGGAAAATTAATAACCTTCTCTCGTGGAGGTTCAGATATAACTGGATCCATTGTAGCTGCAGGAGTCAAAGCGGGTCTTTATGAAAATTTTACTGATGTTGATTCTGTATTTTCCGTCAATCCGGCGTTCGTGAAAGATCCTCAAAAGATCACTACATTAACTTATAAAGAAATGCGTGAGTTAAGCTATGCTGGCTTTTCTGTTTTCCATGATGAAGCATTAATTCCTGCATACAAAGATGAAATACCTGTATGTATAAAAAATACGAATAACCCAGAAGCACCTGGTACATATATTGTTTCTGAAAAGAAACCAAGCGAGAAGTGTGTTGTTGGAATTGCTAGTGATACAGGCTTCTGTAGTATTTATATTAGCAAGTATTTGATGAACAGAGAAATTGGCTTTGGTAGAAAGCTTTTTCATATTCTTGAGGATGAGGGTATCTCTTTTGAACATGCACCTTCAGGTATTGATGATATGTCTATCATTCTTCGTGAAAGTGGGCTGCCAATTGCAAAAGAAAAAAAAATATTACAAAGAATTCAAGCAGACTTACATCCAGATTTAATTTCCATTCATCGAAACTTAGCTATGATTATGATTGTTGGAGAGGGTCTTGTTAGAACCATTGGCCTTGCACAAAAAGCAACAACAGCTATTGCAAGTGCTAATGTAAATATCGAAATGATTAACCAGGGTTCATCTGAGGTATCGATGATGTTCGGTATCAAAGCTGAAGACTTAGATAAAGCTGTAAAGTCACTGTACCATGTCTTTTTTGAATAAAAACACTAACAAAAGAATGGGTCGAAAGCATTTTTAGCGATATAAAACCCGAACTTTATAGATAAAGTTCGGGTTTTTGGTTTGTGGATTTTGTGGTGACAGATAGTTCATTCATCCCTCGTCAACATGCTTCGCTTTCCGCGAGAATGACCCATAGCCTCCTCAGTTAGCAATTTCTTTCGGACTCGTACTGTCTCTCTGGATAGGAAAGCCTTCAGCAACAATACTTCGCACGTAAAAAACACTCTTCTGCCTAAAGGAGTCTACGGTTATTTTGGACTACCCTAAAGTATGCTTACAATTTATTATAATAAATCGTTCAACTGGCTTTATGCTCAAGTCGTAAGTGATCGGCAACCATCGCAATAAACTCAGAATTGGTAGGTTTTGCCTTTGTAATACTTATGGTATAACCAAATAGAGCGGAAATGGAATCAATATTCCCACGACTCCAAGCCACTTCGATAGCATGGCGAATAGCTCGTTCTACTCGGGATGCTGTTGTATTATATTTTTTTGCAATATCAGGGTATAGTACCTTGGTAATTGAACCTAATAATTCAATATCATTATACACCATCGTTATCGCTTCTCGTAAATACATGTAGCCTTTTATGTGAGCAGGGACACCAATTTCATGAATAATATTGGTAATACTTGCTTCTAAATCCTGTTTTTTCTTCTCTTTACGATTCACTTTTGACACACCAGTAGATATTGCATTATGACCTTGTACTTGCCTGATTTGCTCTGATAAATTATCTAGATCAAATGGCTTTAAAATGAAATAAGATGCTCCTAAGTCTACGGCTTTCTTCATTACCTCTTCCTGTCCAAACGCTGTAAGCATAATAACATGAGGTACTTTTCCAGATGAAGAACGTATCGTATTTAATACAGCAAGACCATCTACATGTGGCATAATAATATCTAACACTAATACATCCGGTTCTAATTCCTCTAGCATTGTTAGACAGTCTCTCCCATTATATGCCGTTCCGATCACCTCAATATCTCCCTGTTCTTCGAAATAATCCTCCATTAATTGAATTAATTCCCGATTGTCGTCGACCAAACATACTGAAATTTTTTCCACAAAAGCTCCTCCTTTTATGTAGTACAAAACTTTTCACTATTTTACATATTCTACACAATTGCTAAATATCCTTTTTTTATTTAAAAAACTTTGGTTTTTTTAATATTTTCTTTAATTTACTCATGTTTTCTCCTTTTTACGATATGATTCGATATTTATAGACACTCATGTCGAAAAATATTTACCTAATTATACCACATTTAATAAAGATTGGACAAAAGTTTTCGGATTATTAGAAATAATATTGCTATATGTTAAGACAAAAAAGAAAAAGACTTGTAATGGAATACTCCATACAAGTCAAGCCTTTAACTAGCTTTATTTGTTTGTTTTTCTTTTTTATAAATATCAATACCCGCATCTTGTAACATCCACTCAAGATGAACACCATAACCAGATGTAGGGTCATTTACGAAAACATGGGTAACAGCACCGATAATTTTTCCGTTTTGAATGATTGGACTTCCGCTCATCCCTTGTACTATTCCCCCAGTTTCATTAAGCAATTCTTCATCTGTAATTTGTATAACCATTCCTTTGGTTGCAGGAAATTTTTGCGGCACGCTACTTACAATTTCAATGTCATACTCTTGGACCTGTTCACCCTCAACAACAGTCAAGATTTTTGCAGGGCCTTCTTTTACTTCATGAGATAAAGCAACAGGCATAGGCTCATCCCACTTTCCATTAGACATTTCATCGTTTAATTTGCCAAATATTCCAAAAGGGCTATTCTTTGTAATCGACCCTATTTTATGATCTTCCGCAGAAAATTTTGCTTGTTTTTCTCCCGGAATTCCGTTATTTCCTTTTTCAATCGACGTTACTGATGAACGAACGATAGAACCATTATAGATCTCAATCGGTTTTTTTGTATCCATATCTGAAATCACATGTCCTAATGCACCGTATTTTTTTGATTTAGGTTCATAAAACGTCATTGTTCCAATACCTGCTGCCGAATCTCGAATATAGAGCCCGATTTTATAGTCGTTTTCCATACTATCTAGCGTAGGCTTTAGCTTTGTTGTTATCGTTTCTTTTCCTCTTTTTAACTTGATATCAAGTGAATTGCTTTCTTCACCTGCTTTTTCTACATATGGTTTAACATCCTTCATCTTTTTTATCTCATTTCCATTTATCTCTAAGATAACGTCCCCTACTTTTATATTTGCATTTTCTCCTGGGGAAGTTTCTCCTTGCTTACCATTAACTAAATGGTGTCCAACAACTAAAACACCCTTTGTGTGTAGCTGTACACCTATGGATTGTCCACCAGGAATAACCTTTAAATCGTCTAAAACATTTACATCAACATTCTTTATTGGTAAACCTGCAAATTCATAAAATGCTTGACTTTTCTCGTAATCATTGGCATAAACTTTATTTGAATTTGTAGTTTGTATTGTTTTTGTTGAGCCTTTTAGGTCGACATTTTCTCCTAGCGTCGGCAACGTAATTGGAGCATTATTATTTAGCGTGATAATCTCGCTAGGGATCGATAAATACTTCTGAATCGGGGCAAAAAAAGGAAATGCAAACACAATAATAAGGAGCACAAAACCTATCCAAAATCGAAATTTTCTTGTCTGTTTCCCGTTCAAATTATTTCACTCTCCTCGTTCCAACCCAAAACCACTTGTGTTTTTCTGTACTCCTAATTTGACCTACTAGCATTTGTTTTAAACTGGTGAAACATAAGTGTGCTACCTAACATTACCTTTGTTTAAGAAGCTTTCGTATGTATATGTAGACTTCTTGCGGAGGGTAACAAAAATACATGTATGATATTACTAACGATGGAATAAAGTAAATACCAATGCATATAAAAAAGCCAGATATTCTATTTTCTGGCTTTATCCTTCATATTATGCTTCTTTTTTGATTTATAATTCACAGCCATTTCCAACATTTCACGTGCATGCTCTACGGCTGTATCTGTAAGTTTGGTTCCCGTAATCATTCTTGCTAATTCATTTATTTGATAATCGATTGATAATTCACTAACCATCGTATGCGTTCGATCGTTCTGTGTCTGCTTTTCAATTAATTTATGCGTATCAGCCATTGCAGCTACTTGTGGGAGATGTGTGATACAAAGCACCTGTGATTCCTTAGAAATATGATGAATTTTCTCTGCTATAGCTTGTGCTACTCTGCCACTCACACCTGTATCTACCTCATCAAATATAACACTCGTAACACCTTGATTTCTAGCGAATATCTTTTTAAGTGCTAACATAATTCGTGACAGTTCGCCACCAGAAGCAACTTTACTTAGTTCTTTTAATGGCTCGCCCGGATTCGTAGAAATCATGAATTTAACCTGATCATATCCTTTTTGATGGAGATTTATTGCATGATATTCATCACTACGGATATATTGATCCATGTTTTCATGTTCGAATGATACAGAAAATGCAGCTTTATCTAAATATAGTCCTTTTAATTCATCATGAATTTCTTTCGTTAAAGCATTCGCTGCCTTTAAACGAAGCGCGTGTAATTCTTCCGCTTCTAAATAAGCATCCTTTGCTTTTTCATTTATTTGTTTTTCTAATTTTGATAAATGGGAATCCTTATTTTTTATTTCTTCCATTTCCTCTTCAATTTTAGCCATGTACTCTAATATTTCATCAACGCTTGAGCCATACTTTTTCTTTAAGCGGTTAATTTCGCTAAGTCGAGCTTCTATTTCATTTAACCGCTCTGGATCATACTGCATAGACTCTAGATAATTTCCTAAATCATGGGTTAGCTCTTCTAAGCCAAAGAAATAATTCCCAATTTCCTCTGCTTTTCCAGCAATAAATGTGTCGTACCTACCATTATCCTGTAAAGCTGTTTGTGCAGTTGTAACCCATTCAAGCCCTTTTTGATCACCATATAGAGCGTTATAGGCTATTTGTAACGCAGCGTAAATGCGTTCATAATTGGCTAAAGAGCTTCTTTCCTCTTCTAACCTTTGATCCTCGTTAGGCTCCAAATCCGCAGATGCCAGTTCCGTCATTTGAAATTCAAGCAAGTCAAGCCGCTGTGCTGTTTCTTGCTCGTTTTCGCTTAGTTTGCGATAACGAGTTTTTAAATTACTTAATTCCTCATATAAGCGAATATACTCTTCTTTAGCTCGTCCTATTTGTGCAGCATTATACTGATCCAATAAATCAATATGATTATCTGGGTCCATTAGTGATTGTGTTTCATGCTGGCTATGAATATCAATTAGCGCTTTTCCAAATTCACGTAGTATTGCCAATGTAACTAGCTTGCTATTTACGCGACAAATACTCTTCCCATTCGCAGTTATCGTACGCCGAAGAACAATTTGCTCATCTTGAATTTCAATACCATACTGTCTTCCGATTTCATAAATAGCATGCGACTTATCATCTATTGTAAACAAACCTTCAATATCAGCTTTTTTCGTTCCATACCTGACAAACTCAACGGAACCTCTTCCACCCGCAAGTAATTGCACTGCATCTATAATAATGGATTTCCCAGCACCTGTCTCTCCGGTTAATACAGTGAGACCATCATGGAAGGTAATTGAAATTTTATTAATTATAGCAAAATCCTGTATAGATAACTCTGTTAGCACGCCATCACTCACCTCATCCCAACTCTACAGCATCTCTATAAAACGTTCTTTAATAATTTCCGAGTCTGCTTCTGTTCTGCAAATGATTAAACATGTATCGTCTCCACAAATTGTCCCCATGATCTCTTCCCAATCCAAATTATCAATTAACACACCAACAGCATGGGCATTTCCAGGCAACGTTTTTAACACAATAAAATGGCTAGCATGTTCAATTTTCACAAATGCATCCATAATTAATCGCTTTAACTTATCTAACGGATTAAATCTTTGATCAGCAGGTAAGCTATACTTGTATTTCCCGTTCGTTGCTGGAACCTTTACTAAGTGCAATTCTTTTATGTCACGTGAAACAGTCGCCTGTGTAATATTATAACCTAAGCGTTTTAAGTGATCGACAAGTTCATCCTGTGTCTCTATTTCATTTTCTGTAATTAATGCACGAATCTTTATATGACGTTGTACCTTACTCATAGGGCGCCCCCATTTCCCATTTCAAGCTCATTTACTTTCTCTCTGCTTTTTGTAGTTCAGCATGTGCCTTTTTAACTACATCTTCTATTTCGACATCCGTAACTGTAATTCCTTTTTTTTCTTTTTGCCAGCCAAAGTGTGCCAGAAATTCTATGTTGCCATCACCGCCAGTAATCGGTGAGTGAGTTATATCAAATAGATCATATGATTCACTCATAGCAAAATCAACAATGGTTGACAATACAGACTGATGTACATTTTCATCTCGAACAATACCTTTTTTTCCTACTTGTTCTTTCCCAGCTTCAAATTGAGGTTTAATTAAAGCAACAATATCACTGTTTTCAGTAAGTAATCGTTTTAATACTGGTAAAATAAGCTTTAAGGATATGAATGAAACATCAATTGTAGCAAAATTTGGTTTACCCTGTGTTAACATTTCAGGGGTGACATATCGAAAGTTTGTACGTTCCATAACTACTACACGATCATCATTTCGTAACTTCCAATCGAGCTGATTATAACCAACATCAATGGCATAACATAGTTGTGCCCCATTTTGCAAAGCACAATCAGTAAATCCTCCGGTTGATGAACCAACATCCACCATAATTTTATTTTCAGTAGAGATATCAAATGTTTGCAATGCTTTTTCTAGCTTCAGTCCTCCCCTACCAACGTACGGTAGTAATTTACCCTTAACGGTTAACGGAGTTTCTTCATCAATCTTCATTCCTGGCTTGTCCAATCGTTCATGTTCATTAAATACAAGGCCAGCCATGATCATACGTTTTGCTCGTTCTCTCGATTCCACTAAGTTTTTTTCTACTAATAATACATCTAATCGTTTTTTTTTACTCATTAGTCGTTTCCTTTATTACTAATTTTTGGGTAGTATTCTTATTTTTAATTTATTTTCTATAACAGATATTACTTTTCCAGCGAAGAAAATAATCGAGGTTGAGGCATTTATCGCAAAAAATTTGCCTAGCGCCTTACCTCCAACAGTAATAGCAGCAACTACACTTGTCAGTAGAACAGAAATCGTTATTTGAACGGTCGATCCTTCTCCATGACCTAATAAATTTGCCATTTGTAATACAACAATGGCTGAAGCTGTTCCACTCACTATACCTGAAATATCTCCTATCACATCATTACAAAAGCTAGCAAACCTATCAGCATTTCGGATAATGATAACCGCTTCTTTAGCGCCTGTTACTTTTTCTGCGGCCATTGCATGAAACGGTGCCTCATCAGCAGCTGTAGAAGCAATACCTAACATATCAAATACAACGCCGACAAATACTATCATAAATACAAGAAGTAAACCAATTATCCAAATAACTCCACTCAATATAGATGACGAGATAATTGAAAAAATAGCCGCTAACACAAAAGTGATAACGGCAATAGTTAGACTAAATTTAATCGATCGTTTTACGTGTGATTTCATTTCATACCTCTATTATATAAGATATTCATTCTTTTTATGTAAGAGAAGGAATGGTCATGTAAAAGGTAAAAACTGTGGCTTAGGTCCAGTAGGTTTTCCCAGTTGATTACCCCGTGTTGCCACGAAAGGCGGTTCCCCTTTAAAATCAACTTAGCTTCGTCGCCAAAAGCTAGACTGGATTACCACTTAGTCCACACTATAATCCCTTTTATATGTCATACGAACAGTCTAGGAGATTTCCTCAACAGTTCTTAACCGCTCCCTAGCCTCTTTTGCAGTGCTGATTTCATAGAGATGAAAATAAGCAAACTAGTGGCCATCTAATTTGTTATTTTAAGACTCTAATCCCCTCAGGCACCACTCAAGGCAGGCTACGCTGCATATTAGGTGTCCCTTACCATATCTGCAGGTTCATACCCCATTCCATAATGATAACTAGGCTTAGCTATCACTACAGAGATGGGCCTCCGCGGTAATCGGGTCAACGCCCACATGCCTTTGTGGATCGCCCGAAAACCTTAACTCCCAGCATAGACCCAAGGCTGGGCGCCTCAAGCCTACACAAGGAACTTCATCGATGTGCCCTTTGGCGGATTTTTAGGCCCGCCTTCAGGTACGGAGAACTGACTAGAATACTGCACCATTCCTTTGTTAGTTTAATTATAGCATATTTAAAAGGAAAGTTCTATTTCTGATTTTAATGGTCTCGTTGACTAAAATACTCCGTTAAATCCATTAACACCGATTCTTGTGCATTAGCTTTTTGTAATGCCGCTTTAGCCTTATCTACATACCACGTTTTCTTTTCGATAGCACCTTCAAGCCCTAGCAATTTTGGATAGGTACTTTTCTGATTTGATTCATCACTACCAACAGGTTTACCAAGCTTTGCTTCATCTCCCATTATATCTAGAATATCATCCTGAACTTGAAAAATTAATCCCAAATAATAAGAGAATTCTTTTAGATGCATGAGCTCTGTCCTTGATGCTCCTCCAAGAAATGCCCCAGCATAGACCGCAAACCGTAATAGTTCACCTGTTTTATGTGCATGAATTTGTTCAAGCTCCTCTAGGGTTACCGGTTGATTCTCTGCTTGCATATCTAAAATTTGCCCAGCTACCATACCTTTAGGCCCACTTGCTTCTGTTAATACCTGGAGTATTTCTACCTTTTGATCAGCAGTCAATTGAGAATCATTAGCTATTAGTTCGAAGCTGTATGTAAGCAATGCATCACCAGCTAAAATTGCTGTTGCCTCATCAAAAGCTTTATGATTTGTCAACATTCCTCGTCGATAGTCATCATCATCCATCGCGGGTAGATCGTCATGAATGAGTGAATAAGTGTGGATCATCTCTAAAGCTGCCGCAGTTGTCAGTGTAATAGCCGTTTTCTTTCCATAAACCTCATAGCTTGCTAATAATAAAATTGGTCTTAATCGTTTTCCGCCAGCTTTAACAGAATAAATCATTGATTGTTTTAACGTTTCAGGAATTTGGATGGTATCCAATTTTTCCAGAAGGGTTTTATCAATCAATTGTCTGTATTCCTGTAAATAATCTTTCATATTACGCAACACTGTCATTCTTCCTCCTGGATATGAAAAGGTTCAAGTTCCCCTTGCTCATTCATAATCTTTGTCATCTTTTCTTCTACGTGGATTAGCTTATCATTACATAGTTTAGATAGCTTCATTCCATCTTGATAGTAATCAATCGCTTTTTCTAAAGGTACGTCCCCTGTTTCCAGCTTTTCTACTATTTTCTCCAGCTGTGCCATTGCTTCCTCAAAGGAAAGTTCATTGTCCGACATTTTTATTATTCCTCCTCTACCCTTACAACATCACAAGTAATATCTCCATCCATCATCTTTACAGTAACTCGATCAGCTTTCTTTACCTGACTTACTGATTTAATAATAGTTCCATCTTCAGAATAAGAAATGGAAAAACCTCTTTTCATAATTTCTAAAGGATTTAGTAAACTTAACTTATCCAGATTATTTGCTAATCTTTCTGATTTTTGTGTGATAGTCTGTTGCATTATGTTTTGCTGTTGCTTCATTAGTTGTTTTAATTGCTGTTTGGATCTCTCCAACTGCTTGACTGGCTGTTGATAAATAAAACGTATATACAAATGCTGGTAGTTCTGATGACCCTCTCCTAAATGATTAGTCATTGATTTATTCAATTGATCCGTTCTTGTATCCAATTCCTGTTCTTTTTGTTTGAGCAATTGCACTGGATATCGAAAAGCATATGACTGTCGAAGTCTACTTAGATGTTGCTTATGTTGCTTTAACTGCTGATTTAAGTCTTTGATGAGCATTCGCTTTAATGTGGAAACCTTATCCTTTAATTCTTGTCTTGACGGAACCGCTAACTCTGCAGCACCTGTAGGAGTGGGAGCTCGCAGATCTGCAACAAAGTCACTAATCGTTACATCTGTTTCATGACCGACTGCCGAAATAATTGGAATTGTAGAGTTAAAAATCGCTTTAGCCACTATCTCCTCGTTAAAACTCCATAGTTCTTCAATGGATCCCCCACCTCTACCAATGATTAGTACATCGAATAGAGATTTTGTGTTAGCTACCTCTATAGCTTGACTAATGGACACTGGAGATTCCGTACCTTGGACAAGAACTGGTAAAACAGTAACTTCAGCGATTGGAAATCGCCGTTTAATGGTAGTAATAATATCTCGAACCGCTGCTCCTGTAGGCGAAGTAATAACACCAATATGAGTAGGTATCTCAGGTATTGGTTTCTTGTGGTGTTCATTAAAATATCCTTGTTTCTGTAGCTTTTCCTTTAGCTGCTCAAACGCTACGTATAAAGCTCCGATCCCATCAGGTTCCATTTGCTGAATATATAACTGATACTGTCCGTAGGCTTCAAACACACTAATTTCGCCTTTAATTAAAACGTTCATTCCATTTTCTGGAGTGAATTTCAACCTTCGATTATTCCCAGCAAACATAACAGCTTGTATTCTCGATTGATCATCCTTGATGGTTAAATACATATGTCCTCTTGAATGATGCTTAAAATTAGAAATTTCCCCGCGCAGCCAAACATCACTTAAATGCGGATCAGTGTCTATTTTTCGCTTTATATACTTTGTAAGCGCAGTAACTGTTAAATACTTATCATTCACAATTTCTCTAATCCTTCAGCTGCTTTTATTGTATTTTTTAAAAGCATTGTAATTGTCATTGGACCTACACCTCTGGGAACAGGAGTGATGAATGCCGCTTTTTCTTTTGCGCTTTCGAAATCTACATCTCCAGTTAATGAGCCATCCTCCAACCGATTTATACCGACATCGATGACCGTCGCACCTTCCTTTATATCGTTTGCATGAATAGCATTTGGCCTTCCAACAGCAACAATCAAGATATCCGCTTGTTTTGTAAACTGCTGTAAATCCTTCGTTCGAGAATGACAATATGTAACAGTAGCATTTTCATTTAATAATAACTGACCGACAGGCTTACCAACAATATTACTTCTTCCAATAATAACAGCATGTTTTCCTTCCATTGGAATATGTTTTGATTGGAGCATTGTCACTATTCCAAATGGGGTGCAAGGTAAAAATGTATTCATACCAGCCATCATTCTTCCAATACTTATAGGATGAAATCCATCTACGTCTTTATTAGGGTGTATTGTCTCAATAATTTGTTGTTCACGGATATGAGTGGGAAGTGGTAGCTGAACAAGGATACCATGTACCGCCGAATCTTGATTGAGCCTTTCAATCAGTGCTAGTAATTCTTCCTCAGTAATAGAAGTTGGCAACTCAATTAAATCCGAGGATATCCCTGTTTCCCTACAAGCTTTTTCTTTTCCGTTAACATATGATTTAGAAGCTGGATTATCACCAACTAATACAACGGTTAAATGTGGATATATTCCTTGCTTTTTTAGCTCTTCTACCTCTACTTTCATTTCATTTCGGAGTTCATCGGCTAACGCTTTTCCATTGATTATTTCTGCAGTCATTCACGACATCCCCTTCGTTTATTGAACAAATTTTGATAGAACACCATTTATAAATTTTCCTGAGTTATCATCTCCATATGTATTTCCTAGCTCAATTGCTTCGTTAATGGAAACATTATCAGGTATGTCCTCTACATAGCTGATTTCAAAGATAGCAATACGTAATATTGTTTTTTCAACAGACGCTATTCGATCTATCGACCAATTTTCTAGCTTCTCTGAAAGCATTTTATCAATTTCTTCCTTATTTCTTGCCACACCTTCTACGAGCATGGTTAAAAAGGCATCTTTCGTCTCATTTTCAAGAAAGTGCTCCATAGCCTCGGCTGGTTTATTGTCATTTACATCTAACTGAAACAATATTTGAAATGCCTTTTCTCTTGCTGTATGTCTGTTCATTGCTTATAGCTCCTTTTAACATATCTCTTACAAATCATAACATGATTATATCACCAATGCTAGAATCAACATTAAGACTGAATACCATGCTAATTATCAAAAAAAAGAGGTCAAAAAAGGATCTAATATTCCTTTTGACCTCTCTTCTTATTCATCTACATCGTCTGTTCCTTCCATTTGTATCCCTACAACATGAACGTTAATTTCATCAATTTCTAAAGCTGTCATATTTTTCAGCGTCTGTCTAATATTCGTTTGTAGCATTTGTGCAACCTGGGGGATAGATACACCAAAGTTTAAAATAACAAATAAGTCGATTAAAATTCCATTATCTGTTAATTCCACCTTTACCCCTTTACTATGCGCTTTCTTACCAAATCTTTCAGCCACTCCAGAGGCAAAATTACCACGCATCGCGTATAAACCATCTACTTCAGTAGCCGCTATACCTGCAATAACTTCAATAACTTCGGGAGCAATTTCTACTTTTCCTAAACGATCATCACTCACATTTAGTAATGGTTGTTCACTCATTTGCTCACTCCTTTTAGTCTATGTTTATTCCGTTTTGTCTTGTACTATTGGATTTTCTTCTAAGAACTTTGTATTAAAGTCCCCGTTGATGAATACTTCATGATCCATAATTAAACGATGAAATGGAATAGTCGTATAAACACCTTCCACAACAAATTCATCTAGCGCCCGTTTCATTCGTTTAACTGCTTCCTCTCTTGTTTTTCCATAGGTAATTAATTTCGCAACCATAGAATCATAATACGGAGGAATTCGATAATCAGAGTATACAGCAGAGTCTACTCTCACTCCTAATCCACCTGGAGGTAAATACATTTCAATAGTTCCTGCTGACGGCATAAAGTTTTTAAATGGATTTTCTGCATTAATTCGACATTCAATTGCCCAGCCTTCTAGTGTTACATCGGATTGCTTTATGGATAGCTCTTCATTATTAGCGACTTTAATCTGCTCTTTTATTAAATCAACTCCAGTGACCATTTCGGTAACCGGATGCTCTACTTGAATACGTGTATTCATTTCCATAAAATAAAAGGCATTACTTGTCCGATCAAAAATGTATTCAATAGTTCCCGCACCTTCATAACCTACAGCACGTGCAGCTTTCACAGAAGCTTCTCCCATCTTCTTCCTTATTTCAGGTGTTAACGCAGGAGAAGGTGATTCTTCAACTAACTTTTGCAATCTTCGTTGGATTGTACAATCTCTCTCTCCTAAATGAATAACATTTCCGTGTCTATCTGCTAGTACTTGTATTTCCACATGGCGAAAGTCTTCAATATATTTCTCAATGTATACACCAGCATTACCGAAAGAAGTTTCTGCCTCTTTCTGTGTAACCTCAATACCTTTTAGTAATTCCTCTTCCGATCTTGCTACTCGAATACCTTTACCACCACCACCAGCAGTGGCTTTAATAATGACGGGATAGCCAATTTCATTGGCAACCACTTTTGCTTCTTCTTCATTTTCAATAATACCATTAGAACCAGGTACAATTGGAACGTTTGCTTCGTCCATTGTTTTTCTAGCTACGTCCTTAATACCCATCTTTTGTATTGCTTCGGGAGTTGGTCCTACAAATGTAATATTGCATGCTCGGCAGATCTCAGCAAAGTCTGCATTTTCAGCTAAGAAACCATATCCAGGGTGGATAGCATCCACTTCTGTTAATATCGCAACACTCATTATATTGGTGAAATTAAGATAGCTGTCTTTACTTTGCTTCGGTCCGATGCAATATGCTTCATCTGCTAATTGAACATGTAGTGCTTCACTATCTGCTTCGGAATAAACCGCTACCGTTTCAATATCTAATTCTTTGCAGGCTCGAATAATCCGGACCGCTATTTCTCCTCTGTTAGCAATTAACAGTTTTTTAATCACTCTTTACATCCCCTTACTTAGTGTTTACACGGAATAATGGCTGACCATACTCAACTAGCTCACCATTTTCAACCAATATTTCAACGATTTCTCCTGAAACTTCTGCTTCGATTTCATTAAATAATTTCATGGCTTCAACAATACAAACAACCGTTGACTCATCTACTTTACTTCCTTTTGATACAAACGCATCTTTTTCAGGAGATGGGGCAGTGTAAAAAGTACCCACCATCGGAGATACAATTTCATGATCATAAGCTACAGCTTGACTTTGTTCTGATGTAACTTCGTTTTCAACTGGTTCATTCTTAATATTTGCCTTTACATCTGATTGTTGTACGTTCTCTACCTTAGTAGTCGGCTGTATTTGATTATCCTGAACGGATACAGGATTTTTTTGACTAGATTTTTTCAAAGAAACCGTCGTACCGTTCGTTTCATACGTAAATTCTTCTATTGATGATTGATCAATTAACTTTATAATTTCTTGTATTTCTTGTACGTTTAACATTACTGCTGGCACCCTTTCATCTTCAAGCTTATTATTAGGTACTAATAACTCCTCTTAATATTTTACGACAAGTCCAATATAAACTTCAAGGTTTAACCTTAAAAGACAGATGTAAAAATGACCTTCCGATATCTTCTCTATTATAGCAATACTCAATAATTAAAGCGAATACAAGGGTGCTTCGTCCATGACAAAAGCAAAGAATCCGAGCAATGGTTTATTGCCCGGATCTCTTCGCTTACTTACTCTTGATCTTCTTTACTTTCCTTATTCTCATCTGCATTTTCTTCAGTTGCTTGGCTATTCTCAGACGGAACAAATGATACATCTACGTCTTCATAGCCTATTTCATCTCGAACCATTTGCATAATAGAAACTGCTTGTGATTTAGGCAACTTTTCCTCAACCTTCAATTGAACGACAACTTTCTCATCGTCTTCCATCGTTCTTACTAAGACATCCTCATAGTTAGCGGAAGCTAAAATACTATCCTCTAAAATTTTTTCTTTTGAAGACAAATTTTCTAATACATCAATTTCTTCAAGAGCCTGTTCCTTTTCTGTAGGCGTAGATGAGCTGGAAGCTACAATATCTGTTAACCGCTCTTTCTGTGCACTTCGATTATCTTCTAATTCCATTCGTAGTGAAGTGAAAAGTTGATCTTCTCCCAAATTCGATATTTCATCTACTTTGGCATCCCCTTCCGTTTCATTAGAATCTGTTGGAACAGCTTCCTCATCATTGTCTTGTCCATTATTGACATATGCTATATCCTCGCTATCTGGTGATGTCATATAATACACACTTAATACAATCATCAGACTTAACATCGTAAGTAACCAAACTGTTTGTTTTTTTAACATAAAATAATTCCTCCTTTAATTCTTTGGCATTACGGATACTCTGTGTGTCGGTACATCAAGTACTCTAGAAACTGCCTCTACAATCCATTTTTTAACGCTTGCATGGTCAGCACCCTTAGCTACAACAAAAACACCACGTACTTCTGGTTTTTTTGTTTGTATTAGTAACGGAACTTCTTTTTCACCTTGCCTTACCAGTACAGTTTGTGCCTCTTCGGTCGAGTCTTCTACTTCTCTTGTACCGCCATTTTTATCAGATTCCTTTGTTGTTTGTTGCCCTTTCACGAGGTTTTTCTCATAGACTTTAATATTCGTAGATTCTAAATTAACCATGACCTCTGCTTCCGATACACCTTTTATTTTGTTTAACAGCTCCTGTAGGTCCTTTGTATAAATCGTTTCCAGTTCTTCCATGTCAGAGGTAGTAGCTGATTTGTTTGAAGCAGTTTCTTTGGCAGGTTGTTCCATTGGTTGTTCTATTTGCTGTTCCAATTGCTGTTCCTCAGCCGTTTCTGGTGAAGAAGAAAATATATTTCCAACGATGAGCAACAAGATACCTGCTAAAGCTAAAATAATAATGTATCCCAATTTTTTTGGTGGGTGCTTTTTTGTGCCGTCTGATTTTTGGAATAATTTTTCTATTTTTTCTTTCAAGGTGCCCCTCCCTCCCATTGCAACGTTACTTTTTTGTTATCGAGCTCCCATACCTCTCTTAACAATGCTTGTATTTGTTCCAACTGCTCATCTTCGTTTGTGTTATCAGGGTTGTCCGTATCAATTACAACATCATCAACTATACTCACTGCTCCCTCCCCATCTTTTGATTCTCTTAGATAAACAATGACTTCATCCAAGTTTTTGAAGGTCATCTCCTGTTGGTTACCAAATTGGAACTTAATATCCGTTATCTCTACTTGATATTCTTCCTGAAGTGGTTGTTCAGCATATTCTTTTAATTGGACAGCCATTTGTTCTAAAATATATGCATCTTGTGCGTCTTCTATTTCATTTTTTTGTGATTCAATTAAATTTTCCATTGATTTTCCTTCCGTAGTTTCCTGTTCAAACTGTGCTACAGAGGCTTCTAACGCCTGATTAATATCAATCTGAAATATATAAAAAATTGGTTTTAATAAAATTAAAATTAAGATTAAACCAACTACTAATTTAATATATTTTTTCATGGAATTAGAGGGAACTAGTAAATCAATAATAGCTGCTAAGAGTAAAAACAAAATTATTTGTGTTACCCATTGGATTAATACCTGCATGTTCGTCCCCCTATCGTAAAAGCAATGTCAAATTACTTGCTACCACAATAATTACAATTGCTAGAAAAAACATAAATGATACAGCTAGCAAACACGCTAAGATAAATACAATGTATTTACTTATTGTGTTTAAGGTAGTGATGACTGGTCCATCTCCAATTGGTTGTAATACTGCTGCAGCTATCTTATATATAATCGCAATTGCAAAAATTTTTAAGGCAGGGAATAGTGCAATAAATAATATAATTAAAACACCTACGATGCCAATCGCATTTTTTAATAGTAAGGACGCACTTAATATCGTATCTGCAGCATCTGTGAAGGTACGTCCTACTACAGGTATAAAATTTCCTGTAATAAACTTCGCTGTTTTCATAGCGACACCATCTTGTATAGCACTGGCCGCTCCTTGTACAGACATGACACTTAAAAAGATGGTTAAAAAGATACCAAGTGCACCTAAACTTACCGTTTTGAATAAGTTTGCCAAATGGGTAACCTTATAATTTTCATTCAGACTGCTTACAATAATTAATAGTGCTGATAGAAATAATAAAGGCAATATAAATGTTGAAATTAATAATCCGCATGCGTGAATTAAAAAGATAATAATTGGATGAAAAAATGATACGGCAACCACATTTCCAAAAGTTGCCATCAAACCTAAAACTAGTGGTAAAAGTGCAATCATAAAGCTACTCATTGTATCAATAGCATCTTTTGCATAAGATACTGCGGAATAAAAGCTATTTAACGCTAAAAAAATTAACACGATATAGACGACAAAATACGCTATTTTACTCACCGTACTCTTTTCAAATGCATTATGCATGGTTTGCAACATGATAGAAAAGAGTGTAAGCATGAATAGAGAACCGAGTAATTTACCATTAAGTAGCAATTCATGAAAGAGAAATTCTACGAGTCCTATTAATGTATTTTTTAGCGAAAACGAACCCTGGTCTTTAATAAATTCGTAAACACTAGTTTTCTCTAATTCAGGAAGATAACCACCGTAATCTTGTACTAGTTCCCCCCAATATTTCTGTACGCCTTCCAATGAGATGTCATCTAACATTCCGTCTTGAACATCATGAATATTCGGATTCGCTGAAATAGTAGCTTGTCCCAGAAAGAAAAAGAAAAAAGCAAATAGAAGGATACGGAATTTTTTATGATGTTTCATCCACCATGAATACTCCTTTCTGGGTTATGTTAGGTTGCTGGTAAAAAGCGTAATATAGCCTCAATTACAGCTGTAATTATTGGAACAGCAAGCAATAGAATAAATATTTTACCTGCAAGTTCAATTTTGGAAGCGACAGATTCGAGTCCGGCATCTTTGGTGATACTTGCACCAAGCTCAGCAATATAAGCTATCCCGATAATTTTCAAAATTGTTTCTAAATACATTCCATCCACTTGAGCTTTCGTACCTAGTGTTTGAATTAATTGAAAGATAGAACCGATTTGTTGAATAATGGATAAAAAAATGATGACACCAGTGATGACAATTACAAAGAATGCAAATGTTCGATTAATATCCTTTAAAATAATATAGAGAATACTAGCTACTATGCCCAATGTTACAATTTGTAAAATATCCATATGATGTTACCCTTGGTAAAGAAATACGGATTTGATCTGCTGAAAAAGATCAGACAAACCGTTTATTACTAAAACTAGTACGATAATGAAACCAATTAGCGTTGCAAATTGAGCAATTTCCTCTTTTCCCATTTGTTTCAATATCGTATGGATTAGGGCTACAATTATCCCTATTCCCGCTATTTGAAATAAGATAGAAGCATCTGTAAACATCGGGTTAACTCCTTTCAACTATAGAAGCAGTAATACAACAAATATGCCACATAATACACCTAGGCTTTTAGTCATTTTTCCGTATTTTTGATAGTAATCCCTTGCATTTTCTAGCTCGCGATCTAAATGATTAGCTGCTAGCTGAATATGCTTTTGCTGTTGAAGAAAATCATGCTGACCTAATGTTTGGCCAAATTGTAATAATATTTCTTTTTCGTTATTTCCTAGACTGGAAATGTCCATTAAATCATCTAAGGATTTCTGCCAAACAACATAAAAATCCTTACTATCTTTATTCATATTTTTATACAATTGGTCAAAAAACGAATGAATTGGAAAAGGTGTTTGTTTTTTTATGGATTCAAATGCATCTTGTAAAGGTAATTGACTGTACATCATTTCTGCCTCTAATATTTGTAGTGCATTTTTAACTTGTCTTATATGCTTTGGCCGATTTGCTAGTCGATTACTCCATTCAAATCCAATCCAAGTAGTTGTTCCTATAAATAGAAGTGCCCCTATCCATTGCATAATTACCCTCCCATTTTCTTTCTTAATATGCTATTTCCATAAGCATCATATATATGCTGAAAACTTCCTGGAGAGGAGGTACGGTCCAGCAAGATAATTCTTTGAAATATTTCTTGCTGTAAAAGCGCTTGAATAGAAGGACGACGGTTTAATTCGTCAAGTGTTTGTCCATGAATACTACATATCACTACTACCCCTGCATTAATTGCTTCTAGTAAAGCATCCACATCCCTCTTACCGCCAATTTCATCAACAACTAGTATTTGTGGTGACATCGAACGTATCATCATCATCATACCCTCTGCTTTTGGGCATGCGTCCATCACATCAGTTCGTGGTCCTATATTATGTTGCGGCACTCCTTTAATCGAAGCGGCTATTTCTGAACGCTCATCTACAACACCTACTTTTTGTGGAGGAATATGCGTCCAGCCTGACGAGATAATGCGTGTAATATCACGAATAAGTGTTGTCTTTCCAGTTTGTGGAGCTCCAACAATAAGTGTATTTAAGTAACCTTGTTGATAGAGGTATGGGACTACCTCTGAAGCTGCACCTATCTTTTCTTTGGCAATTCTGATATTTAAAAAGGTGATATACTGAATTGCTTTAACCGAGCCATTTATTGTATTAACTCTGCCTGCTAATCCAACCCGATGTCCACCTTCTATCGTCATATAACCTTCTCTTAGTTCATCTTCCATTCGATATAAAGAAAATTCACTTAGTTGATTAATCATGTGAACAAAATCACCTTTAGTTGGAATTGGATGATAGACTGTTTTATGCGTTGCATGAAATATAAGCTCTACAGGTTTATTCAGCCGTAAGCGAATTTCTTCTAATTCATCCCACCTTCTCCCAACTTTTCTACTGACTTCATTTCTTATTTGTTCCGGGAATAAACGCAATACTTCCTCCATCATCTTCCCTCACTTTTCTATATTGCTTACTAGTAAATGTATGCGCTATTGGACAAATTATGACCTATTTAAAAGTAGTTCAATAAGGGTTAAGGTAGTAGGTTCTAGTAAAACTATTAAGCATTCCGCTACGTCGATCTTTTTAACTTTAATAGTTGTATCTATTGAGGACAAACAAATCTTAACTTTTTCATTCAAGAACAAAAAGGTAAGCGCCCGATTAGAAACGTAGCGGCTGGAGCGAGTCAACGGAGATAAAGGAAACACGGTGAGCTTGCAAGCCAACGATGACTTAGATGAGGACGATTTATGAATTAGCCTTGTTTCTAGGTGCTGGAGCTGGACGCGGCTCAACACGCCCATAATTTTCCACATGGGCAAATTGTATAGTTTCCTAAACTATTATAAAAAACGGA
>NZ_JAJERH010000050.1 GCF_016919725.2 Virgibacillus sp. AGTR
CGTTTTTCTTAGGTATTTATGAATCAGATTGTTAAGTTTGGTTTGGGCAAAAGTAGCGGGCACCTAACCAGTTAGTAATGAGGAGGATGTTACCATCAATGATAGAGTGGTAAGTAAGTTTTTTGGCTTGATGTTAGTGGATGTATTTACTTTTGGCATTCCTTTGTACTTTCTTCATGTATTCAAAAGACCTAAAGTAACGATGATAGCATCCATGTTTATGTTTCCGATAATCTTTTTGTGTTTATGGTTGATCCTTGAACTAATGTAAAGCAGCTTCACTTGTTTTTCTAAATGATAGAGCTTCAATGGAAAATGGATATACCAAGTAGCTTGTAGCATTTCTAGTCAATTAGGAATGCTTTTATATTTATTCCATTAAATTATCCAAAATGATAAGTATTTATTGAATTACAATAAATTTTGCATTATTATGTTGTTAATGATAAATAAGTGAGGTGCTTTCATGAAGATTAAGAAAGGTACAACCATTTTTTTAAAAATAGCTGTTATCCTTATTGGAATTATTGTACTTACATTATGTGTATTTTGGCTACCTTCGTTGGCAAGTAATACCGCAGAGCAATTTCCAGCATTTCGTCATTTGCAATACCCCATTTTAGTAGGTTTGTATAGTACGGCAATACCTTTTTATTTTGCTTTGTATCAAGCTATAAAAATTTTAAACTACATTGAAATTCATCATGCCTTCTCGAAGGCATCAGTGATTTCCTTACGCTATATAAAATATTGTGCAGTGGTAATTAGTATTTTATATGTAATAGGCGCCCTATACCTTATGTCACAGCATGCTTTTCACCCTGGAGTAGCACTTATCGCATTTACAATTATTTTTGCATCCATTGTTGTATCCGTTTTTGCAGCGGTCCTGCAGCAATTATTAAGTAGTGCATTAGCGATCAAAACAGAAAATGATTTAACAGTATGAGGTGGAAATATGGCAATTATAATTAATATTGATGTGATGTTAGCGAAAAGAAAAATGAGTGTAACAGAGCTATCTAATCGAGTAGGAATTACAATGGCTAACCTTTCGATATTGAAAAATGGGAAAGCAAAAGCGATTCGTATATCCACGTTAGATGCGATTTGTAAAGCATTAGATTGTCAACCTGGTGACATTCTGGAGTATAAAATAGAGGATAGTGACCGATAAGTAAGCAATCTGGTTTGGTATTCGGTGAAACCTCTGTACCTACTATTCGTATAAGGTATAAAATGCTTTTTGCAGCATAAGGAGGTTATCGATTTGGAAAAGTGGGAGTATGCAGTTGAAACATGGACCTTAGGAATTACATCTGCAGATTGTGAGGAGTTGGAAGAGAAGTTAAATAAGTTTGGTAATGAAGGCTGGGAGCTAGTGAATATCATTCCTCAAGTGGGTGGATTCGGTGGAGAAGTATCGGTTAACTTTAACCAAATCGTATTTAAGCGAAGGGCGTAAAATTTATTAATATCGCCTTCTGTCAAAAAATCCCTGAGCATAGTAGGGGATTTTACAGTGGAAATTAAAATATTTTGATTGGTGTTTTAAAAATTCTTGGAATAACCAAGATTGAATTTGTCATTATGCATATTTTGTAAATCAAAAAAGAACAAATTGGGGGATAAATGAACTCGTATCAGATAGTATCTCCTTTTGTATTAGCTGGTGTACCCACATTTTTGGATTATCACATGATCAAGCGGAAATAGGAGCTCTTGTCTAAGGTTTTTATCATGAAATAGATATGTAAAACAATGTAAGGTATTTTTGTAGTCGATGTATTAATCCTATACACCTTAATTGATATGGTCGTTATTTCCCCTACTTATTCCAATCGTCTTTAGTAGCATGTATATCAAATATATGCCAAGGTAAGCACCAGTAATTAAAAAGAAGGGGTTTAATAAAATGGCGTGAATATCTGTCATTAATACAGTGTTATTTTTTATTACGTTATAAATAGACAATGCAAGGATATTTCCAAAAACAACTAGAGACAGCAACGCACAAAGATTAAATACAATTTCGAACCGTTTATTAGATTTTTGAGAAAAGTACAAAATAGTTGGTAAGATAGCGCTACCTAATAGAATTAGTATTTTCACAATACTACCACCTTCTTACAGTTTGTATCTTCAGTATTTACGGAAATACGAGACCCATACATATTTTTCTAACTATTACCGTTCTTTTTACTCTGGGTAAGATGAGGGGTAAATCGATAGGAAGAGAAATTCCGATGAAGGTTTCTTCCTGGAGATAGTTATTACGTTATTAGACGCTATAGAGAATGAAACATATCATTGGCTTTGGATTGGGATGGATTTTGTACAAAGAGACGTTTGAAATTAGTTAATGATCTTATGCATCAAGCCGTTTTGGGAGAAAATGAATTTACTCCAGATAAGTCTGTTCTGCTAACTACACATTGGGATAGTCATTTTCAATAATTTGTTCCAATGATAAGCATAAACTCGACAGGATTGTAAATGAATGCTGTCTAGAAAGCTTTATTGTGACAATCAAACAGATATTTATTGGAGTCTCCGACATTACCAAGAGACTGAGACAAAGAAATTAATTATCGTTCGTTTTTTGATCAGAATCATTCATTTAATACCTGACATAAGCGAGACTCCGGCGGGAACAGCACGAGTTCGAAGATCCACTTGGTAACGTGTTTTTCTTTACCAAGTTAGCTGATGCCGTGCCCCGCGGAAAGCGCGTATAGTTTCACGGTGCGGCGATAATACTCCTATTAATAAACCTGATCATTCGTATTTTGAGTAAAGAAGTTGTGTTTTGCCCCAGCCTCGTCGAATTTTCATCTGTTTTATTGGTAAATAAAGTTTTCCGACATAGCAATAAACTCTCTGACGGCGTAGGGCAAATATTTATGCTTTTTCCAAATCATCCCTAGCTCTAGGTGTACGATAGGGTTTGTGAAAGGAATTGCAGTAATACTACGACTATTTATTTGACCGCATATTTTACTTGGTAACAGCGCAACTCCTAATTTCGCTTCTACCATTTCAATCATGAAGTCTTTTTGTGAGCTCTCACAGACGATTGTTGGTTGAAAGCCGTGGTTACTACACGCTTCCATAATCCTGTCATGGAGAGAAAAATCATTTCGATATAAGATAAAGGGTTCTTTTTCAATAGCGGCAAAATCAATCGACGCTTCATTTGCTATTGGATTATCAGTATGAACAATAAGCATTAACGGATCCTTTAGTAGCTGAATGATTTCAAAGCTTTCATTTTTAATAGGGATATTACAAATTAAGCCAATATCAAGCTCTCCCTCTCTAACTCCTTGTTTAATGCTGTTACTGCCAACCTCATGCAACGTCATATCAAAGGTTGGGTGTGCTTCCTTATAGTTGCTAATTAGTTTGGAAAAGAAAGCAGCACCTATAATCGGAGGTATTCCAATTTTGATTTCTCCCTTTTTTAAATGAATAACGTCATTAAGTTCTGCAGTTAAGTTATCAAATGCATCAAGTACATTCATTGCATTAACAAGAAAAGCACGTCCTGCATCTGTTAGCTCAAGCTGCTTTGCCCCGCGGTCGAATAATGGAGCGCCCAGTTCATTTTCCAAATTTTTAATGGTTTTACTTAATGAAGGCTGAGATATATGAAGTACAGTAGCGGCTTTCGTGAAGTTTCGTTGTTTCGCAACCTCTGCAAAGTATTCGACATGCCTTATGTCCATCTTATCTCCCCCTTTAACCAAGAGAATGTGTTACTGTCTTTTATTATACTGCAAGCTATAGCCAAAAGGAATAATGCTCATGCAAAACATATATTTTTGTTTCTACGCTACTCCGATTAAAATAATAGCAAGGAAGAATGGAAGAGGAGGAATAGCTATGACAGAATATGTGAAAGTAGGAACCCTACAAATTTCCAAGGAACTTTATGAGTTTGTTCAATCAGAAGCGTTGCCAGAAACAGGACTTAGTGAACCAACATTTTGGAAGGACTTCGCACAACTCGTTACTGATTTAGCTCCAAAGAATAAAGCATTATTAGCGGATCGTGATGCGTTCCAAGAAAAGATCAATGCTTGGCATAAAGCTAATGATGTAGTTGACTTTCAGGCATATCAAGCGTTTTTAAAGGGAATTGAATATATAGAGAGTCCAGTTGCTGATTTTACAATTGGAACTAAAAATATCGATGATGTAATTACAAAGCAAGCTGGACCGCAGCTTGTCGTTCCAATTGATAACGCTCGTTATGCTATTAATGCAGCTAATGCTCGTTGGGGATCTCTCTATGATGCTTTATATGGAACCGATGTGATAAATGAAGAAAATGGAGCAGATCGTATAGGGTCATATAATCCGATACGTGGAGAAAAGGTAATTGCTTTTGCCAAAGATTTTTTAGATAAACAAACACCGCTTATGGATGCCTCACATAAATCAGCAACGAAATACGCTATTGTGAATGGGAAATTAAACGTATCACTTGATGACGGAACGACAACTAGCCTAAAAGATGCTACGAAGTTTGTCGGTTATCAAGGCTTTACAGAAAATCCACATGCGTTGTTATTTTGTAATAATGGCTTACATTTCGAAATTCAAATTGACCGTACACATGCTATCGGTACAGTGGATAAAGCAGGGGTGAAGGATGTACTTATTGAATCTGCAACCTCCTGTATTATGGACTGTGAAGATTCTGTTGCGGCTGTTGATGCAACAGATAAAACACTTGTTTACAGGAATTGGCTAGGATTGAATCGTGGTAACTTATCATCGACCTTCACAAAGAATGGTAAGAAAGTAACACGTACATTACATGCAGATCGTAATTATATTGGATTGAATGGAGAGGAAATTACACTTTCTGGTCGCGTACTTATGTTTGTCCGAAATGTTGGACATTTAATGACAACGAATGTAATTCTTGATGAATTTGGAAAAGAAATTCCAGAGGGAATCATGGATTGCGTGTTCACAAGCTTGATGGCGAAGCATGATCTATTGGGTAATAGTCCATACCAAAACTCGCAAAAAGGGTCCGTGTATATCGTGAAGCCGAAAATGCATGGTTCTAAAGAAGTAGCATTTGCGAATGAACTATTCAATCGAGTAGAAGATATGCTTGATATGCCCCGGTATACACTAAAAATCGGTGTCATGGATGAAGAACGCCGGACAACGCTTAATTTAAAAAATTGCATTTATGAAGTTAAAGATAGAATTGTGTTTATTAATACCGGCTTTCTAGATCGTACTGGAGATGAAATCCATACGTCCATGGAAGCCGGCCCCATGATTCGAAAAGGAGAAATGAAGACTTCTTCATGGTTAAATGGTTATGAAAAAAATAATGTCCATACTGGTTTAAGAACTGGAATGAAAGGAAAAGCACAAATTGGTAAAGGTATGTGGGCAATGCCAGATTTGATGGCAGATATGCTAGCGCAGAAAATTGAACATCTACAGGCTGGCGGGAATACTGCTTGGGTTCCATCACCAACGGCTGCAACACTTCACGCGCTACATTATCATGAAATAAACGTCACGGACGTGCAGGCGGAAATTGAAAAAGAGACAAAGGATTACCAAGCGGATATTTTACAGATACCAATTGCTAAACATGAAAATTGGTCAGCTGAAGAAATACAGGAGGAGCTTGATAATAGTACCCAAACATTACTTGGCTATGTTGTTCGTTGGGTAGAACAAGGAGTTGGCTGCTCGAAGGTTCCGGATATTAATGATGTTGCATTGATGGAAGATCGTGCAACACTCCGCATATCTAGTCAAATGCTGACGAACTGGCTTCATCATGGAATTTGCAGCAAAGAGCAACTAATTAATACGTTAAAGCGAATGGCAAGAATTGTTGATAAGCAAAATGCGAGTGATCCTGCATATCGCAATATGGCTCCTAACTTTAACGAGTCCGTTGCTTTTCAAGCAGCATGCGATCTTGTATTGCAGGGGAAATCACAGCCAAGTGGATATACAGAACCAATTCTTCATCGACGCCGACTAGAAGCAAAAGAAAAGTACCATGTGAAAAGTTGACAAGAAATGATCGATTTCCAGTTATGTTGATAGAAGGTAAACCATTGTTAGTTAACAGGAGCACCTCTGCTTGAGGTTTATCAAGTAGCAAATAGTTAATGTGATAATTACTGATATTGCTTCATTTCTATGATTGTTTAAAACCATACATTTTGGGAAAGCTATTCCTATACCTAGAAACAAAACATCTTTAGGAGGAAATCAATATGGGTTTTATTTGGTCATTAATTATTGGTGGTATTCTTGGCTGGCTGGCAAGTCTTATTGTTGGTCGTGATATCCCGGGAGGGGTTATTGGAAATATTATAGCAGGATTTATTGGCGCATGGCTTGGTTCACTAATCCTAGGTGAGTGGGGGCCAGAAATGGGCGGATTTTTCATCATCCCTGCTTTAATTGGAGCGATTGTTTTAATCTTAATCGTAAGCTTCATTATGAAAAGTATGCGACAAACATAAAAATGAATAAATATAGTAGGATAACCAAATGTTCATGTAGATAACTAATGTAACAGGAGAATAAAAGCCATCTATGAAGACTTTATAATAAGATTACGGAATCGTCTGGGTGAGGAGTATTACGTGGAAGAATACTGAGTTGTTCTTGTAATTGCAGTAAAGTTATAATGGTGGCGAGACAAAAAATGGAATACCAAACTATAATCCAAGCATACAAAGCTATGTCCGGATCGTAGTTTGGTTTTTTATCGTTCACATTTAGAACTGATGATGATTCCAACGGGAATGGATAAATACAATGCTAGTAGAAGAATCATGCGGGAATAACATGAGTCCGAGGATTTACTCTGCTAAGCCAATTTTGATTTGCAGCGTACTTGTATGATAAAAGTATTTTATATTTCATAATGGATAAAGAATTACATAATTATTTAGCTTTTGATATGATCATTCGTTTAACCTCTTTATTCTCGTTATTTGTTAGGTGTGGAATAAAAAAGTAGAAGATTAAGAAAATAGACCCATCTCCTTCATGCTATAATACGGACAAGAAATCTTACTAACCAAGGGGAATAAGAAATGAGAAAAAAACAAAGAATGAATACGCTTCAGCTTCTCCCTCTGCTCTTTTTTGCCATCATAATCGTTCTAGCTGGCTGTGGGAGTAGTGCAGATAAGGGAGAAGCAGGTAATGGCAAGGGAAGCAGTGACTATCCAAATGATGTGGAAGAAAATCCGATTGTAACGATAACGATGGAAAATGATCAAAAGATAAAGCTTGAATTATATCCTGAGATCGCGCCAAATACGGTAGCGAATTTCATAGCGTTAACAGAGGAAGGGTTTTATGATGGATTGATATTTCATCGGGTCATGCCTGATTTTATGATTCAAGGCGGCGATCCAGAAGGAACGGGAGCTGGTGGTCCAGGTTATTCCATAGAGGGAGAATTTAGTTCCAATGATTTTAAAAATGAGCTTAAACATGAACGTGGCGTAATTTCTATGGCTAGATCGGTTGATCCTAACTCAGCAGGCTCACAATTCTTTATTACGGTTGCCGATTCGCCACATTTGGATGGTGAGTATGCAGCATTCGGTAAAGTAACAGAAGGATTGGAGGTAACAGACGAGATTGTGTCTGCAGCTGAAGAACAAAAAATGCAGAAGGTAGAAGTTGATACGAAAGGGTATGAATATCCAAAACCTGATAAAGTTGAATAATCATTTTTTGAGCTTCATCCCACATATAACTGGAAGTTAAGCCCCCCACTTCTAGCAATGAAGAGAAACCAATATAGGTGAGAGTGGGATTGATTGTCAGTAAATGTCCAATTGGTTCAAAGGCCTTTAAAATCATACCCTTGTGGTACGTACAATTAGTGGAGGATACAAAGACTAGTACAATGTGATTGGGTAGGAGAAGTTCTCAAGCGCAACTACAGTTTTTATTAGCATGTTAAAAATATATTGTGATCCCCACTAATGTGTGATATGCTGATTTCAACCCTATATAAAGAGGAGATAATTACATGGTAACAGGTGTGTTCAACTAATTCAGTAACTTAATAAGGTTTTAGAGTTCAAAAATGGTCATTTGTAGACAATACGAATGTTTATTTGAAATGGGCTTCTCTAACCTTCTGAATTAGTAATGAACAACGGTTAATCATGTCTTTAGAATCCTACGTGAAGAAGTGTAAAAACCCGTGCTGTTCAAGTGCGGGTTTTTTTAATCGCTTCAATCGTGCTAGGTGATTCGTAGAATGGACTTTTATTGGAAGTTCTTATGAATCATGCTTCTTTGGTATAGGGCTAGTAGACGGCAAATGACCATGTTCATTTGCCGTCTTTTTTTTACACTGAAAAAATCTAGAAATCAGTGTGAATGCTAGCGAGGGCTATCGCCGTTAGATCTTGACGATTAGCTAAGCTTTCTAAATGAAAAGGGAGGAATAAGTAATGAATGTTTTTAAGAGTTATTTGAAGAGGAGTGAAAATAGAATGGAAATATGGAGGTATTATTATAATGGATATTATCGAACAGGTAGGTGCCAAACTTGATTTAGAAGAAGGTACAGCTGTTATCGAACAAGTAATCAGAGAATGTTATGTAGCGCCGGGGATTTCTACAAAGAATTTAGCGAGAAGGGTTCACCTTCCAGTACCAGTAACTGTCGCCGTAAAAAAAGAATTGATGAAGAAGGAAATATTAAAGCAAGATCGTGGTGTACGCTGTACAGTGAAAGGAAATATATTGGTAGAACAGGAGCTGGATTTTCAGGGATTAAACAAAACGTTATATCATAAACTTATATCGATCGAAGCTAATTGGTTAGACGAATGTCAGGACGTCCTTGCTGTGTTAAATCAATTATTTGCTGAGCGTCCGCAGGTTGACGTACAGTTAGATCAATCACAATGTACAGCTGAAACTAGTTTACGTCGAGCCATTCTCTGTCTAAAAGAGCATGCTTTAATTGGTAAACGTATCTTATGTATTGGAGATGATGATTTAGTTAGTATATCAATTGGCTTGCTATTAAAGAAATTATTTCCTGCGAAGCAAAGATTTAGAACGGTTATTCATGTAATGGATATTGATTGTCGCTTTCTTCAATTCATCAGTGATTTCACAGAAAAAGAAGGCTTACCAATCACATGTATAGAGCATGATATGCGGTACCCGTTAGGCAAAACGTATGTAGCGTCATACGATTGCTTTTTTACAGATCCACCTTATACGCTAAACGGACTGGGGTTATTCCTAGCTAGAGGTATCCAAGCATTGAAAAGTAACCAAGGACGGCAAATCTTTTTATCTTTTGCACATAAGTCACCCGAATTTATGTTAGAAATGAATCGTTTGTTTGTTCAAATGGGATTGAGTATTGTTGCCACATATCCAAATTTTAATTCCTATGTGGGTGCTCAAATGATAGCAAACCAGAGCCAAATGCTTATTTTAAAAACGACAGCAGCTACACATATTGCAGATAACTGGCGTACTTTTTATACAGATCCCATCTATACTGGAGAGTTGAAGCAGTCAGAACGTATCTATAGCTGCAAGCATTGTGGAGAAAAATATCGTGTAGGGTATACAGGGAGATACAAAACAATTGAACAGCTAAAACAGGAAGGTTGTCCGAACTGTAATTCTAGCAACGGAATATTTATTTTAAAAGGAAAGGTGACGAAGAAAAGGTAATTATGATTAAAGGGGACCTAATAGTCCCCTTTAACATTCTTTTTTTGCAGATGCTTGCTACATAGAATATGATACACTAATGATAAATCAAAATACAAAAACCTGTGATTAGCTAGAATAGGGGATTACAAAAATGATGAATGCAAGCAAGTTAGCACTCGATAAAAATAGGAGAATGATCGTTATATCAGATATTCACGGGAATTTACAGTTGTTGCAGAAATTATTAGATAAAATAGCATATACGCCAGAAGATTATCTGTTTATTAATGGAGATATGTGTGAAAAGGGAGCAGACAGTCTAGGCGTAATCGATTTTCTCACTTCCTTAACGGCTCAATTGGAACGTGTATATGTAACAAAAGGTAATTGTGATATATTAATAAACTATGTATTTAATGAAGTCGAAGGCATTAAAAATTATATGAAGAAGCAACCAAATTCAATCTTAAACGAAATGCTGAAAAAACAAGATAAATCACTAGCTGATTTTCATAGTCTTAAGGATCTGAGTAAATTTTATCGTACGCATTATAAAAATGAAATTGATTGGTTAGAAGCTCTTCCCATCGCTTATGAAACAGAGCATTTTATCATTATTCATGCTGGGATTGAGGATATTCCCAATTGGCAGTCTACGACTATAGAAAATGCTTTGTCTATGCCTGCTTTTTATGAAAAGGGACACCGTGCGGATAAAACAGTTATTGTTGGACATTGGCCAGTCGTGAATTACACAACGCAATCGATATGTTCAAATAATCCATTAATTGATTTAGATAAACGAATCATAGCTATTGATGGTGGGAATCAAATTAAACGCGAAGGACAGCTTAATGCTTTAGTGGTGGATGGAGAGCAAATTTCTTTTACATTTGTAGATGAACTACAAGAAATGGCAATGATTCAACAATCTCATCAAGACACAACGGCTAGAGTAGGCACTGTTACATATCCGAATTATGAGCTTGAAATAATTAAAGAGGAGCCATTCTTTACACATTGCAAAAATATAGAACTTGGAATAACACAGTGGGTAAAGAATGAGTTCATTACGAGAAATAACAATCAACTAATAAGTAATAATGATATAAGTACAACTTTTTTATCTGTTCAGCAAGGTGAAATCATAAAGGTTATCAATAATGATTGTTCAGGCTATACCTTAATTAAAAACGATAATGGAGAAATTGGCTGGATACCGAAGAAATGTTTATATTCCTGAAACGGTAAAATGAAAAAGGTTGAGGTGGGGGGGAACGGTGTTTGAAACACAGAAAAAACCGAACCCTGTTATCGAGGAAGTATAACCTTATAGGAATCCGCTATTGGTTATGAAAAACAATCGATATAAAAGGGATGGTGACTGTAATTACTAGCTTTCATGGTATAAAAGAAGAGCTGGAAGAATCTGAGGTACTAGAAATATTGAAGGAAAGTGTATACATGCCTACCCAGGAAAAGCTAGCCGCTAGAGTACGTCGATATATAAATGAACCTACGATACTAGCATTTGGCTATAGAGACGATCGGCACATGGTGGGAGTCATTATTGTAAGCTATGATGAAGATACATGTCACGCAGTTATTAAAGATATAGCAGTTCGAGCAAATCTGCAAAAGTCTGGTATTGGCAGTACAATGATTGCTTACATGATGGAGGAATTAAAGCCGTCCATTATCACTGTAGAAACGGATGATGATGCTCTAGGCTTTTACCTCAAAAATGGTTTTGCGATTGTTAATCAGCAACAAAAATTTGCAAATATAACCAGATATAATTGCCACTATGATGTACGTAGTTAATTGGGGAAGATAGCTTAATACCTAAAAAGAAGTGGAACAAAAGTGTGTTCCACTTCTTTTATAGGAATATTCTTTTTTTGAAAATGTTATCGCTTAATCCATTAAATCAAACATATCCTTTACTGCTTGTGAATTTGGAGTTGCATACAAACGAGGTGTTCCAGAGGTAGATCTTCGTGATGTGACTGCGAAAACATATCCGAGGTCCTCATCTATGATTTCCCTTAACCATGGGCCACCACTTGCACCACCATTCATATCACAATTCATATAAGCATCACTACTAAACAGGCGTTTATATGTGTCACCATCACAATAATATGGTCTTTCACCATCATACGGATCCTCTGCTGGCCAGCCGAAAATACGAACATTCTGTTGTTCTGGACTATAGCCATAAGAAAGACCATTTCCTCCGACTACATGGATTAGGTTTTCTCCGTTACTCGGTCTAACAGTAACAAATGCTTGATCATAACTAAAGTTACTATCGTTTATCCAACCATTGAAAGTGCGTGCCTCTTGCCAATTCCATAGTCCATACGGTAAATCCCCATCATAATAAGCTGGAGCAAAAGCAATATTAGAATGCCAACCTTCCCCACTTCCGCCATGAACACAGTGTCCAGCAGTAATGATAAGGTTCTTGGCATCGCTATTGATTGCTGAAGCGGAACATACATAATCATTTCCTTGATAGGAAAAAAATACTTTGCCAGCTGTCGAGGGAACGACTACATTTATAGTCGCATGCTTTGGTCCAACTGGATCGGATGCATTACCAGGTTTCTCGCTTTCAGTATTATCATATTCGTTTGGGGCTGGTTTGTTTTCTTTAGGAAGCTTTTCATCTGCAGGAGTAGCATTTTTCATTTTTTCCTCTGTCCAATATCCAGCAGGATCAATTTCTGTAGATTCTTGAGTAGATGGTAAATCAGGAGCCTTTTTTGATGTAGTGTCTTTTGAAGACGTTTCATTCGAATTAGCAAATATAGTTGTAGTTCCGAGGCAAAGAACAATCACGATGCTTGTGATAAGACAAAACAGTACCCACTTCAGATTCTTCATTTTTTCATCTCCTTTTATTTACTGTAACATGAAACAGAATAGTGTAGAATCCTATGTTGAATCTTTTTCTATCTTTGGTTTTATCCCACATATAACTGGTAGTAAAATCCCTGATTCAAGCAATAAAAAACAACTATTGTTACCTGCTAGTAAATGTCTGATTGGTTCAAAGGCCTTTAGGTCATACATTTGTGGTAAGAATCATTCGTGTGAGATAAACAAAACCCCCAAGGATTGAAATTTTACTTTATTAGATAGAATGGGACAACTTTTTTCATTTCTCTAACTGCTTTTATTTCACACACTCTATACACTATGCAATATATATTGATTTAGAACAAAGAGTTTTTTACCATTCCAGGAAGAGATGGTATCATGTATAAATCTATCTCACATATAACTGGCAGCAAGCCCCCGCTCCAAGCAATATGGATAAGTGGTGGATCGACTGTCAGTAAATGTCCGATTGGTTCAAAGGCTTTTAGGTCATACCCTTGTGGTACGAACCATCCGTGTGGGATAAACAAAAACCCACACGGATTAAAGTTTCACTTTATTATTCACCATTTGTTTAGGATTAGCTCCTTCTTCTGTTAATTTTATCCAGTAATTTGATAACTTCAGATAGTCCGATAAAGATGAAGCCTATGACAATAGCAGGAATAACCCGCTGTACGAAATTCACCCAATCAATTGCATAATCACGTTTCCCGTTAGAATAGAAGGAAACGATGTGGTATGTATCTTTAAATGCCTGAGAACTTAAGAAAAAGCTGACTATAATACCTGTAGAAAATAACAGCACTCCTATCCAATTTTTTTGCTTCATGGTTACATCCTCCTTTGAGAGCTGCTTATAGTAATCGTACACGAATTGATAGTGATTTGTAAGTAGTTACTTTGTAAATGAAAATAGCTATTAAAATGGGGGGGCATCCAGAATATTTTGTAAACGCTTGAAGTATTTACATTTCATCTGTATAATAAAGTTAACTTAAATGAACGGAGGTTTTCCTTGTGTATATTATCAGACTACGTTTCCAAGCTTTGAACCGTTAACTGAATATGGTCAAAGACTCTGCTTGTGTGTGGAGTAAATGGAATGGGTCTGTCTATTTTTAAGGAAGCCTTTGTTATACGGTGTTTTTGCCAAAGAGGGGACGATTCAACCCTCTTTTTCTTGTATTAAAAAATAGTCAGTACATGCAAATTAAATAGCTTTCTTGACCTTGACTGTTCATACAATATTTACTATTGTTGGTGAATTGTATTTTTTGTGTGAAACGAGCCAATAAGGATTTATGCATTTTTTGATTCCATCCATTTACTTTTCCATCACAGGTAGAAGACCTGTGATTTTTAATTTTAAGAGAGAATGGAAGGGAATGTTAATATGAAAAAAGCAATTAATGTAGGTGTAGATATTAAAAATCAATCGGAGGGTTTTGCGTATTCTATGGAGGAATTAGCAGGACTGGCCGCTGCACGTCATATCGAAGTAGTGGGAGAGCTAACGCAGAAGTTAGCTCGTATTCATAAAGCGCATTATCTTGGGAAAGGAAAAATCGAAGAATTGCATGAACTGATCCAGAGGAAGGATGCAGAGGTGATTATTGTTAATGATGAGTTGACAGCATCTCAAATACGTGTTCTTGAGGAAAAGCTGGGAATAGTCGTTAGTGACCGTACGATGTTAATTCTAGATATTTTTGCAGAACGGGCAAAAACAAGAGAAGCACAGCTACAAGTGGAAGTGGCAAGACTTGAGTACATGCTCCCACGCCTAATTGGTCAGAATGAAGATTTAGGTAGACAAGGTGGCGGAGTGGGATTAAATAATAGAGGGTCTGGAGAAACAAAGCTTGAGCTTGACCGTCGTAAGATTGAAGAGAAAATTGCAGTATTAAATAAAGAGCTAGAGGAGTTAGTGGCTCAGCGAGGCATACAGCGGAGGAAGCGTCAACAAAGTGGTCTTCCAGTTGTGTCCTTAGTCGGCTATACGAACGCTGGAAAATCAACTATTATGAATGCTATGGTTGAACAGTTTAACCCCTCTTCAAATAAACAGGTTTTTGAAAAAGATATGCTATTTGCGACATTGGAAACATCGGTAAGGAAGATTCCTATGCCTGCTAACAAATCCTTTCTGCTGACAGATACAGTAGGTTTTGTTAGTAAACTCCCTCATCATTTGGTAAAGGCATTCCGTTCTACTTTAGAGGAAGTGGTAGAAGCTGATTTAATTATTCATGTCGTTGATTATTCAGAACCGAATCATGAAAATTTAATGGAGGTTACGAAGCAAACACTATTGAGCTTAGGTGTTGAAAACGTTCCAATTATTTATGCTTTAAATAAAGGAGATATAATCGACGTAGACATACCAGCAGTAGAAGAGAATAAGGTATCTCTTTCAGCAAAGCAAAGGGTTGGTATTCATGAATTAATAGAAGTAATTAATCGGGAGATCTTTAAAGATTTAATCCAATGCGAGATGCTTATTCCATTTGATCAGGGGCAGATCGTAGCAAATCTAAACGAACAGGCAAATGTGATCACTACGAACTATGAAGAAAATGGCACACGCTTAACAGTAGAATGTACGCAGGCTTATATCACGCGGTATCAGCAGTATATTATCTCGCAAAACGGTAATCCCGAACGTGTTTAAGAGAAACATATTAAGATTAAAGATGGGTAAAGTCATTTGACGATGACTTTACCTATTAATCGTAGGAAGTGGAGTAGGTTCTAGAGAACAACGAACTACGCTATCTATGGAAGTAACGCAGACTCCTTTGGTGAGATCCGATAGTGCTAGCAAGAGGAACGAACCAATCCTAAACCATAGTTAGAGCTTCCTAATTTCATTTATCGCGCATATAACTGGCAATAATACCCTCGACTTCAAGCAATAAAGTGAAACCAATATGGATAAGTGGGAGGTCGACTGCCAGTAAATGTCTAATCAATGGGTTCCGTTAACAATCGTCGGGATAAACAATATCCCCAATTGATTGAAGGTTTACTTTATTTATGGCTGTAAAATTATTTATTAGCTCGTTCATTTATATAACGAACCATTTCATCATTTGCTTTATTGGCAATATCAATGAGGTACGTTTGGTCTAATTCGCTATTCATGTTTTGTTCTGCTTTCATCATCACATTTTCGATTAGACAATCTTCTTGATGATTTAACGAGCAATGAAATAAACTTGAAAAACCTTCAATTGTTCTAATGACATCGAGAAATGAGATTTCGTTTTTTGGCTTAGAAATTTTATATCCACCATTGACACCTGGAGTTGACTCGATGAGCCCACCTTTAGCAAGCTTGGTTAAGATCTTCGAAAGATAGCTCGGAGAAAGCTTTTGTATTTCTGCTAAGGGCTGAACGCCGATTGTGCTACCCCTAGGTAAGAGGAGTAAATATACCATTGTGTGTAATGCATAATTTGTAGCCTTCGAATATTTCATTGTTTCCTCCTGTACATATTGTAGTTATTATAGAGTATCATTATCTACAAGTGATTTTAATCGTACCATTAAAATGGCTGCTCCTCAACATGCACTATTCCAAATTTATGTCACATATAACTGGCGGTAAGCCTAATAAAGTCAAACCAATAAGGATAAGTGCGGGCTCGACTGCCAATAAATGTCTGATTGGTTCAAAGACCTTTAGGTCATACCCTTGTGGTACGAATAATCAGTGGAGAGATATACAAAACTCCAGCTGACTGGAGTTCCACTTTATTCTAAACATCTTTAAGATTTTAATGTTGTAGCTAAGCATTTGTTTATATAGAAAAGTAGGAATGCGTGTACCATCTTATAAAACTGAATTTTTTTGCTCAGACATTACAATATTTGTAGATGGTGTCCCATATGTCATAGATTGATCAATAAATTTTTCAAGGGTTTCTACTGATTGTGTTGCTACTTTAGCAATATAGCTGATTTCACCGGCAACTCGGTAGCATTCCAGTACATCAGGATGGTTGTAGCAAAATTGTGCCAGCCTCTTACAGTCGTTGGATTTAAATAATACAAGCGCAATAATGGAACGATTAAGCTTGTTTACATCAATCGATGTTTGATAGCCTGTAATAATTTGTTGATCTTCGAGTTTTTTAATGCGCTCAGCTACTGCAGGTGCAGATAGATGTACATGAGCAGCGACTTCTTTTGTGGTCATTTTTGCATTCTGCTCGAGCTGCTTTAAAATTTCATAATCGATGTGGTCCATAAATTCTCCTAATTATATAAAGTATTTAATTAAATTATCCATTAAAACAAAGGAAAATTCAACTAAATACCGTTCAATATCTATTTAAGTAGTCATGGAAATTAATTAAACTTAAGTGAAGAAATAAAGGAGGGACTTCTTATGAAAAAGGTATTATTATTACTTGCAGATGGCTTTGAGGCTTACGAAGCAAGTGTTTTTACAGATGTACTTGGTTGGAATCAATTAGAAGGTGATGGATCGACAGCCGTTACTTCAGTCGGGCTTCATCCAACGCTGCAAGCAACATGGAATTTTCAGGTTACACCAGAAAAGCTAGTTGAAGAAATTGATTTAACTGAATTTGATGCATTAGCAATTCCTGGAGGCTTTGAAGAAGCGAATTTTTATGTCGATGCTTTTAGTAAAACATTTCAAGAAATAATACAACATTTTAATGCACATCAAAAACCCATTGCCGCTATTTGTGTAGCTTCTTTAGCACTTGCGCATAGTGGGATTTTACACAATCGTCAGGCTACTACGTATAATTTTCCAACTAGCAAACGATTAGCGCAATTAGCTACATATGGTGTACAGGTATCCAAAGATCGAATTGTCGTTAATGAAAATATAATTACTTCATCTAATCCAGGAACTGCCATAGAGGTGGCGTTCATATTATTAGAGATGTTGACCTCTAAATCTAATGCAGCGAGAATTAAAGAACGAATGGGTTATTAATCTCTCCAGTATACAGAGAAACATATCTTTCGGGAACAGTGTATTAACATGAAGAAGCTTCTTTTCAGTTTAGGGCAGCGAATAATAGAAAACTTCTGCGGAAAAACGGGCGATTCCAGCCCCCACAGGGTGGTTTGCACGAGAAGACTTGGGCGTTCGCCTGCTCATATACAAAAAAGCTTGTAGTAAACCAAGGGTTTATTTACAAGTTGAAGAGGCTGAGACAAAAGAAGGAAGAAACAATAAAAAACGAAAAGATAATTTAGTTGAAATTAATTATCTTTTCGTTTTTTGATTAGAATCATTCCTTTAGCACCTGAAATAAGCGAAACTCCGGCGGGAACAGTACGAGTCCGAAGATTCACGTGGTAACGTGTTTTTCTTTACCAAGTTAGCTGTGGCCGTGCTCGTGGAAAGAGCTTTCTTTCCGGGGCACAGCTTTAGGTTCTTAGGAAAGCAAAGATCACTTTTCTGCGAGATCTTCAACTGGACTTTTCCCGTAGGATAAGGAAGGCCTTGAGAAGCGATCTTCTTTGTCAAAAAGTCTACGTATTTTGACTGCACCTCGTATGAACATTTATTTTATTATTCGGCTTTGGGGATAACGATTTTAATTTCATCCTAGATGAAAAATTCGTTTGCGTTTCATTTAATGGCGTGCTAATATATAATACAAATTATAGATATTATATATCTAGAATAGATTTAATGGAGGGGGATAAAAGAAGCTGTGAACTACACAGCTAATGATCAGAAGAATTAAAGCTAAATTCGTAGCTATTTGTTTGTTGGTCAAGAAATAATCATAAAAAGGGAATGGGGATGATTTAGATGCTGTTAGACTGTATTGTTATCGGCGGAGGTCCAGCTGGGCTTAATGCCTCACTGATGCTTGGAAGGTCTAAGCGCAAAACGATTTTATTTGATGATAATAAACCGAGAAACGCCGTTACGAACGAGTCCCATGGCTTTATCACACGGGACGGTATTCATCCGTTAGAGTTCAAACAAATTGCACGAGAGGAATTAAGTAAGTATCCAAATGTTATCATCAAAAAACAACGTGTTTTACAGGTGGATAAATATAAACAGGTATTCACAATCAAAGCAGATGACGGCGAGGTTTACAAAGCTAAAAAGATTATTTTAGCGACTGGACTGAAAGAAACCTTACCCAATATAGCTCAAGTAAATCAGTTTTATGGCACCAGTATATTTAGTTGTCCATTTTGTGATGGTTGGGAATTAAGGGATCGACCATTGGCTCTAATAGCTGAAAATAACAGAGCTTTCCATATGGCTAAAGTGGTCTTTAATTGGAGTAAAGATCTGATTGTATGTACAAATGGCAAGCAAATCCTTTCGGTGGAACAAAAAAATCAATTAAACAGCAAGGGCATTATCATATATGAGCAAGAAATTACCTCATTGCAAGGGGATCATGGGTATTTAAAAGGGATTACCTTTGCTGGTGGTGAGAGCATTACACGAGAAGGAGGATTTGTTACACCAGAATGGGAACAAGCGTCATCCATTGGTCGAGACTTAGACTGTGAATTCAACGATCAAGGAGGGATAAAAGTAGATCGCTTTGGAAGAACAAATGTGGAAGGTGTATATGCAAGCGGGGACACGTTATTAGCTGGGGCAACTCAATTAATTATTGCTGCAGCAGAAGGTAGTAAAGCTGCATTAGGAGTCAATGCAGCGTTAATGGAAGAAGACTTCTAAAGCAGCATTGTCAGCAAATTAGTTTTCTTTCACATATAACTAGCAGTAATACCCCAAAGAGAATCCAAAATTGGTAAGCGGGGGATAAACAAAAAACCAACTGGTTGACATTTCACTTTATAAGCTTTGTCAATATGGGATTGCTGATGATTTTGTATTAAGTGTTATATAAAGGAGGCTATGAATGAAGGAACACAAATGTAATTCGAAAGAAAAGGAAAATTTCACAAGAAAAATAGAATTTTTAGATGGATCTAAAAGGAGGGAGGACCTACCTCCAGAAAAGCTGTTGAATTTACTCCCAATGACGAGAACGGATACAATATTAGATTTAGGTGCAGGAACTGGATATTTAACAATTCCAGCAGCTAAAGCGGTTGACAGCCCTGTATACGCACTAGATAGAGATCCAAATATGCTAGAAATTATAAATACTAAAGCGCAAGAGGAGAACCTTACAAATATTAAGGCTATGCAAGCGGACATTGATCATATTCGACTATCAAATGATTCTATAGGCATTGTCCTTGCTTCATTAGTATTACATGAGACGAAAACGATATCCAAAACGTTGCAGGAAATAAAACGTGTCCTTAAAGAATCTGGTTATTTTGTATGTGTTGAAATAGAGAAGCTAGATCATGTTAATGATGGTCCACCGAGAATTTCCTCATCAATAATGGAACAAGAAATAACAAATGCTGGAATGGATATAATACAAAAATTCTTTCCAACAGACTCTTTATATGTCTTTATTGCCAGAAAATAACCTGCTTATATATTTTTTTGGATTAATTATAGATATTAAAGATATTTAAAGTATTTAAATAAGACATGTCCGTTAAATCGCGTCGCGTATTATGGAAGTGTGATCATTAAGTATAAATGTTCGATAGATCTTTACACGCTGATAGTAATCTTCAAAAAATCTGCCCATGGGAAAGCTTGCTTCTAGGGCAGATTTTTGTTTGGAATTTGTAAAGTATTAGGTTTGCACGCTTTGGGAATAGAGTGATGCCTTTAGGTCATACCTTTGTGGTACTACCAATCAGCGGGTAAACAAAACCCCTGCGGATTGAAGTTTCAATTTATCAGGATTCATCGTTATATAAATTTCTTTAATTGTACGATGAAGAATATAGAAACTGACCGTACTATGAATGGTACCATTCATATAATTGATGAGAGAGGGTTGACCATTGACGCTTCTGATTTCGTAGTAATAGTCTTCTGTGGTCTTTTTTCTTATACCAATTAAAAATGCTAAAACCTTCGTACGTGTTCGAATTGGACGAACAGCGGCTTTGACTTTCCCTCCACCATCTGAATACAAGGTAACTTTATCCGATACTAGCTCAAGCAGTTCACTCGTATTTTGTATGTGGAAGGCTTTGAGAAAACGGTTGACAACGTCTTTATTTCTCTCATAATGTAAGCTTTCGTTCTCTACAGCTGAGATTTTTTGCTTTGAACGGCTATATAGTTTTCTGCAGTTATCCTCCGTCTTTTCTACGATGGTAGAAATCTCTCGATAAGAAAAGTCAAATACCTCACGCAATAGTAAAACGGCTCGTTCGTGAGGAGACAGCTGCTCCATCATTCGTAAATAAGCAATACTTAATCCTTCTTTTTGTAGTAGAGCTTCTGAGGGGTGATCGTGCATGTCACTAAAAAAGAATAAAGGCTCAGGGTTCCATGGCCCAATATACACTTCTCGTCTTTTTTTTGCAGATTTTAAAAAATCCAGACAACGGTTGGTCATCATTTTACAAAGATAAGCTTTTTTGTTTTCAATCTTCTGATCTTTGATTTGATAGGCACGTAGGAAGGTTTCCTGTACAATGTCCTCCGTATCTACAACTGAACCTAGCATTCGGTAACCTAATGAAAATAACAAAGGTTGATAGAGTCGATACGCTTCATTATTAAGTTGCATGAGATGACCTTCCTTCTTTTTGCATAATTTCAATGGCTGCTTGTTTTCCACTCTCAACAGCACCCTCTGATAGTATAGAATCTGGTGATGCCCAGTCACCAGCAATAAATAACCCGGAAATATGAGTTTCAGATTGGCAGAAATTTTTCCTTTCCCCAACTTGAGGTAGACGGTAATTCACGGTTATTTGCGGTAGAAACCTACGTGCCACTTCATATTCTTGCCAGCCTGGTTGTATTTTGTTTAAGAACGCTTCAAGGTGAGTTTGCTCTTGTCTCCCAAATAACCTTTCATCTGGATGATGGTATTTAAGAACGTGAAGGATTGTACACTGTCCACTTTGGGAAAGCCTAGCATATTTTGAATGAACAGAATAATAGTAGGGGGTTGTTATTCCCATAGCAAATAATTGTTTTGGCTTAGGGAGTTTCTCTAATGCAACATCTAAAGTTGCAGCTTTTACGGGTACGATTTCTTCTAGGAAATTTCTTTGGAGATAGGGGAATGATTCGGCTATTACGTTGTTTAAATTATCTGGTGCTCCTGTATAGAGTACGTGTTTCGTTTGAAGACAATCCCCATTGGACAGCGTTAACTGAAATTGATCAGATTTATTTTTGACAATTTGCTTCATGTTTGACTTTGTTTGGATTTCCACTCCTGAGATAACTGCTTGATTATGAAGTTGATCAATCATTGTTTGCCATCCGCCATCTAAATAAGTGACACCTCCTATAGCATACTGGATATGAGAGATAACAACATATGCGCTAACTTTATGAGGAGCATGGCAGTATGTTGCTAATCTGCCTATAATATAAAGTAATGAGCGGACTTTCTCTGAATTGGTAGATTGGTGAACCCATTCGTGGAAAGTCTTGGTGTCTAATTCATCACGGTTGGGATTTTTTATTTTTATCAATATAGACACCCATTCCTTGCGCTCTTTCCAATTCAAAAAAGTGGTCTTGAAGAGTCCAAGTGGGGAGAATGGCGCTACATATTTCGTATTATTTTCAATTAAGATACCACCTAGTTTTGGCGTGTTTCCTTCAAGCGTAATGTTTAATTCCTCTAATATAGTTCGGGCCATTCCTTTTTTATAAAGAGCATGAGGGCCTAAATTAAATAATTGATGATTGATTATATCTGTTCTTGCACGTCCTCCAACCTGCTTTGCTTTCTCTAACAGTAACACGTTCAAAGGTGTTTTAGCTAAAAAATTGGCCGCTACGTAGCCTGCTAATCCTCCTCCAACAATAACAACATCCCATTTTTGAACCATGAAATAACCTCCTATTATCTCTTTTTATCCCGCATATAACTGGCAGTAAGCCTTTACTTTCAAGCAATAAAGTGAAACCAATATGGATAAGTGTGGGAACAGCTGCCAGCTAAATGTCCGATTAGTTCTAGGGCCTTTAGGCCATACCCTTGTGGTACTAACCATTCGTAGGAGATAAAAAAATTCCCACGGATTGAAGTATCACCTTATAATTCAAGACGATAATGAAGAGATATTTGTGACAGAGAGTAATTTGTTGTTTTATTCGTAAGCGGATTAGAATGATACTGCGTAGTGACAAAAAACAGATTGATTTTAAGTGTTGCAATGTAATATGGTATGAATAAGTAGTATTTAAGTAATCCATTCAAATGCTTTTTAGCTACGATGTTTGATAGCTTATCTGACTTATAATGCTTTTACATCCAGTGTTTGAATAAAACGAACAAAGGCATGAACGATGTTCAACTGTAATGTATCCTCATGATAATACATCCATGTTTTTCGAGTGATTGCTTTACCTGAAGGATGCTGTAACGGTTTGATAATTAGTTCTGGGTAGGGGCGGACAACTAAATTAGCTAAAATCGCATAGCCTAATCCATTAATAATCATTTCTTTACATGTTTCGACTTGACTAACTTGAATATTTATATTTGGCGTTTGTTTGTAATTGCTATACCACCATTGATCTACAATGCTTCTCATTTTTTCATCTGTATAATAGTCAATTCGTGGTAAATCAGGGAGATCTTTCCATGTAAAATCCCATGGTGAGGCAATACAAATTTCTTCCTCATAAAGCAGGTCTTTGTTTTCGTTCCACACATAATCACCTTTGATAAAACCAATGTGGACATCATTATTGAGGATCAGCCGATGCATTTCGCTACTCCAGCCAGTGACTACTTGAAATTCAACATTCGGATAGCTTTGCTTAAATAATCGTAGTAATTTTGGCATTTTATTTAAAGCAAAAAAGTTAGAAACGCCAACTCTAATCGTACCAGCTACTTGTTCCTTCATATTATGTAGCCGCTCTTCAATTTTTCGCTGTTCATAAAGCATTTTCTTGGCATGCTGTGCTAATTGCTCCCCTTCAGGTGTAAAGGTGATTCCTCTTTGCTTTCGAATAATTAGTTGCACACCATAATAGTTTTCGAGTTTTTTTAATCGAGATGTTAGCGTAGGCTGTGATAAGAACAGGCGATGTGCCGCTTGAGTAATATTTTCTGTAGCATATAAGGTTGCAAGCATTTCCCAATCCTGTATTTTCATTTCAGAATCTCTCCTAATTTTATGCTTGATATAGAAAAAAATTATGGCTAATAATTAAAATTATATATTTTTCTAATTTTCATTTCAATTTTATAATAGAACTATAGAATATAATGAAATTACTGAACTATTAAACAATGAATTATCTTAAAGGAGGATGTATATGAGTACGAAAGAAAAGTATGTTCCGGGTTTAGATGGGGTAATAGCTTCAGAAACTGCTATTTCCTTCCTTGATACAGAACAGGAAAAAATAATTATTCGTGGCCATGAACTGATAGAACTATCTAAGAGTAATGATTACATTGATATTGTGCATCTCCTGCTTAATGGTACGCTTCCCGATTCAACAGAGAAGTTAGTATTGGAAAAGGAATTAACAACGAATTACGATATACCGACTGATGTGATGAAGCTATTAGCTTTATTACCAAAACAAACACATCCAATGGATGGATTACGGACAGGTTTGTCAGCGCTTTCTGGGTATGATGAGGATATAGAAAATCGGTCCCTAGAAGCAAATAAGCGTAGGGCATATGCGTTATTAGGTAATCTTCCTGCGATTACTGTAAATAGTTACCGGCTAATCCATGGCCAAGAAGCAGTTCAGCCGAACCAAGAGCTTTCGTATAGTGCTAACTTCTTGTATATGATTACAGGGGAAGAACCAGAAGCTTGGGAGGCAGAGATTTTTGATCGCTCGCTTCTATTATATAGTGAGCATGAAATGCCTAATTCAACATTTACTGCAAGGGTTATAGCCTCAACAAATTCTGATTTATATGGTGCATTGACTGGTGGCGTTGCTTCTTTGAAGGGAAATCTTCACGGAGGGGCAAATGAAGCAGTTATGTACATGTTAAATGAGGCAAAGTCTGTTGGAGAATTCGAAGAACTACTACAGAAAAAGCTGATGAAAAAAGAAAAGATTATGGGATTTGGACATCGAGTATATATGAAAAAAATGGACCCAAGAGCATTAGTAATGAAGGAATCTCTAAAACAGTTATGCGATAAAAAAGGGGATTCATTGCTACTTGAAATGTGTGAAGCTGGTGAGAAGGTAATGCGAGAAGAAAAAGGGCTATACCCTAATTTGGATTACTATGCTGCCCCAGTGTATTGGATGTTAGGAATACCTATAGGGTTATATACTCCGATTTTCTTTAGTGCGCGGACGGCTGGCTTAGCTGCACATGTTATTGAACAGCATAATAATAATCGTTTATTCCGTCCTCGTGTAAATTATATTGGAGAAAGTTATTAAGAAGGTTATCGATTAATACTAGCTATCAGTGAGAGAAAGGGAGAAAAATTATGTTGAAAGTTGATGAACAGAAGAAAACGGATGCACTTTTAGAGGAAATTGCTGAATATGTATTAAATAAAGAGATTACGAGCGAGGAAGCTTATTCAACCGCTCATTATGTATTCATTGATACGATTGGTTGTGGGATCCTTGCGTTAAACTACCCAGAATGCACCAAGCATTTAGGACCTATCGTACCTGGAACAGTTGTTCCAAATGGCACAAGGGTACCAGGAACCTCTCATGTCCTTGATCCGGTTCAAGGCGCATTCAATATTGGAGCGATCATTCGTTGGTTAGATTATAATGATACATGGTTAGCAGCAGAATGGGGGCATCCTTCTGACAACTTAGGTGGAATACTTGCAGTTGCAGACTTTGTAAGTCAAGAGCGACTAGCTAAAGGACAGGAACCATTAAACGTTCATGATGTATTGGAAGCAATGATTAAAGCTCATGAAATTCAAGGCGTACTGGCATTAGAAAACAGCTTGAACCGCGTTGGACTTGACCACGTAATGTTTGTAAAGATTGCCACAACAGCGGTTGTCACGAAGATGCTTGGTGGAAATCGTGAAGAGATCATTAATGCATTATCTAATGCATGGATTGACAATTCAAGCTTACGTACTTATCGCCATGCGCCAAATACTGGTTCTCGGAAATCTTGGGCTGCAGGGGATGCAACCAGTCGAGCAGTTCGTCTAGCAATGATGGCTGTAAAGGGAGAAATGGGATATAAGACTGCTCTCAGTGCTCCTGGTTGGGGCTTTCAAGATGTGCTGTTTAATAAGCAAGAGCTAACTGTTAAACAACCATTCGATAGCTATGTGATGGAAAATGTATTATTTAAAGTATCGTATCCCGCTGAATTTCATGCCCAAACGGCGGCTGAAGCAGCTGTAAAGCTACATCCAGAAGTGAAGGGGCGCATCGACGAGATTGATCACATTACTATTACGACCCATGAATCTGCAATTCGTATAATTGACAAAAAAGGTCCTTTAAACAACCCGGCTGACCGTGACCATTGCCTTCAATATATAACTGCCATCGGTTTATTAAAAGGGAATATTGTTGCAGAAGACTATGAAGATGACGTTGCAGCTGATCCTCGAGTAGATATGTTACGTGAAAAAATGGTAGTTTCCGAGAACGAAAATTATACTAAAGATTATTTAGATCCTAACAAGCGATCCATAGCAAATGCTGTTCAAGTACATTTTAAGGATGGAACTTCGACAGAACAAGTGGATTGTGAATACCCATTAGGACATCGTTTCCGTAGAGAAGAAGCGGTGCCAAAGATTCTCGAAAAATATGCCCAAAACATGGCAACACAATATGCTAGCAAGCAATTAAAGCAGATTGAAGCTGTGAGCTATGATTATAAAAAGCTTACTGCCATGAATGTTAATGAATTTATGGAATTATTGGTGAAGTAAGAAGGAGGACATCACGTATGGCATGGATTGTCGATCAACCAAAAACACAGATAGAACTTGCTAATCAATTCAAGGAATTGATGCAAGCAGAATCGATTTTACAAATTCCTGGAGCACATGATGCAATGGCAGCACTTGTTGCTAAAGATGCTGGCTTCTCTGCCTTATACTTATCAGGAGGAGCATATACAGCAAGTAAAGGATTACCTGATCTTGGTATGGTTACTTCCACAGAGATAGCGGATAGGGCACGAGACCTCATCCGTGCTACGAATTTACCTGTACTCGTTGATATTGATACAGGATTTGGTGGTGTGTTGAATGTTGCGCGAACTGCACAAGAAATGTTTGAGGCAAATGTAGCTGCAGTTCAAATTGAAGATCAACAGTTACCCAAAAAGTGTGGTCATTTAAATGGAAAACAGCTAGTAACCAAGGAAGAAATGGAACAGAAAATACAAGCGATTAAAAAGGTAGCACCATCTTTAGTAATTGTTGCAAGGACAGATGCGCGAGCAAATGAAGGATTGGATGCAGCAATTGAAAGAGCAGAGGCTTATATTCATGCAGGTGCAGATGCGATTTTCCCTGAGGCACTACAAACAGATGAAGAATTCCGCTTGTTTGCTGAAAGAATAAGTGTACCTTTATTAGCGAATATGACCGAGTTTGGGAAAACGCCTTATATAACAGCTGATGAGTTTCAGCGTATGGGCTTTAAGATGGTGATATATCCAGTTACTTCTTTAAGGGTGGCAGCAAAGGCATATGAACGTATCTTTCAATTAATTAAAGAAGAAGGAACACAAAAAGATGGTGTGAACGACATGCAAACAAGAAAGGAATTATATGAAACCATTTCATATCATGACTTTGAAGATTTAGATAAGAAAATCGCTAAAACTGTATTAGGAGAATAATGAAACAATAGAAAAGGCTATTTGACGTGTAATAATTACTCGTTGGATAGCCTTTCATTTTTAAAATATTGTATAGCTTATATGGGTAAATATAGGTTCTGTAATTATATAAAGCAATAGAGAATGATAGCTCGTCATACAAACACTAAGGGGATTTATCCCACATATAACTGGCAGTAATCCCCCCATTTTCAGCAATAAAATGAAGCCAATATGGGTAAGTGTCAATGGACTGCCAGTAAATATCCGATTGGTTCAAAGGCTTTTAGGTCATACCTTTGTGGTACGAACAATCAGTATGGGATAAGCAAACCACTAACTGATTGAAGTTTTACTTTATATACGTAGGTATGAATTTTTTAATGTATTGCAGTATTTGCAAGCTATTTCTACTATACATACGCATTTTCTGACTATTATCACGAGATGTTACATGAGGCGATTTCTTTCGACGTTATCCCTAAATTTAGAATTTTTTAAAAAATCTTATCTTTGATACTATGAATAAGTGGCAGTCATTTTTTACTAACTGAGGGGGATTATTCATGAATAGTAGCAGACTGAAGCAATTTAGCATCCTTTTCGTAATGCTAGGGATTATTAGTTTATTAGTAGCCTGTGGCTCTTCTGAAGGAGATGCAGAAAAAGAAGGCGATAGTTCTAAAAATGCTGATGAGAGTGGTTTAAAAGATACATATACAGTAGCAAGTGATACTTCGTTCGTGCCATTTGAATTTAAGGAAGATGGTGAATATGTAGGTTTTGATATTGAACTAATTAAGGCAATTGCTGATGAAGTTGGATTTGAAATAGAATTAGAAACAACCAATTTCGATGGTATTATCCCTGGTCTACAAACTGGTTCCTTTGATATTGCAGTCGCTGGTATTAGTATAAAGGAAGACCGAAAAAAGAAGGTTGACTTTAGTGATCCATACTATCAGTCAGGTTTAGCAATTGGGGTCAGCAGTGATAATGATTCCATAAAAAGTATGGAAGACCTTGAGGGGAAAACTATAGCAACTAGACTTGGTTCTACTAGTGCTACGTATATTAATGAAAATATTAAAAATGCGAAGGCAAGTCAATTTGAACAGTTAGACCAAGCATATTTGGCGGTAGAAAATGGTAGTGCGGATGCTATTTTATATGATGCACCAAATGTTAATTATTATATCAAGACAAAGGGAGATAACCTAAAGGTTGTAGGTGATCTTTACCAAGCAGAAGATTATGGTATAGCTATTTCTAAAGGACAGGGAGAGTTAGTTACAGCGATTAATGATGCACTTGCAACGCTGAAGGAAAATGGGAAATACGATGAAATTTATGAAAAATGGTTCGGTAAAAAGCCAGAATAACTAAACAAAGAAGTAGAGAAAAACTAAGGCTTATACTTCGCTGTAGGTCTTAGTTTTTCTCTGACAGTGAGGTGAGACGAAGGTGGCAGTTGAATTTAATTGGCTTCAAGTAATCGACTTTCTCCCGGAATTAGTTACAGGGTTATATTATACATTATTGATTTCTGTTGTTGGCTTAGCCATTGGTTTTATATTGGGTGGGGTATTCGGTCTAGGTAGAATAGCTAATAATAAGGTTATAAAGGGGATATCTACTGTATATGTGGAAATCATTCGAGGTACGCCGGTATTAGTACAGGCTATTTGGATTTATTTTGCGCTTCCACTAATTATCGGATTTGAAATTGAATCTATCATTGCCGGTATTATTGTAATTGCCCTAAATTCAGGTGCATATATTGCAGAAATTGTCAGAGGTGCTGTGCAATCAATTGATAGAGGGCAGGCAGAGGCAGGACGTTCTCTCGGCTTAAATCATAGTCAAACAATGCGTTATATTATCTGGCCTCAGGCTTTCAAACGAATGATCCCACCATTAGGAAACCAATTTATTATTAGTATAAAGGATACGTCGCTCCTATCCGTCATTCTAGTTCCAGAATTAATTTTTCAAGGGAGACTGATCGCTGCGAATCATTTTAATGCCGTAGAGATATACACTACAGTTGCTGTATTTTATCTTGCTATTACACTTACATTATCCTTTATTCTAAGAGTCATTGAAAGGAGACTAGATATTCAATGATTGAGGTAAAAGATTTGCATAAAAGCTTTGGCAAAAACAAAGTATTAAAAGGGATCAATTGTGAAATCCAACCATCTGAGGTCGTCTGTGTAATTGGACCAAGTGGATCAGGAAAAAGCACCTTCCTTCGTTGTCTAAATATGCTTGAGTCAATAACGAAAGGGGACGTTATCGTTGATGGTAACCACTTAAATGACCCAAAGGTAAACATAAATCTGGTACGTACGGAAGTAGGAATGGTTTTCCAGCAATTTAATCTATTCCCTCATAAAAAAGTTATTGAGAACTTAATGCTTGCTCCTTGTAAAGTACGGCATTTAAGTACAAAAGAAGCAAGGAATCGAGCAATGAAGCTATTAGAGAAGGTTGGTTTAGCTGATAAGGCTGACCAATATCCACAGCAGTTATCTGGTGGGCAGCAACAGCGGGTTGCGATTGCTCGGGCACTAGCAATGGAGCCAAAAATGATGCTATTTGACGAACCAACTTCTGCATTAGACCCTGAATTGGTGGGAGAAGTACTAGAAGTTATGAAACAACTTGCCAAAGAAGGAATGACGATGTTCGTCGTAACACATGAAATGGGATTCGCTAGAGAAGTTGGTGATCGTGTTATCTTTATGGATGATGGTGTTATTGTCGAAGAAGGAGAACCAGACCAAATCTTTACCAATCCTCAATCTGATCGAACGAAGGAATTTTTAAATAAAATATTGTAGCATGAAAAACGTATTGAGTATTACTCAGTACGTTTTTCTCGTAGTCTAGGAAAAATTATAAAATTATCCCATGTAGATAAATATGAGCGTGTAAAGCCGCGTCAAGCGCAAGCGCCCAGAAGCTAGGCGACTTCACAGATCGCCCTAAGCTAAATTATCATCGGCTCGCAAGCTCACCGTAATTCCTTTATCTTCGTTGACTCGCTCCAGTCGCTCCGTTTCTAATCAGGCGCTTGCGCTTTTGTTCTAAGTTAAGAAAGTATAAAATCAGTGCAATGACTGCGTTAAGCCAAGTAGTTATTTTGAAATGTTTGATGTGTATTGGCAATGCTCCGACTAATTACTTCGCTTTCCGCGGGCACGGCCTCAACTAACTTTGCAAA
>NZ_JAJERH010000051.1 GCF_016919725.2 Virgibacillus sp. AGTR
TTAATAGTCTAGGAAATTATAAAATTTAAAAATGTAGATAAATATCGTCGTGCTGAGCCGCGTCCAGCTCCAGCATCCAGAAATGATGCGACTTCACGAATCGCCCTAATCTAAGTCATCATTGGCTTGCAAGCTCACCGTGATTTCTTTATCTCCGTTGACTCGATCCAGGCGCTACGTTTCTAATCGGGCACTTGCGCTTTTGTTCATGGTTCAGAGCAAGTCAAGTATTTACGGAGGCTACGTTCATTTGTTCCATTTTTTTATACAGCAATTTTTAAGAATAGTCGTTTCTGAACATAGCGGGTATACACTTTGGATTCTCAAGCTCTATAATTACAATACTTTTGATGTGTAACTGTTTTATGTAGTATTCCTATTGCTGTATAATATGTTGTGGTGAAGAGAAGGGAGTGAATTGAATGATACGAACAATCAAGATATACATATATGCTAGTTTACTTGTACTCGGAACGTATTTTCAATTAAAACGAGTACAAAAATCTGTTAATCAACTAACGAAAGAAGAAATTTTTATTCAGCCAAGAAGTGTATCAAGGAAAGTAATGAAGCGAACTGGCAGTATGGTTATGGTCAATGGTCAGGAAAAATTACCAAAGGGACCTGTTTTATTTGTAGCGAACCATCAAGGCTTATTCGACATTTTAACGTTACTTGGGCATCTTGGAAAGCCGGTTGGATTTATAGCCAAAAAAGAAATACAAAAGCTTCCAATAATAGCTTCATGGATGGAATTAGTACATTGTGTATTCATTGATCGCACGGATCGAAGACAATCTGTTAAAGCAATTCACCAAGGAATAGAAAATTTGAAAAGTGGTCATTCCATGGTCATTTTCCCAGAAGGTACAAGAAGTAGAGGAAGTAGCTTAAATCCCTTTAAGCCAGGAAGCTTCCAATTAGCATTAAAGGCTAATGTACCTATCGTACCTGTTGCAATTGATGGTACTTATCAAATGTTTGAGGAAAGAAATGGCAGAATAAGTCCATCATGGGTTACATTGACGATTGAAGATGCAATATTTCCAGAAGAGTATAATGGAAAAAACTCTTCAGAGATCGCTGAACAAGTTCAGAGTGTTATAAAAAGGCGATTGCAAATAGATGGTGCAGATGATCGGATGACGTCAAGCGGTGACCAACAAGTGTCGACTACATAGATGAAAGTAAACCTTCAATCAGTGGGAATAACCAAAACCCCAACTGATTGAAGGTTTACTTTATATAAACGTTTTTTCGTTAAGAGAGAGTACTACTTATTAACAATGTATAAAGGGCTTTTCTGATAAGTTGGTAAAAAAGCTTACGAGAGGACTGTTTTACATGATTTTTTCATATTAAATTTCATTATGTACCGTAGTATGGCATATCCTTTGCTACTTCTAACTCATGATGAACCTCGTCAGCATATCCTTGCATCGTAGCAACTTCTAGCTTCATCATACTTCTAGCATTTATCCCCCGCATATAACTGGCAGTAAGACCCCGAGTTCAAGGAAAAAAATGACCCAAATGTGGATAAGAGGGGATTCAACTGCTAGTAAATGCCCGATTGATTCTAGGGCCTTTAAGTCATACCCTTGTGGTACTACCAATCCGTGGGGAAAAACAAAACTTCCCACGGATTGAAGTTTCACTTTATATCCATGTACAGGTAGTTTCATTTTGGAAGAATTAGATATACTAATACTGAGGTGATAGAAGTGGTTCAAGGAACAGTGAACTGGAATACAGAGATAACACAAGAATGGTTGCAAAGCTATGTGGATGATTGGGTGAAATTTTATAAAAAGCAGACTAGGGATGGGGAGGTTGCTTCTTATATTCCAGAGTTAAATAAGGCCAATCCAAATCATTTAGGAATTTCTATAGTAGGAAATAATGGGGTAACTATAAAATCTGGGGATGTAGACATTCCTTTCACAATACAAAGTATTTCGAAGGTATTCTGTTTTATTATTGCCTGTATGGAGAGAGGCGTCTCCTATGTCCTCGATCGTGTGGATGTAGAACCTACAGGAGAAGCATTTAATTCGATCATGCATTTAGAAATGAGAAAATTAAAGAAGCCGTTTAATCCTTTTGTTAATGCAGGAGCGATCACGGTTTCTTCCATGTTGAATGGTAAAACGTCTGATGAGAAACTAGAGCCATTATTTATATTATTAGAAAAGATGTTAGGGTATCGTCCAGCATTAAATATTAATGTGTATGAATCAGAACGAGATACATCGATTCGAAATCGTGCAATTGGTTATTATCTATTAGAGTTAGATTACCTAGAATCAGATATGAATATAACCTTAGAAACTTATTTTAAGCAGTGTTCAATCGAGATTACGGTTGATGATTTAGCTACTATTGGCAGGGTGTTTGCTAATGATGGAATTGATCCTAATTCAGGTGTAGAAATTATTCCTCGTAAGATAGTCAGATTGGCTAAAGCACTAATGTTAACTTGTGGAATGTATGATGCATCTGGTAAGTTCGCTGCTTATGTAGGTATTCCTGCGAAAAGTGGTGTCTCAGGGGGGATTATTGCAGTTGCGCCACCAAGAGTGCGTGACGAGGAATTACCTTTTATAGATGGATGTGGAATTGGAGTTTACGGTCCCTCATTAGATGACAAAGGCAATAGTATTGCAGGAATAAAATTATTAAGGCATATTGCAACGAAGTGGGACCTGAGTGTGTTCTAGTAAAAATAATGGAGGTGAGCCTGTGTGTGGGAGATATACGCTACTGGCAGATGAGTTGGAAATCTTAACCACATTCGACTTGGATCAAGAAGCTATTGAAAATTATGAACCAAGCTATAATATTGCACCTGGACAAAGGATCTTAGCCATTATACATGATGGCAAGCAGAAACGGGCAGGGTTGTTACGCTGGGGACTTATACCTAGGTGGGCGAAAGATGAAAGAATCGGGTATAAGATGATAAATGCTCGTAGTGAAACGGCTCATCAGAAACCAAGCTTCAAACAGTTATTAATGCAGAAAAGATGTATGATAATAGCTGATAGTTTTTATGAATGGAAGAAAACGGAGAATGGTAAACAACCACAGCGAATACAAATAAAAGATCGTAAGTTATTTGCTTTTGCGGGCTTATGGGATAAGTGGGGGTACGGGGATGATGAACTCTTTACTTGTACTATACTAACAAAAGCTGCTAATAAATATGTGGAAGCTATTCATCACCGCATGCCAATTATTTTGCCAGTTGAAAAGGAAGATGCATGGATAAAGCCGACCAAGCAAAAACCTGAGGATACCCAACGATTTTTACAGTCACTTCAAGAAGAAGCGTTGAAATCCTATGCTGTTCAACAGTATGTTAATTCTGCTAAACACAATGATGAACAATGTATCCAGCCAATTACTTCTGCATAAATTGGTGATGCTAGGACAAACGTATTTTATTTAGATAGGAATAGAGGCTGGGACAAAACACAACTTCTTTACTCAAAATACGAAAAAATCATGTCTTTTGTCTCAGCCCCTATGTGTTTACTTCAAAAAGGTTCTATTATCGGTCTATCAAAACCTTCGCTTTTCGGGCACGACCTCAGTCTCTTCAAAAAGCACAAATCGCTTTTTTTAGAGTCTTTGAACTTGTGCTTTCCCGCAGGATAAGAAGGGCTTTGGTAGCATACATCCCACGCGGAAAAAGCGCTCTTCTTTTTCAAGGAGTCAACGTATGTTGACTACGTTTCGTATGATCATGATTGTTTGACTTTTCCCGTCATTACTAGATTATTATCCTTGTTCTGCCTTAGCTTGTTCTTTTTCCTCCTTAGCTACCTTCAGGAATTTCTTTGTTTCATAGACGACTACTCCAGATAAACCTAATAGTCCTATTAGGTTTGGCACAGCCATTAATGCATTCATAATATCTGATATTCCCCATACAATATCTAGTTTTTCCATTGACCCATATAATACAGCTAATACAAATACAACACGATAAATCGGTATGGCTTTATCATTGAATAAGTACGCAAAGCATTTTTCTCCGTAATAAGACCATCCTACTAAGGTTGAAAAAGCAAATAGAATGATACCAAATGTAACGATATATCCACCTGTATCTCCGAGGAATGCCGCAAATGAGGCAGCAGTTAAATCACCACCATCTAGCCCGCCTTGATACATGTCAGCCATTACGATTGTAATTCCTGTGATGGAACAAACGATAATGGTGTCAATGAAAACCTGTGTCATGGATACCAATGCCTGACGACCAGGGTAGTCTGTTTTTGCTGCAGCGGCAGCAATTGGAGCTGAACCTAGACCTGCTTCGTTTGAAAAGACACCGCGTGCAACACCATAGCGGATAACCGTACCTAAAATACCACCGCCAATTGCACTACCAGTAAATGCATCTTCAAAAATTAGTCCAACAACACCAGGAATAAGATCAATATTCATAACCATAATAATTAATCCACCAATGATATAAAATAAGGCCATAATCGGAACAAAGAAAGCGGTTATTCTGCCAATGCTTTTAATGCCTCCAAGTATAACTAGTCCTACCAGTATGGTAAGTACAATACCTGTTACCCATGTTGGTACATTAAATGTCCCTTGAAGGGCGTCAGATACAGAATTGGATTGCACCATATTTCCAATTCCAAAGGCTGCAATTGATCCAAAGATTGCAAATATAATGCCTAGCCATTTTGCATTTAACCCTTTTTCTAAATAGTACATCGGTCCACCAGACATCTGACCTTTACTATTCTCAACTCGATATTTAACGGCGAGAATAGCTTCGGAATATTTAGTAGCCATTCCAAATAATGCAGATATCCACATCCAAAATACAGCACCTGGCCCTCCGAGCACGACCGCAGTTGCAACACCTACAATATTCCCAGTTCCAATCGTTGCTGCCATTGCTGTTGTTAATGCTTCATAATGACTAATATCTCCTTTGGATTTTTTATCTTGTTTAGCAGGACTGAATGCTAGCTTTAACGCATAGGGTAGTGTGCGAAACTGTAAAAAACCTAAACGAAACGTTAGATACAAACCTGTTCCAACAATTAGTATCAATGTTGGCGGCCCCCATACAAAGCCACTTATAGCTTCGATGATATCCATCATTTTTTCTTTCCCCCCTTTTTATACTTATATTAAATATTCCGAAAAATACAAACGCATGTCAAGGGATTTTAGAGAATTAACTAGAAATTAATTTGGTGAAATAGGTATTGTAAATGCTGTTTAATAGCTATTTGAAGCCAAAATGAAAGGGAAAGAACAGTTCTTATTCAATAGTTAGTAGACGATGTTAGATAGAAACCTTTGCCTGTCACCATAGAAGTTGCTTATAATAGAAATAAATGCAAAGCAGGTGTTATGATGATTCGAGTAATGTTTGTTTGCTTAGGAAACATTTGTCGATCGCCAATGGCTGAAGCGATATTCCGCGAATTAATAAAGCAAGCTAATTTAACCGATCAAATCCGGGTTGATTCAGGAGGGACTGGTAGTTGGCATATAGGTGAAGAACCGCATCATGAAACCAAATTAATTTTACAAAGAAACAATATTTCTTCCGATGGATTGATTGCAAGACAAATAAATGCAGACGATGCCAAACGATTTGATTATATTATTGCAATGGATGATCAAAATAAAGAAGATTTGCTCCAATTAGTTGGACAAAAGGATAACGTAATGATTGCTAAATTAATGGATTTTGTGAGTGATCCAGAAGAAAACAGCATTCCTGATCCGTATTTTACGGGGAACTTTGACTATACATATAGGTTAGTTTCAACGGGATGCCGTCAGCTACTGGAATATTTAAAAGAAGAACATGCTATAAGTTAAGGAGTGATTTTAATGGGAAAACGAAAATTATTTTTAGGTGTAATGATTGGAGCAACAGTAGGGGGATTAGTTACATTATTTGATAAAGATACGAGATCATATAGTAAAGAAAAGCTTTCAACTGCTAAATCAGGTACAAGTTATTTGATGAAGCATCCTTCCGAAGCTGTTCACTCTATTCGAACTGCATTTGATACGTTTAATCGGAACTTTACAACTGGAGCTGAGAAAACAATAGATGCTCTTGAGCAAGTAGAAGCAACTCTAGATAAAGTTGCTAATAAAAATGAAGCCAACCGAATAGAATAAAGGAAATCACAAAATACCATTGACATGTGGATTTGATGATTGTTAGGGAGTGTGACAATGGAAAATGATATGATGAAGTTTGGAAAGCAGCTATATAAACGTATGGAAGAAGTAGATGTTTTTGGTTTAGCTGCACAACTTGCCTATTTCTTTCTATTGTCACTATTTCCTTTCCTATTGTTTCTAGTTACATTGGTTGGCTATCTTCCGATTGACGAACTAGCTGTGCTTGATATTATTTCAGATTATGCACCACCACAGATAGTTGAGCTAATAACTACAAACGTTACGCAATTAATTCGTCAGCAAAATGGTGGCTTACTTTCTTTTGGGATTATAGCTACTCTGTGGGCAGCATCTAATGGTGTAAATTCATTAATGCGTGGATTCAATCATGCTTATAAAGTAGAAGAAAACCGACCATTCATTGTATCGCGTTTAATCGCCATTGTGTTGACTATTGCAATGGTAGCTATTATCATCATCGCTTTGCTACTACCTATTTTTGGAAGAACCGTTGGTGCTTATCTTTTTTCATTTATTGGTTTGTCCGAAGGCTTTCTGACAGTATGGGGGGCATTACGCTGGGTTGTTTCCTCGATTGTTTTCTTAATCGTTTTCCTAGCACTTTATAAATTGGCTCCTAATAAGCGGATATATGTAAAGAATGTAATTCCTGGCGCTTTGTTTGCTACCATCGCTTGGCAACTCGTGTCACTGTGCTTTTCATACTATGTTAGTACCATCGGCAACTATTCTGCAACCTACGGTAGTCTCGGTGCAGTGATCGCCTTAATGATATGGTTCTATTTATCAGGGATAATTATCATGACGGGTGGAATAATTAATGCGGTTATCCGAAAAAACAGGCTGTTGAAGTAAATTATTTCAACAGCCGTAAACCATTAAGTATAACTAAAATCGTACTTCCTTCATGTCCTATTACTCCTAAAGGTAAGTCGAGAATCTGCATGAAATTAGACAAAATGAGTAGGATGATTACCGTAAGTGAAAAGACAATATTTTGTTTAACAATTTTATTCATCTTTTTAGAAAGCGTAATAGCATTGGTGATTTTAGATAAGTTATTTTTCATGAGCACGACATCTGCCGTTTCTAATGCAACATCTGTACCTTCACCCATAGCTATCCCAACATTTGCAGTCGCTAAGGCTGGACCATCGTTTATACCATCTCCAACCATCGCTACATTACTAAATTCACTTCTCATTTTTTTCACTTGCTCTACTTTTTCATCAGGCATACAGTTTGCTACATAACGATCTATTTTTGCTTCTGAGGCAATTGCTTTTGCTGTTAACTCATGGTCTCCTGTAAGCATAACAGTATAAATTCCCTGTTTCGTCAATTGCTTGATTGCTTTGATACTATCTTTTCGAACCGTATCCTTCATGCCGAATAATGCCACGATTTGATCCTTCTTTTTCACAAATACGACCGTTTTACCTTCCTCAGCCAGTTTATTTGCTCTATCAGCAAAAAATTTATCCTCTCCAATATAATCTGGTTTACCTAGCTCCCATTTCTCTTCATCTATCATTGCTGCGATTCCATTACCAGCTAGTGTAGTCACATTATCTATTTCACTAGTTATGGTAACATGCTGTTCCTGACAAAATCGGATAATCGCTTTTGCTAATGGATGGGTAGATTCCTGCTCCATTGCCATTGCAGTAGATAGAATAGTTTGTTTATCATGTTCTGGATGTACATAAAAATCAGTTACCTCTGGTTTTCCATTCGTGAGTGTACCTGTTTTATCGAGGGCTATAGCTCGAATATGGCTAATATTTTCGATATGAACCCCACCTTTAAATAACACCCCAGATTTTGCGCTGTTTGATATCGCTGATAGAGTTGCAGGCATAATAGATGCGACAAGTGCGCAAGGTGATGCAACGACCAAAAGAATCATTGCGCGGTATATACTATCCTGTAATGTCCACCCAAAAATTAGATAAGGAATAATCATCATAATTGCAACAGCCGCTAATACAGCTTTTACATAAACCCCTTCAAATTTTTCAATAAATAATTGAGACGGCGATTTTTCATTTTTAGCGGATTGAATCATTTGGACAATTTTTTGAAATAACGTTTCGTTTGCAGGCTTTGTTACTTGAATAGATATAGAACCATCTAGCGCTATAGTCCCCGCGAACACATCTGCGTTATTTGCTTTATAAACAGGAATAGACTCTCCTGTAATAGCACTCTCATCAATGGATGTATTTCCTTGAACAATTGTTCCATCTACGGGAATCCTTTCACCTGCTCGTACATAAATAAGATCATCAACGTGAAGGCTGGAGACAGGGACAACCTCTCGACGATCATCCTTGATAAGAAGTGCTTCTTCTGGCTGCAGTTCCATTAATGAGGCTATTTCTTTATGACTTTTATTCATCGTGTACGTTTCTAAGGCTCCAGATAATGCAAATATAAATATTAAGACAGCACCTTCCGTCCAGTAGCCAATAGCTGCAGAACCAATGGCAGCTAGGATCATAAGCATCTCTACATTCAGCTCTTTGTTATGCAAGGTTTCTGTTATCCCCTCTTTTGCTTTGGCATATCCGCCAATCGTAAAAGCAATTAAGTGAAGCGTTACCCAGAGCTGATAAGAGATATAGGATTCGAAAGTCCATGTAAATAATATAAGTATGCCACTTAATAAGGCCGCGATTAATTCTTTATGTTCTTTAAGTTTATTAATAATAAATGAAGCTTTAGCTGGTTGCTTCATTGGACTATTCCATGTGTTAGTTTCTGCAGTCATGCAGTACACCTCCAAAAAGATAATTTAAATTAGCTATTAATTTATAATAATTATTAATTAGTATATGTTATTATATTACCATCGAATGAAATAAAGTCAAGACATAAAACGGAAAAATTTATCCCGCAGTAAGACCTCCACTTCCAGCAATAATGTGAAACCAATATGTAAGTGGGGGGAACAAGGTCAGTAAATGTCTGATTGGTACAAAGGCCTTTAGGTCATACCCTTGTGATACTACCAATCAGTGGGGGATAAACAAAACTCCCCGCAGATTGAAGTTTCACATTATCTATTGTAAAAATTAACCGAAAACTGTTACAATCTATATGAATTAATAAATATAACAACAAGGGGGAATAGTTTTGAGTAGATTTAGATTAGTGCTTTCATTATTTATTTTAATTGCAATTCTTGCCGCTTGCGGAAAAAGTGATGAGAATAATAACAGTGAAGGAGAAAAAGGTGTAACAGATAAAAGGTGGGAAGATATTCAAGAAGTAGGAGAGTTAGTGGTTGGCACTTCTGGAACATTAATAGCTGCTTCATACTATGATGGTGATGAGGAAAAGCAAGAACAGTTAACTGGATATGATGTAGAGGTAATGAGAGAGGTGGCAAATCGCTTAAATCTTGATATATCATTTGAGATTATGGGTATTGATAGTATGCTTCCAGCAGTAAAGAGTGGAAGGATTGATGTTGCTGCAAATGATATTGAAACAACAGATAAACGAAAAGAAGAATTCAATTTTAGTGATCCTTACAAATACTCTTATTCAACAATGGTAGTAAGAAAAGAAGATAATTCTGGTATTGAATCACTTGAAGATTTAAAGGGTAAAAAGGCTGGTGGAGGAGCAACTACGATTTACAGTCAAATTGCTGAGCATTTTGGTGCAGAAGTTGTTACATATGGGAATGCACCAAACGAAGCTTATTTACGTGATGTTCATAATGGAAGAACAGATGTTATTGTGAACGACTACTACCTATCTAAGTTTGGCGTAGCTGGTTTTCCAGATTTTGATATTCATCTGCACCCAGATTTGAAATTTCATCCTACAGAACAGGCTGTGGTAATTCCCGAAGGTGCTGATAAGCTTACTGAAGAGATTAATAAGGCATTAACAGAAATGCGTGAAGATGGTACATTAACGGAATTAGCGAAAAAGTTCTATAAAGAAGATGCATCGCAGAAACCTGAGGGAGAAATTAAAGAAATAGATGGCCTCGACTTGTAAGGGGACAACCTAGATGAATGTGAATGGATTGGATTTAGCTGAACTATTTGATGTCGAATTAGCGATAGAGAGCCTACCATTTGTTTTAGGTGGCTTGCCTATGACACTGCTCGTATCTGTCGTCGGTATGGGGATAGGGTTAGTGCTTGGTTTGATCCTTGCTTTAGCGAGAGGAGCTAATAATCCGCTATGGTACTTACCAGCACGAGTATATATTTCATTTATGCGTGGAACGCCAATGCTCGTCTTTCTGTTTATTCTATATTTTGGACTGCCAGTTATTGGGATAGAATTAACTGCAATAACGGCTGCTTATTTAGGTTTTGGTTTGAATAGTGCTGCTTATATCGCGGAGATTGATCGTTCAGCTTTAAATAGTATTGATCAGGGTCAATGGGAGTCGGCTAAAGCACTTAATTTAAACTATTGGCAAACGTTAAGAAAGGTTATTTTACCGCAAGCTACCAGAGTTGCCATCCCACCTTTGACAAATGTCTTTATGGATATAGTTAAAGCAACGTCATTAGCTGCTGTCATCACTGTTCCAGAGCTTTTTCAGAAGACACAGATTGTAGCTGGGAGAGAATTCGATTCAATGACCATGTATATATTGGTTGCATTGATTTATTGGTCAATTTGTATTGTCATCTCATTTATTCAAGAACGATTAGAAATACGATATAGCAAGTTCTTATAATTATTTGGAAGCTATAAATTTCTGAATAAAACGAGGCTAGAACAAAACGCAACTTCTTTACTCAAAATACGAATAATCATATGATCAATAGGAGTATCATCGCCGCACCGTGAAACTATAATTGCTTTTCGCGGGCACGGCCTCAGCTAACTTGGTAAAGAAAATCACGTTACCAAGTGGATCCTCGGACTCGTGCTGTTCCCGCCGGAGTCTCGCTTATTTCAGGTGCTAAATGAATGATTCTAATCAAAAAACGAACGATAATTAATCACCAACTAATTATCATTCGTTTTTTATTGTTTCTTCATTCTTTTGTCTCAGCCTCATTTTATATTTGCTGCTCCTGGTGTTTGTCCTTTTGGAAAAAAATCGCACCTGTAATGATGATTAGCACAATAGTAATTAAGTAGAAAAAAGATACATGAGGAAGCTTTTCTATAAATAAACCTCCAATAAATGGTCCACTAATACTACCTAAACTAAACATGATACCTACCATTAGATTGCCTGCAGGTAAGAGGTTTCCCGGTAATAAATCAGTCATATAAGATATACCTAGAGAAAACAATGATCCAACACACATGCCTGCGAGCGTGAACAAGATAAACAGTCCTAGAACCGATGACTCCCATACTGCTGACAACGAAAAGCAAATAATTCCTAAGGATAAAACAGTTAATAGAATCGGTTTCCTTCCATATTTATCGCTAAGTATACCTAGAGGTAATTGTGTAATTAAGCTGCCAAAAGCAAAACAAGGAATAATTAAGGCTAGCATATCAACCTGGTGGCCGATTCGTAGTCCGTACACGGGAAAAATACTATGTAATGATGCCTCTAGGAATCCATAGCCGAATCCTGGTAGAAGTGCTACCCAAGCTATTTTAATCGTCTTCATAAATCGTTGAACAGAGCTCGTTGGATAAGCGCTGTCGATATCATCCTCAGGCCATTGGTTACGAATAAAAATTAATGTTGACCAGACCAAAAGGCTTAAAAGTGCTGAAATAATAAATGGCAATGCTTGATGAACGGATAATAGTCTCGTCATTAATGGTCCTAATGCAAAACCTAATCCAAATGATAATCCATATAAAGCAATATTTCTTCCCCTTGTATTTTCTGTTGCTGTTGCGGTAATCCAAGTTTGTGTCCCGAAATGCAGCATTTGATCGCCAATTCCAATTATCATTCGAAGAATAAACCAAAACCATAAAGTATCCCATAATGGGAAAATTCCCAAAGAAATAATTACAAGCATGCCACCTACAACAATTATTGGTTTAAAGCCAAATTTACGCATCGGTTTTTCCATAAAAGGAGAGGCCAATAAGACACCAATATATAAACCTGTTGCATGTAGTCCATTAATTGTAGAGGAAATACCATTTTGTTCTAAAATAATAGAAAGTAAGGGAAGTAGCATACCCTGTGAAAAACCAGAAATTAACACAAGTCCTATTAATATCCAGAAACGATAATTTGCAGTATTCATTGTTGTACCCCTTTAATGAAGTTCTAACTTAAATCTAATAGCAAACTTGAAAAAGGTCAATTATTGTGTATATAGTATCTAAATCGTTTATGATTATAATAAATAAGGAAAAATATAATAGCGTTGTTTTATTACAATTATAACTGGCAGTAAGACCCCCACTTCAAGCAATAAAGGGAAACCACTAACGGAAAGTGGGGAATCGACTGCTGGTAAATGTTAGATGGGTTCAAAGGCATTTAGGTCATAGCTTTATGGTACTAGCAATCAGTGGTGGATAAACAACCCCCCCAACTGATTGAGGTTTCACATTATGAAAAAATTAATAGGAAGATAATTGGAGGGAACAAGAGTGGAATTATATTTAAAAGAAAATGGATTAAGAACAAGTCTAGTGTATGGTGAGTTGGAAATATCGGGAAATGAGGAATATGGTTTTCGTCCATATCAGTTAATGATAGCATCCATTGCAGGTTGTAGTGGTTCGGTGTATCGTAAAATTCTAGAGAAACAAAGAATAGAGCTAGAAGATATAAAAATTACTGCAGAGGTAGAAAGAAATCCGGACGAAGCAAATCGGATTGAAAAAATAGTACTACATTTTACGGTAAAAGGGCATCATCTAGATCCTGATAAATTGTATAAAAATTTAGCAATAGCTAGAAAAAATTGTGCTATGGTACGTTCTGTTGAGAACAGTATAAGGATAGAAGAAACAATTGAAACAATTGAATTAAGCCGTTAATTTTGTATAAGCAGGTATAAAATTCATATGTCAGAAAGAAACTAAGTGAAAAAAGAAGGGATAAGACATATGAATAAAGTTAAATGGTGTAGTTCGGTCATGATTCTAGCTATAATGTTTGCTTCTGTATTTCCAGCTAACAGCTTTAGTGCTGAAAAAGAGAAGAAGAAGGATCCATTTGAAATACCTAGTCACGTTCTCAATGTATCTAAAGAAAATACATTTCCAAACTCCACAGAAGATCAGGAGATTATTGAGCCAAGTGAACTAACGAAGGAGCTAATGGATGAATTAGACATTAAAATAGAAAACCCTGTATTAATTAAGATGCTTAATGAAACATCGTTAAAACCTTCACCAATAGCGATAGGATATCGTGGCATGGTTTATATTGGAAGGTGGCCATTAAATTATGAATCATCGGAAACAACGATTAATTGGGAGTATCAGCAAATTAATATGAATGAATTAAATAATACTGGAGGAACAGAAGCGCAGGAATTGCGTTATGTTCAACAAGAGCAAAAAGAAATAAAGGGTGCACTTACCAATAAAATTAATAAGCCTGATGATGTGAAAAAAATGATGCTACTAAAATCAAAGACAAAGACCAAGCTTCCACTTTCTTATCAGACTGTAATAGGAAAAAATACTAAAAAAGATAATACCTATAATGTTGCAGCAAATAAGTATGCAAAGCTACAAACTTTTGCACCAGCTGTTAATGAAAAAGGGCAAGTAACGTTTGGAGAAGTGTATTTAAAATTGAAGGGGTCCAAAAAATCAATTGAAATTAAAAATGTAACGAAGCAAGGAATTGGCGCTTGGATTCCTATTCAAGATTACGTATCCTTTTCGTATAATGTAAAATAATGAAGCATACTTTCCATATAGCTGTCGAGAAGCTCCTCGATAGCTTTTTATATTTGAATAAAAGAATTGAATATCTTGCTTGGATCTTACATAAAACAAAAGAAGTGGGGGATTATTTCACGCTAAAAGCGGTTAATGAAGAAAATGGAAGGGAAAGGGGGTTGATTTTTACGCTTTATTACTTTATCATAGTGAAGTATAAAAGGGAAAGAAAGAGGGGAAACAAAACATGGAATGGGTTGTAATCGTTTCTGTTCTTGTGATGACGATATTAAGCTTATTACGTGTGAATGTAATTATTGCTATTATCGCAGCAGCTTTAACAGCAGGTTTAATGTCAGGGTTAACTATCGTTGAATCAATGGATATGCTTGTGGGAGGTATGGGAGGTGGCGCAAATACCGCTTTAAGTTATATACTCTTAGGAGCATTTGCCGTTGCTATTAGCTATACTGGAATTACGTCATTATTGGTAAATTATTTAATACGCGTGCTAACAGGAAAAAAGACTATGATGCTATTAGCAATTGCCGGAGTTGCATCATTATCACAAAATTTAGTACCTGTGCATATTGCATTTATACCTATATTAATACCGCCATTACTACAATTATTTGATCGAATGCGAATGGATCGTCGCGCAGTTGCAACAGCTCTAACCTTTGGGCTTAAAGCTCCTTACATTCTTATTCCAGCAGGTTTTGGATTAATCTTTCATGAGACGATTGTTACAGGGATGAATCAAAACGGAGCTAATATTACAGTTAGTGAGTCTGCCTTGGCAATGCTTATCCCTGGCTCAGGAATGATTATCGGATTATTGATCGCTATCTTTATAACCTATCGGAAAGATCGTGATCCAGATTCATTTGTTGGAGAATCAGACACGGCTGCGGCTGTAGAGGCAACAAACATCCGCTTTACAAAACAACATGTATTTACGTTAATATCGATATTTGCTGCCTTAATTGTACAAATTATTACAGAGAATTTAATTGTTGGCGCATTAACCGGTCTTGTTTTCATGTTCCTATTCTTGGTTATTCCATTTCATAAAGGAGATCGTGTAGTCACAGAGGGAATTGGTATGATGGGAACAATCGCATTTGTAATGCTGGTAGCAGCAGGTTATGGAAATATTTTAACAGAAACAGGTGCAGTAGAGGCTTTAGTAGAAGTTTCATCTGGTTTTTTGGATAATAATCACGCGCTTATTGCATTTATTCTGTTGTTGGTTGGGTTACTAGTAACCATTGGAATTGGGTCCTCCTTTGGGACGATCCCGATATTGGCTGCACTGTACGTCCCGATTTGTTTAGCAGCAGGTTTTTCCCCACTCGCTACAGCTGCACTTATTGGTACAGCAGGTGCATTAGGGGATGCAGGATCACCAGCATCTGATAGTACACTTGGTCCTACGTCTGGTTTAAATGCTGATGGAAAGCATCATCATATTTGGGATACGGTAGTCCCAACCTTTATTCACTACAATATCCCATTGTTTATATTTGGTTGGATTGCTGCAATTGTTCTTTAGAATTTCCAAGCTGTCGAAGTATTATTTTGACAGCTTTTTTGTCTACGACATTATAAAATTAGCCCATGTGGATAAATATGGGCGTGTTAAGCCGCGTCCAGTTCCAGCGCCCAGAAACGAGGTGACTTCACGAATCGTCCTAATCTAAGCCATCATCGGCTCGCAAGCTTACCGTGCTTCCTTTACCTCCAATCACTCGCTTCAGTCGCTACGTTTCTAATCGAGCGCTTGCGCTTTAAGAAAGTATAAAATCAGTGCAATGACTGTGTTAAGCCAAGTAGTTATTTTGAAATGTTTGATGTATATTGGCAATGCTCCGACTAATTACTTCGCTTTCCGCGGGCACGGCCTCAACTAACTTTGCAAAGAAGAACACGTTGCAAAGTGGATTTTCGGCTCGCGCTAATCCCGCAGGAGTCTACGTAATTCGTCTCCGCTATGAGAAGGTGCAACAATTCTTGTCATAAGTAATAGGTTGACTTTTTTTACAATGGGTAAAGTGAAAATCGTTATCCGTGAGTATAAAAGCAGCTGTGTTACTTCATGCTAGCGTTGTAGAGCCTGATAATAGCGAAGGCCGGCCACTTCAACTCCTGTGGGAAATGTTTGACCTGAAGATCCACTTTTTTGAGCGGGTTTTGCTAAAAAAGTTAGCTGAAGGACAAACCCCACGGAAAGGGAAGTGGGCAGCCGGAGTGGTGGTCAAGCAGTAGCTATTATTCCATAATAGCTACTAGAGGAAGCGTAAATCTGAGCATTTAGTGACAAGGACTGAGCGAATTTTGCTCCGTTTTTCTTATGATGGATTCCATAAACACCTTTTTTTATTGGAACAGGAGACTTCACTAAAAGCAAAAGTGTAATCTTTAACGATAGAATAAAAATATGTAGTAAAGGAGATAGTAAAAAGAAAAACAGGTGGGGTAATATGAAAAAATACATGATGCTGACAGTCCTTGTTTTTCTAATTGTTTCTTTTGATATGTTACCATCCGTTTCAGCGAATGGCTATGGCTGGGGGTATAAGAAGAATAGTGATCATAAGCTCCCAGATATCGGTGAATATCAAGACATGCTTAAAAAATATGGTGCTTATTATGCAGATAACACTGGAGAAAAAACAATTTATCTGACATTTGATAATGGTTATGAACAGGGATACACAGATAATATATTAAATGTATTAAAAAAACAACAAGTACCAGCAACGTTTTTTGTAACGGGTCACTATGTGGAAAGCGAACCAGACTTAGTAAAGCGTATGGTTGATGAGGGACATATCGTAGGAAATCATTCCTATCATCATCCTGATTTCTCTATTATGGATAAAGAGGCAATTAAAGAAGAACTGGAAACATTGGAAGATGCAGTAGCTGAAGTATCTGATCAGAAAGAAATAAAATATCTCCGACCTCCAAGAGGTATGTTTAACGAGAATACATTAAAATGGTCGAAGGAACTAGGCTATATTCATATTTTTTGGTCGTTGGCATTCAAGGACTGGGAGACAAAGAAGCAAAAGGGCTGGAAGTATGCATTCGAACAGACGATGGATCAGGTACATCCTGGTGCAATTATTTTATTGCATACGGTTTCATCGGATAATGCTGAAGCACTTGATCGTATAATTACCGAATTAAAAAAGCAAGGATATCGCTTTAAAAGTTTGGATGATCTTGTCCTAAAGGATCAATTACCAAAAGCAATCTATGGGCTATAAGTTAGCTTAAATAGATATTCTATAAAATACAGTGAATAGAAATGCGAACGTTGGTAGAGAGAGTAACAGAGGCGATGCTTCGTCGTTAGTAAAGTTACTCAAAGGAGCCTGAACCATTACCCACGAAAATCAGCTGCTTAGAAGAAAGCTGAGACAGACGTTCTATATAAAAATAATAAAATTAGTGGGTAAGGTCATCGACGGGTGATCTTATCCACTCACTAATTAATGTTTCACTTTATCGTTGACTTTTGAGGTAGTTATTTTTGTTCCTACTCAAATCGTAACTTAATAATGTTTTATTTATAATTTTCCAAACTTTTGATATACTGATGAAAAGCATACAAGGAGTTGGACATTATGAATAAAGAAGATCTGATTGCTCCATATAATTATAATATTGTCATGGAAATGGAACGTCATGCAAATGACCCAACTAAAGTTGCCTTGATTTGGGAAAATGAAGGTGGAGTTCATAAGGAAATTACATACAGTGAATTAATGCGGAATGTAAATAAAATTGGAAACGCTTTCTTAGAAAGTGGCTTGCAAAAAGGAGACAAAATTCTTGTGATGATACCTCGCTTGGTAAAAGCTTATGAGGTCTATTTAGCAGCTCTTAAAACAGGAATCATTATTATTCCAAGCTCAGAAATGCTGAAGACAAAGGACTTACAGTATCGTGTTACACATGGAGGGGTTCGTGGAGTTGTAAGTTATTATCCGTATGTTGAACAATATTATGGTATTAGCGAATATGATCAGTTACAAAAAATTGTAATTGGTGAGCCTGTGGATGGTTGGCTTTTTCTTGAAGGATTAATGGAAGATGCATCAGATCAATTAGAATTGGCATTAACCTGTAAAGATGATATTGCGTTTTTACCGTATACGTCAGGAACAACTGGCAATCCCAAAGGTGTAGTGCATACACATGGCTGGGGATATGCTCATCTGAAAACAGCTGCAAAAAACTGGTTAGCAATAAACGAAGGAGATAAGGTTTGGGCAACAGCTGGTCCAGGATGGCAGAAATGGGTTTGGAGCCCATTATTATCTGTGTTAGGTTCAGGAGCAACAGGATTTATTTATCATGGAAAATTTGACGCGGAAAAATATCTACAGTTACTGCAGGAACAAGAAATTAATGTACTTTGCTGCACACCTACGGAATACCGAATCATGGCGAAACTCGACAATTTGGAAGAATACGAGCTTCCTGCCTTACATAGTGCTGTTTCGGCTGGTGAGCCATTGAATGTGGAGGTAATCAATACATTTCAGCATTATTTTAATGTAACGGTTCGTGATGGGTATGGACAAACGGAGAACACATTACTACTTGGATTTATGAAGAATATGGATGTGAGACCAGGATCAATGGGAAAACCAACTCCGGGTAATGAGGTCGATATTATTGATGAAAATGGTATTCCCGTTCAAGTTGGGGAGATTGGTGATATTGCAGTAAAGCTCGATTGCCCAGCCTTGTTTCGAGAGTATTATCAAGATACAGAACGGACTTCTATGTCAAGACGTGGCGATTACTATGTGACAGGAGATCAGGCTTCTAAGGATGAGGAAGGTTATTTCTGGTTTGAAGGAAGAAGCGATGATATCATTATTAGTTCAGGATATACAATTGGTCCTTTTGAAGTAGAGGATGCATTGGTTAAGCATCCATCTGTCCAAGAATGTGCTGTTGTAGCAAGTCCCGATGAAATACGGGGGAACATTGTAAAAGCCTTTGTGGTGTTACGTCAATCTCAAGCAATAGGATCAGAGTTAGTCAAGGAGTTGCAAGAGCATGTTAAAACTTTAACTGGTCCATATAAATATCCAAGAGAAATTGAATTTATTGATGAATTACCAAAGACTACTTCTGGGAAAACAAGAAGAGTTGAATTACGTAATCGAGAAAAATTCAAGGTAAATGAATAGAAATGGTTAAAGAGGGCTCATATGCTCTCTTTTTTGTAGTCTAGGAAATTATAAAAGGAGTCAGCTGTCCAGAAACTAGGCGATTTCACGAATCGCCCTTTCATAAGTCATCATTGACTCGCAAGCACTCTCCGCTGGCTCGCTCCAGTCGCTACGTTTCTAATCGGGTGCTTTCGCTTTTGTTCCTTCGCATAGCCATGTTTTATAAACTCATTTATGTGGGAATGTTACTAGTGAGCATCGTAAAAAAAATTAATCAAAATGCTTGAAAGTCAAAAAAGGTCAGAGTATAATAATAGTCAAAGGTCAAATATAGTCAAAGTCAAACTTTTAATGATTACAATAAACATATTTCTAAGGAGGAATGGAAATGCTTTGTCAAAACTGTAAACAAAACGAAGCTAGCATTAATGTTGCAATGAATATCAATAGTCAGCATATGCAAATGCACCTATGTAATGAATGCTTTCGTGAAATCCAAGGGCAAATGATGAATTCCAATGACTTCTTCTCACAATCCCCATTTGAACATATGAATGGTTTTCAAGCGAATGGATCTCCGAAAATGGGGACAAGAACAAAACAAAAAAACGGAAACCGAGGTAATGGATTAATTGATCAGCTTGCAAAAAACGTAACACATGCAGCAAGGGCTGGTTTGATTGATCCGGTAATCGGCAGAGATAAAGAAGTCAAACGAGTTGTTGAAACTTTAAATCGTAGAAATAAAAATAATCCCGTATTAATAGGAGAGCCTGGTGTTGGTAAAACTGCGATTGCAGAAGGCTTGGCACTTAAAATTACAGAAGGAGATGTGCCTACAAAATTAATCAATAAAGAAATTTATATGCTAGATGTGGCATCACTTGTTGCTAATACGGGTGTTCGTGGTCAATTTGAAGAACGTATGAAACAATTAATTAACGAATCACAAGAACGTCAAGATGTTATCTTATTTGTTGATGAAATACACCTATTAGTTGGAGCAGGCACTGCAGAAAGCTCGCAAATGGATGCAGGAAATATTTTAAAACCTGCACTAGCCAGAGGTGAATTACAATTAATTGGTGCTACAACATTAAAAGAATATCGTCAAATTGAGAAAGATGCGGCACTAGAACGTAGATTACAGCCCATCATTGTAAAAGAACCTTCAAGTGAAGAAGCAGTTCAGATATTACAGGGTATTAAGGATCGTTATGAGAAATTCCATGAGGTTCGTTATTCTGATGAAGCTATTCGGGCATTTGTAACACTTTCAAAACGATATATTCAAGATCGTTACTTGCCTGATAAAGCGATTGATTTGATGGATGAAGTTGGTTCACGTTTGAATCTAGCTAATGCTTCGAAAGACTCTGATACAATAAACCAACGATTAGAAGAAATTATTAAAGAGAAAGAAGAAGCTGCTGAAAGAGAAGATTATGAACGTGCTGCAAATTTAAGATATCAAGAAATACAGTTGCAAAAACAACTAGATAAAGCGAAAGATGAAGAACAAATTATCGATGTAGATATTTCCGATATTCAATTGATTGTTGAAGAAAAAACTGGGATACCTGTTACAAAGCTTCAAGCTGATGAACAAGAAAAAATGAAAAACATTGGTGAAAACCTAAGTGCAAAAGTGATTGGACAAGATGTAGCTGTAGATAAAGTTGCCAAAGCGATTCGTCGTAGTCGAGCAGGCTTAAAATCAAATTATCGACCAATTGGTTCTTTCCTTTTCGTTGGACCAACTGGTGTTGGTAAAACAGAACTAACAAAAGCCTTAGCGGAAGAATTATTTGGCTCCAGAGATTCGTTAATCCGTCTTGATATGAGTGAGTATATGGAGAAACATGCTGTATCAAAAATCATTGGTTCACCTCCAGGCTATGTAGGTCATGAAGAAGCGGGTCAATTAACGGAAAAAGTACGTCGCAACCCATACTCCATTATTCTATTAGATGAAATAGAAAAAGCACATCCAGACGTACAAAACATGTTCCTACAAATTATGGAGGACGGTCATTTAACGGATTCGCAAGGAAGAACAGTTAGCTTTAAAGAAACTGTAATTATTATGACGAGCAATGCTGGAACAGGTGTTAAAACAGTGAATGTTGGTTTTAATAGAGAGTCCCATGAATCTGTATCTACGATGGAGAATCTGGGGGCATATTTCAAACCAGAATTTCTTAACCGCTTCGATGCGATTATTCAATTTAACGAACTAACCGAAGAAAACCTAATGCAAATTGTAGATCTTATGCTTGCTGATCTACAAAAAACAATCGAAGAAAATGATCTATCGATTACGATTACAAATGAAGCTAAACAAGAATTGGTTCGACTTGGCTATGACCGCCGTTTTGGCGCAAGACCTTTACGTAGAGTAATCCAAGATAAAATCGAAGATCAATTAACAGACTTAATATTGGAAGATGATAATGTTTCCAATGTAAAAGTAGACGTCTTCGATCAAGAAATTGTAGTGCAAAAGGCGTGAGTTAGATAAATGAAAAGGGGTTGGGACAAAATACAACTTCTTTACTCATAAATACGAATAATCATGTTTGTCAATAGGAAAATCATTGAAGCACCATGAAAAATATACTTGCTTTCGCGGGCACGGCCTCAGCAGCGATATATCGCACGCAGAAAAAGGGTTCTTCTTTTTCAAGGAGTCTCATATTACGGAGCTAATGAATTATTTTAATCAAATAAACGAGCGATAATTAATTTAAATAATTATCGCTCGTTTTTTATTGTTTCTTAACTACATTTGTCCCAGCCTTCTCTTTGCCACATTTTCTGAAGATAAGTGTGTATTTCTCTTGGCAAACCTTTTATACCCTCTATTCAGCAGGAATAGTTTCCTCATACAACTCCCATAAACTAACATCAATGCTATTCATAATTCCGCTGTTTTTGTAAGAAAATAAACCTATATTAAGTTGAAAAAGAGGATGTCTTTATGATTAAAAGTAAGCTATCAATCGGATTTATTTTTTTTATTGCACTTTTTAATGTTCATATAGTTTCCATACATAGTGAAGGATCTTCGGGTATGCAGATGCATTTTATTGATGTTGGGCAAGGAGACAGTATGCTAATAAAAACGCCAGCAAACAAACATATCTTAATCGATGGAGGTCCACCAGATGCAGGGAAACGAGTAGTGAAATATTTAAAAAAACAGGGTGTGAACAAAATTGATTTGCTTGTAGCAACACATCCTGATGTTGATCACATTGGTGGGTTGCCCTATGTGATGAAGCATATCAAGGTGGCAAAAATATTAGACTCTGGGAAGTTACACACAACACGGATGTATGCAAAATATATACAGGAAATACGAAAACAAGCTATTCCTGTGAAGGTAGCCAAACTACACGAAAAACTATTGGTTGATCCGCTGCTAAGTATCCAGGTATTAAACACATACGGTAAATCAAAAAACAATAACCAATCTTCGATTGCACTGAAGGTTAGCTATAAGGAAGTCGACTTTTTATTAATGAGTGATGTAGAAATGGAACAAGAAAAAGAAATAATGAAAAACATAGAAATAGATGCAGAAATTTTGAAAGTCGCCCATCATGGGTCGAATACAAGTACGTCCCTTAGATTTCTTAAAGCCGTGAGTCCACAAACAGCAATATTAACGTATAGTAAGGAAAATGATTATGGACATCCAGTTAACCGTGTGATAAAGAATCTTTATAAGGTAAATGCAAATATATATTCTACAGGGGCACTTGGTAATTTAGTTATTCGAACAGACGGTGAAGATTATCTCGTATTCCCAGAAAAAGAACCATTTTATAATTTAGATGCAAGTTAGCGATTTACAAATATATACAAAAATGATATCATAATGATATAGAAAGCATGGGGAAGGTGTGTATTATTATGATTCGAGAAAAACAGGCGTGGGTAATTAATGGTTTTATAGGGATTTTACTTATTGCAGCATTAGTAGCTGGAACTGTATTTAGTTTTTTCCAGCAGCAATTCGTACTAGGTGGAATCTGTCTAATTCTTGCGATAACGTTAGGTAGTGGTATTACGTTGGTTCAACCAAATCAAGCCGCAGTTGTTATTTTTCTTGGTAAATATATGGGGAGTATTCGGCGAGAAGGAATTGTAATAACTGTGCCATTTTCAGTACGAAGAACAATTTCACTGCGAGTACGAAATTTTAATAGTAAGCGTTTGAAGGTCAATGATGTGAATGGGAATCCAATTGAAATTGCTGCGGTTATCGTATTTAAAGTCGTCGATAGTGCTAAGGCAGTTTTTGATGTTGATCGTTATGAACAATTTGTTGAAATACAAAGTGAAACAGCTATTCGTGCTGTAGCTACCAAATACCCTTATGATACATTTACAGATGCTGAGCTAACATTAAGAGGTAATGCACAAGAGGTGTCTAATGAATTAACAGCAGAACTTCAGGATCGGTTAAATGTTGCTGGTGTTAAGGTAATCGAAGCCCGTCTAACACATCTTGCTTATTCAACAGAAATAGCTCAGGCGATGCTTCAACGCCAACAAGCAAGTGCGATTATTGCAGCTAGAAAGCAAATCGTAGAAGGTGCCGTAGGAATGGTTCAAGATGCTATTTTACAGCTTGAACAGGATGGTTCCGTTGAGCTCGATGATGAACGTCGTGTAGCAATGGCAAATAATCTACTTGTATCGATTGTTTCTGACCATGGCACACAGCCTGTCGTTAATACAGGAACCCTATATCAATAATTAAAAGAGGGGTAGTATGCCGAAGAAAAAGAGTTTTCCACTGCGGATAGATCCAAAGTTATATGAGATATTGCAGATTTGGGCAAAGGATGAGTTTCGCAGCGTAAATAGTCACGTAGAATATGTCTTACGAGAGGCTGCTAAAAAAGCAGGGAGATTGCCAACAAGCCAAGATAAGAAAATTGGAGAAGATTGATGAGGCTAGGATGAAAGAATTTTACCATATAAAACCGAAACGTTATCTAAAATATTTTAATTTCGTCCCAGCTTCTTTCAGCTTGTAGAGAAACCACTGTGTTTTCTACAAGCTTTTTTTGTAGTATAGGAAATTACAAAATTGTCCCATGTGGATAAATATAGGCGTGTTGAGTCGCGTCCAGCTCACGACCATAGCATGCCTTTGCAGTTCTTGGGCACCCGTAAAGCTACGTTCTACTCATACGATAAATCCCCTTATCTTCATTAGAAAGTAGATTCAATCCAGTCTTTGAGTAATTAGTGAGAAATATTAAAAGTTAATTCCTAATTTATTTTTAGGCGAGACACCTAATTTTAAATAAATGTATTGACTAATTAAAGATTTAGTTATATGGTTAGTTACATAAGTAATGAACCAAAGAACAAGGTGATGATATGAAAAACAGTTTAGATGAAAGCAAACCTATTTTCTTGCAAATACGAGAACAGCTTGAAGATGCAATCATTAATGAGTCGATAAAGCCAGGGGAACGTGTTCCATCTACTAATGAATTTGCCAACTATTATCAAATTAATCCAGCTACTGCTGCTAAGGGGATTAATGCGCTTGTAGCTGAGGAAATTTTATTTAAACGGCGAGGTGTTGGTATGTTTGTAACAGAAGATGCTAAAGAAATTTTAATAAAAAAAAGAAAACAAACATTTTATGAAAATTACATGCTTCCATTAAAAGCGGAGGCTAAAAAGCTTAGGATAAGTCTGGAGGAATTAAGAGAAATGATAGATAAGGGGGATACGAATGAAGATTGAAGTTCGTAAAGTAACAAAGCGATACCATCTTGATGAAGCATTAAAGAATGTCTCTTTTACTTTAAAAGGACCAAAAATTTATGGATTGTTAGGCAGAAATGGTGCAGGTAAATCGACCTTCATGGATATTTTAGCAGGGAATATCTTAGCAACTAGTGGCGAGGTATTGATTGATGGTGAAAATCCATTTGATAATCAAACGCTCAGTTCATCGGTTTGCTTAATTAAAGAAGGTAATAATTTTAAAAGGGAGTTAAAGATAAAGGAAGTTATCCGTATCTATGCTTTTTTCTACCCAGAATGGGATCAGCAGCTTGCTGAACAATTACTTCATGAATATAATCTCAAACCTCAGGCAAAGATTAAGACCTTATCAAAAGGAATGGAATCAGCTCTTGGAATAATTGTAGGTTTGGCAAGTAAAGCACCGATTACCATTTTTGATGAACCATATATCGGATTAGATGCAGCAGCACGCAAAAACTTCTATAAACAAATGTTAGAAGAATTCGAAAACGAAAAGCGGATGATTATTTTTTCGACGCATTTAATTGATGAAGTAAGTCTTATGTTTGAAGAAGTACTGATTTTACAAGAGGGACGGCTTGTACTACAAGAATCTGCTGAAGTACTTCGGGAACAAACATGTGCTGTGACGGGAAAAGTGGAGGATGTAGAAGCCTTCATTAAAGGTAAAGAAGTAATTGAAAAGAAACAGTTGGCAGGGATGATGACAGCCTACCTCTTTGGAAGTATGCAAGAGGCTGAAGAACAGGGATTAAAGGTCGAAGGAATTCCAACGCAGGAGCTGATGATCCATCTAACTGAGAAAAAGAGGGGAGCTTAATTAACCATGAATCAGTTAAAGGGACTATTATATTTCTTTTTGGTTGATATTCGTCATTTAATGATGATCTTTTGGACAGTATTATTATCCATATTAGTTGTTTGTATTGCCTTTGGTTTTTATCTCGATGCCATTGATGGGGGAATGATGACTTTTAGTTTAACGGCTCCAATTTATATATATTGTAGTATTTTAGCTTTTAACGTGGTAAAAGAATTTATCCCATTTTCTATTAAATTGGGGGCAACACGAAAGAATATTTTTATTAGCATAGGTATCTTCTTTTTCCTACTAGCTATTACAAAAGCAGTTGTTGCAAGTATTCTACAGGAAGCTATTTCATTTTTTACAAAGGTTATTGGTATTGAAGATTTCTACTTTTTACATCTTGCCTATTTTGTAAATGATACGTGGTATATACGAATAGGAATGGATGTCATGTTAATCTTTTTCTTAATGTCACTTATGTTTATGTTAGGATTGGTTTTTTATAGACATGGATTCTTAGGTGGTGGAATAAGCTTAGGTGTGGCTGCGGTTGTATTATTATTTGGTATTGCTCAGGGCTGGTTGATTGACTTTATTGTAGATCTAGTTGTGCATATTAATATGGTATTCTTTCTCCAATTATTCGCAGTTGGATTACTGCTATATCTTGCCTCATTTGCCTTTTTGAAACAAATAACAATTATAAAGGTGCGATAAGGTAGGTGCCAAGCTCCACTTATATTTATAGAAAAGAAGATTCGTTCCAAGCCATCGGCTTTGCTCCGCAATGTGGCGTTCACCGCTGTCTTTCCTTCTACAGGAAATGGAGGAAAGGCAGCGATACATCGCTCTTGTTTATCAAGGAGCTATATATTTTATGAGGTAGAGTAGTGCATTGTTCGTGTAATGAATTAATCGTGTTTGTTATGTTCAATCCCTTTGTTTGACTTGTGTGAACAATGGGGGAACTGCGATAATCCTGATGAAGACGGACAATTTTAGTCTAAGCTATTGGAGAAGAAGACACGGTGTATTCGTCTGATTAAGAAAGCGAGAAGAATTTCCAAGTCTAACCGTTCCTTTTTATGTTAGTGCTGTTTCTTTTTAAAACAATAAATAGCTACAGAAAGAATGATTATGATAAGGACAATCGTTGTAAAAGCAGTAGCAATTAATTGGGAGGTAACAGAACCGAGAACAAGCATTTCATGAATATAAGTTGATAAATTAACAGGACTCCACTTTATATGTGTACCAAAAACATTAGTAACAATACTTAAGATTATTGTTGTAAGGATTGTTAAAAATGCAACTAAACCTGGTGTTTGTATAATAGCATTATAAAAAATGGAAATGGTTACAACTAAAGTTAACCAAAGACCGTAATAGAATGTAACAAGTAACATAGATAAAAACTCGATTTCACCGTACAAGCTATTCGTATAATACCAGCTTGCTGTGATACCAAGAAACAAGGAAGTCCAGACAAGCAATAAAAGAGAAAACCATTTTGCTAAAATAATCGAACGGTAGGAGATGGGTTTAATAAGAAGCAAATCCATTACACCATTTTTTTGTTCTCCTGCAATGGTTCCCATAGAGATTAGCACAATTAAGAGAACACCAAGACTGGAAAATTGCCCTAAACTCATTAAAAGTATGTCTTGTGGAGCGTACTCAGGAAGTTCTAACACAGTTCCATCCGGTAATCCACCGATTGATTCTAATATCTGAGGAAGATAATAATTAGAGATTGGATCCATAATTGCTAAAAGAAGGAATACGAGTGGTACCCAAATCCATTTCTTGTTTCGCCAATTCTCTAACATCTCTTTTTGAAGTAAAACCTTAGTATGCATTATTCGTTCACCACCTTCATAAACATATCCTCTAAGGACGCACGATGTAATGTGAAATTTGTGAGTGGCCATTGTTCTTTAGAGGCGATTTGCAAAATTTCCTGTCGGGCATTTTGGATATTATGTGCGGTAATCTGAATCGTATCTCTTTCTATATAAACATTTCGTACGGAGGACAAAGTAGAGATTTTATCACGATAAATTGGCAGGTTTTCATGGCATTGAATGGATATCTTGGCTGTTTGATATTTTTGACGTAGGACATGCATTTCTCCTGATTCAATAATTTCTCCCTCTTTAAGCAGCAATAATTCATCGCTAATCTCATCTGCATCGCCTAATATATGAGTAGAAAAAAGAATAGTCATCTGTTGTTTTAACTCTTCCATAAGAGAAAGAACTTCTCGACGTCCAATGGGATCTAAAGAGGAGACTGGTTCATCGAGAACTAATAGCTTTGGTCTATGAATAATTGCTTGAGCTATTCCAAGACGTTGCTTCATCCCTCCAGAATAGTTACCAATTCGTTTGTTTTTTGTATTTGCAATTCCTATTTTTTCCATTAGAAAGGTAGCTCTTTTTACTGATTCTTGCTTAGTTAAACCTTCTAGTTGCCCGCTAAATGTAAGAAATTCCATTCCGGTCATCCAATTATAAAATACAGGATATTGAGGCAAGTACCCAATAAAGCTTCTAGCATCATCGTTTTTTGGTTTGTTTGCAAATTGTATGACACCGGAAGAAGGCTTTAGAAGTCCAGTTAACATTCTTAGAATTGTGGTTTTACCAGCACCGTTCGGCCCGATTAACGCAACGCATTTTTGGGGCGTTAGTGTATAATTAACATTGTTAACAGCTAGCTTATTACTAAATTTCTTGGTTAAATTTGTGATTGTTAATAATGTCATCTATTGTTGCCTCCTCCCGAAAATAAAATATGCAATCGGTCCAATGGTATAAATGAAGATAATAATGAAGAACCACATCCATCTCGGTCCATTCGTCTTTTCGACCTTAGCCCAATCAATAATTGCAATGATTAATAATATTCCTTGTATAACTAGCAACGGAGTAATAACCGCCCAGTTTATGGATTCAAACATTTCCTGCATAGTAACCTATCTCCCTTTTTATATTGCGAGCCATACGATTCCGATCGTGATCAGGACGAACAGGATAACAATAACCCAAGAAAGTGGTCTACCCCAATTCATTGTCCAACCAATTCCAAATCGCTTCTCTAAAAAGATCGTAGGATCGTTTTTATTTACATAAAATTGTCCAAGCTTCCAGTAACGATCATCATCCTTGTCGATTACTTCTACTTGACCTTTGCTTGAAGCTTTAATCCGACTGCCTCCTTGCCCGGTTGTAATGGAAAGGATAATAGCACCGATGGTTAATCCAATACTAATAAGGATAGCTGCACGAATCATTAAAGCTTGCGGTATCGGATACATAAAAGAGAATTGTACAATCGAAAACAGAATGGTTAATAGAATGCCGCCGATAATTGTAAATGCAGACCATCTTCTACGAAATAGTATATTCTGTTGCATAGATTCATTCGGGTTTTCAGCGTTTATTTGCTGCTTAGCTTTACCAATTATTGTATTAACAAAAACGAAAATTAACGTTAAGTAAAGCTGGATAATCGGCATTGCTAACACGGTTCGGTGTGATTTTTCAGCCCAATTAGTAACTTCGCCTTGGAAATTATATTGCATCGGTATTTGTTCAGGGAATTTTGCGTAGGACATCATACTAGCTATGATAGTTGCTATTGCGATAATAATTGAAAAAAGAAACCATGCATTGGAATATCTTAATTTAGATTGGTGAAATTGGGTATGAATGTAAACCTTCTGTGATTTTTCTTGCTTCCAATTAGATAATTTTTTCAACTGTTTCATCTTTATATGGAAAACGTAATAGCTGAGAAAGCTAAGTAGAATAAATACAGAAATGACAATGGCGAGCAGAATTCCAACTGCTGATTCTTCTAAGTCAGTTATCATATCGGTAATAAGAAAAATGCCTGTAGCAAAGGCGCTTAGGAAGCTAATAGCATAAGCATATTGTTTTCTCATTTTTTTAAGCTCTGGGGTATCATACACAGTCTCTGGAATAGATACACCAAAGCTTTCTGTTTTTCTAGTCAAATATGGTACGAAGATAAAAAATATAAACATGGGCACGAGTAAAACGATTAATACTAACGTTATATTATTCATCTAGGATTCACCATCTTTCGTAAATTCTGAATAAATATGTGAACACATGTTAAGAAATTCTTCTTTATTCAAATCTCGACAGATATTCTCAGCAATAATTGGGTGTAGCTCATGCTCCACTTTCGACCTATATTGATCATCTGCTTTTGGTACCCCATCTGGGTTAATGACGACACCCTTTTGACGATGTATATGAAGAAACCCATCTTGTTTAAGTTGCTGATATGCTTTATTGACAGTATGCAAGTTAATTCCGATATCCGCTGCTAACGAGCGAACGGAGGGCAACGTGTCACCAGGACATAATTGTCTTCTAGCAATGCCTTCAATGATTTGTTGAGATAGTTGCAGGTATATTGGATCTTTAGACTCAAAATCTAGTGATATGAACACATTCCATGGCACTCCTTTATATCTGTTATATTTAATGTATAACAGATATAACTTAGTGTCAACGAAAATATAATAGGTTGAGAATCGAAATGTCTCTGAATTCGAGCAATAAGGAATATGTAAAAGTGCTGTTCGAGCTGTGTTATTGTCATCTCAAAGAAACGAGCTACTGAGATCTCGTGAAGATGGATTACTCACAGGGGGTACGGGTTTTTTGGTTGGATAGAAGTAGATATAGCTGATTGTGGAATAAAAGGGGCTGGGACAAAACCCAGTAACTAAAAAAAGTGGTACGCCAATTTAGGGCGTATCACT
>NZ_JAJERH010000052.1 GCF_016919725.2 Virgibacillus sp. AGTR
AATCCACTTTGCAACGTGTTCTTCTTTGCAAAGTTAGTTGAGGCCGTGCCCCGGATAGCGAAGTAATTAGTCGGAGCATTGCCAATATACATCAAACATTTCAAAATAACTACTTGGCTTAACGCAGTCATTGCACTGATTTTATACTTTCTTAACTTATAAGAAAAACAAGTGATTATTTATGAGAAAAGGTTTTCTCTACTACTGGGTGCTTCATGAGTTTCGTGCTTACGATTCGTTTAGCAACATGATAGAGATAGTTAAACTCTTCTGTCTTTCGAAACAACAGATAAAACAATACATTGGGAATGATTATGCATATAGTACCTCTGAATAAAATTGTCCACATGGTATATGTGGTGAAAAAGCTTCTGGCAATAAAATCCGTTATGATAGCAGCTATAACAACAATTAAGGTATACACCATATATCGTATAAAGTGAAAGCGAACTGGTTGAAAAAAAACATATCTAAAAAGGATATATGGATCATACCAAAAATAAACGCTCCATCTACTTATAACCGTTCCTATGAACACTCCCGCCAAGCCAATTTCCTTTGCTAGTATAATGGAAACTAAAATATTTATTCCTGCTGCTATAATCGGTCGATATTTTCCCTTCCTAAATAAACCCGTTGTTTCTCTAAACGTAGTAGTCGCATTTTGCATACCCGCCGTAAAAAAGTTTAAGATTATGGCAAATACGATAAACATATTTAATACGTACTGATCGCCTAACCAAACGGTAATAAACGGATTAAATAAATTCCAAAGACAAATAGCACAGAAGCCAAATATCCAGAAATTAGTAAAGCGAATAACACGAAATATAAAATACTTCTTTTCCGCACTTTCTTCAACATGTAAGTTACCAACACTTGCTGTTATCGAGTGAAATAAATAGCCTAAAAGCGTAGTAATCGTGCTAATAATTAATAAATAATTGGCATACATCCCTACAAAGGCGATACCGGCAAAAACGGATATAATGATATTGTCTGCACCATGAATAACAACACCGCTAATCTTATATAAAAAGAGAGCATACAAATTACTAAAAAATTGTTTTCTATCTTTTTTCGGTAGCGTTGCATGTGCTCCTTCCATCAAAAATGGATACAATTGATTCGCTTTACGTGCTATATAAACATTCTCCATTACTCGGAAAGCGACCTGTGTAGAAAGAACGACAATATAATTTTTAGTTGTTAATAGTAATACAATCAAACATAGATTAGTCATAACGATAAACACACTGTGTATCTTTGATATTATATGATGTCGTTGATCTGCAATAATAATTGCTTGCTTATGCACAAAATAATAGGACATAACAGATTGCAATAAAAATAACAGATAGATTGCATGCAAATGATCAATTCGTGTATCACCATTTAGTAGGTATGGCAGAAATGGTAATAGTAATAGTCCGATGACACAAACAGCAGCGCCGATGATTCTATATGCCTTTTTAAATAGATTCATGTACGCTTGAATTTTGATCGTATCCTTTTCTGCCAACGGTTTATATAAGCTATAGATCATAGCAGTATCAAAGCCTAAATTCGTTAGTGATAAAATTAAGAGAACACTGCTGAACAGCCCTTCAACACCTACGTATTCGATACCAAGCGTATAAATAAAAACGGTGCGAACAATCATCCCCATGATCAGACTAATTACTTGTCCTGAAACCCCAAAGAACATATTTCTAATTGAGTTTTCGATTCTCATATAAACGCCTTCTACTTTATAAATTTTGCATTCGTATTCGATTTAACCGAGTGCGTACTCTGCGAATAATTATTGGAACGAACTTTGTTAGTCTGTATTTTAAAAGTGCTTTTTTTCTTTTAGCCGCAAAATCATACATTACGAACCAAGCCACTAATTCCTGATCCATAATTTTTTCCTGATTCTCTTTCATTCTGTCTTTAGATAGGTTCCACTGCATGATTCGCGCCGGTGTAAAATACTTCACGTTATCCTTTAAAAAATCGCTTATATGTTGAGATAGACTTCCTGTTATAGGAAATCCGAAATCACTTGGATCGCTACCCTCCGCAACAATACCAACTATTGTACGAACACATTTCTCGCAATGACAGCAATTTTTTTCATTTAAAAAACAGACCCTGAGGTTCACATCCGTTTCCTTGTTTGCGTAATAGTCTACAACTAATTTCACTTTTTCCTGCCGATTTATCTCATAACCGTCATGAAACACATGTCCCGAAGCAAATTTTATCTCATTATCAATCGTTGGATCCGATGCACACTTTGCCCTATATCCTCTAAAATAAGAGCTAGCAATGTATATACAGTTGATTTTCTCCTTATAGGCGATCGGGATAGCCGCAGAAATAATAGCTAAACTATGATGTAAGCCATGCCACCAAGAATCACCAAGTTTCTTTAGAAAATGTCTATCAATTTCTTGAGCGCTAATAAATGTCCCATAATTGGAATGAATAAGAATGTTATCAAGGTTATGGTCACAAGCAAATCGAGTCACGTGTTTTTTATCGGCATCCCATACCTTACTTCGTTGTACGGAATGCTGATGCCATCCATATTCGGTAATAAGTAAGGGCTTCTTTTCCTTGATCCGAATAAAGGTAGCAAGTGCATCAAGTCCCCCACTAAATAACTGAGCAGCTTCATGTTCAGGGGTATAGCTATTCTCTATGAGGTGATCCACATGTATTTCACCTGAAAAAATTACATCTGGGTACATTCGCTGATAGGCTTTCTTGATGTTGGCAAGGCAATCATAAAAGGATTTATCCAATTCAGAAACATAGATGGATGAATTGGTTATCCAAGCAAGTGGTGCGGTGTTCGCAACAAATGGAATAGCTGCTACACTAACCGGGACATCTTTCAAATCATCATTATATTGAAAAAAGAGATGATTACCTTGTTGAAAATACCGTTGGAGTTTCTTGTCTACACGAAACGAAATATCAATCCTTTTTCCATTCACTGCAACATCATCGAGTATAATAGCTTTCATTGAGCACCTCTAAATGACAATTCGGTATCGGACGTATTCACTTGCCTAAATTGTTGTAGCCACGTATTTATTCGCTTGAGATCTAGCTTTACATCAGTAGTAATCGCGGAATGTATGGTGGTTTCTAATTGACTCATTTCTCTTCTGTCTAGTTGATTAAGGTTATATGTCTCTCCCATGCCTCGCGCCCTTTCATCAATACCAATAATAATAGCTCGCTTTTTATGTCTCATTGCATAAATTCCTCCATGTAAACGTGTACCGATATAATCAATATCTTGAGACAATATTTTTTCATACGCTACTAACGTTGGAGAAACAATCTGAATCCCTTCTATATTATCGAGTGTATGAAAGTAATGCAGATCCTCTTTATCTTGAATCCAGAAATAGATCTTTTCATAATTTTTTTGTAAGACATTTATTAATAACTGATCGCATTCTTTATGTCTCGCATGAAAAGTAAGTGTAAAAACCACCGATGTAGCTTTATGTTTCGGAATTTGCAAACAAAAATCTGGCGTGAGTGACCATAATGTCGCACAGCCAGTATTAATTGCCTTCAGCCCCATATCTTCTACGAAACTTTTTGTTCGTTCGTCTCTAACACTATGAATATAGTCATGCGATAATACTTTTTTATAAAGCATTTTTGTATATCGCTTTATTTTAGTTCCTTTTCCTGCACCAACTCCAACCAAAATACTTCCTTTTAAAGGTTGATAATTAAATAGATTAATATTCCATTGTGGAAAATGGGTTAGCATATCCATTGTCAGTAAATTGGATCCTCCGACAAATTTGTATTTCGCATTACTATATAGTTTTACACGGTTAGAGCCTCTAACCACTTGATACCAATGAAATGGAGCTAAATGCGTTGGTAAGGTAAGTACGTAATCCTCCTTTGTAATTTCCGTTAAGTGCTCTCTCACACACTTCATAATAATGTCATCACCCTTATTCAGAGACCCTACAGATGTATCTAATAATACAATATTATCCATTAAAGACTATGACCTCCCTGCGACTTCTTGTTCAAATGTCTGATATAGCTTTTTGATTTCTAATTTATTGCTATAATCCAATTGCTTGGTATTCTCTACTAGTCTTTCTCGGTAGGATGTATGATGAATCAGCTGCTTGATGCCGGTAACCAAACCATCAATTCCGAGAGCACAAATGCATCCATCTACGTTATGCTTAAGCTGACTTGCAGCGGTTGGATAATTGGTAATTAGAACTGGTTTTGCTAAAATTTGCGCTTCTGTTACTGTCACTGCTTTTCCTTCATATCTGGAAGGTTGCACGTAAAGATCTGCTGCTTTCATAAAGGGATACGGATTGACTTTTTTCCCTAATAAGAAAAAATGATTTTGTAGGTGATTGTTGGCGATCAATCGATACAGCATTTGCTCATCTCCACCATAGCCAACAACGTACCAAGCAAGGTTTTTATAACCACTATCTATTATTTGCTTTAATGCTTTTATCGCCATATCAATCCCTTTCGCATGAGATAAACGTGCAACCGTTACGATCTTAAATCTAGTATCGTTTAGCATCGGATTTTCTACTTCTTTTGTTGCCATCTTCCTAACAAACATAGGTGATATCATATTCTCCACTACTTTTACATCAAGTCCTTTATATACGTTTAAAAAAGCCTCTCTGCATGCCTCCGAAACCGCAATAATCGAGTCGAATTTAGCCCACATATCGTAATCCATTTCTTTGTCAACCTGCACTGTTGAATAATCTGTATGTATCCAAGCGATTTTATGATGTGCTTTCACCTTTTCAGCAACAAAATAATGGGGCCATAAATAACTAATTGCAACATCATACTGCTCTTTTATAGTCGGTAGCATCGGCAAGGTATATTTCCACATGAGCTGTGATTGATAATAGCCTGGCTCCGAAGCTTTTAATTTAAAACCGTTTATTTGTGCATGTAGCTTCGCCATTATTCTGGAAAAACCTATCTGGTAATGCCGTTCTTTTATAACGGTTGGAATGGACTTACGAAATGTCGTATACGCTGGTATTTCAGTTAATATATTTACGTTATGTGGAACGAGCTTCAAAAATTCCCCCTGCTGTCTATACAGCATTAAATCGACATGGTACGTATCGTAATCTAGATTTTCAAGTAAGCTAAGGAGACTCCTTTCTACCCCACCAACCTCCATATCAAAGGAGGCGATAAATATTTTTTTCTTCATATACACCACCGCTATCGGATATATAAATGCCCATCAGCTTTGCAATAGCTAGGGAAACCGAATATCCATTTTTTTCGAAAGCAGCTTTCACTTTCATCGTATTCTTTTCTCTCTTATACACCATGTTCATAATTTTATCTGCCCAATATTGTGGCCCTTCCTGCAAAGAAATTCTCGAGATTAGTCCTAATTTAAGGTCTGCCTCCGGTTGAATTGCTTCGGAAACGATACATGGTAAGCCACTCGCTTGTGCCTCTAGTAACACAAGACCCAGCCCTTCATAAATGGATGGAAATAGAAATACATCCATTGTATGCAGAATGGTAGGAATATCCTTGCGAAGACCTAAAAAACGAATATTCTGATCAAGCTTTTCTTGTTTAGCAGTTTCCTGAAGCTCTTTTTGTAACTTACCTTCCCCAACAAGAATTAGCATGACTGTAGGATCTTTTTGTCTACAAACTTTTAGGATTTCCAGTAGAAATCGATGATTTTTAGCTGCGATGAATCTACCAATGTGACCAATAATCCGCTGATTTGATAACCCTTCCTCCCTCTTAAACTGTTCTACCTGCTTGTGATCCTTATACAAAAAATGCGTATACTCAATTGCATTGGGAAAATAGGCATACGTTTGTTTCGATAGCCCTCTTCGGCCGAATAGATAGTGACCAGCATGATTACTACATGCTAATAAATGCGTGGAAAATAGCTGAATGAGCAATCGCATCGTGGGCTTATAGGCTTTTCTAATGATACTGTTGCCTTCATCCTTCGTCGTATGTGCATGCGATATTCTTCGCTTAACACCAGCTAGATAACCGGCTGTCATAGCAACCCCGCAGTGAAATAGCGTATGTGCGTGGATGGCCACATATGGGCCATAGTGCTTGATAGCATGATAGATCTCACGAATTGAATTTGTCTTTGTAAGCGTAATAACGCTACCACCTAAACTTCTAATTTCCTGATCATAATCCGCTTCTTCACTACTGTAAGATATAAAATCGAATTGTATTTGTTGATGGTTTAGTCTTCGATAGATATTCATAAGCAATGTTTCTGTTCCACCACGATTCATTGCACCAACCACATGTAATACTCTAATCGGCTTCTTCTGTTTCATTTATGATCTCCTTTGTAAATTTAAACAGTTCATTTTATTAGCCTAAATCATCTTTCTCCTTTTGCCACTTTGCAAATTCAATCACTGCGCGATATTCATGAAGTTGCCCCTTGTCAATGCCTGTTCTCTTTAGTTCATTTACAAAATCTATCCACTCATGCTCTGGCAATTTTGCATCTTTATCATCTAAGCCTAATATCGTTCGGAGATCGACATCCAACACAGCTGCGATTTTCTCTAATATTTGGATCGATGGATTATGATTGACATTCCTTTCCATACTGCTTAAATAAGATTTCGATATATTTGCACGTTGTGCGCATTCTGTTAAACTAATTCCCTTTTTTTTACGAATACGTTTAATATTTTTTCCCAACATCTCCTATACCTCGCGTTTTCCTATAATAAAAAAACTCCCATTTGGGAGAGAACGCTTAAACGCCTTTCGAATACAAGTAATAACTCGAAACTGCTGCTCTTCCGTTAAGTTTGACCCAGAAGGAAGACAAATCCCTGTTTGAAACAATTGTTCGGCTACGTGAAGGTTTTCTTGATGTGGATAGTACGTAGCATCGTAAAAAAGTGGCTGTAAATGAAGAGGCTTCCAAACTGGTCGTGCTTCTATATTTGCTTCTTCTAAGGTCCTTAACACCTCGTCTGCTGTTGTGTTCGTAGCCTCTGTACTAACGGTAAACGTAGTCAGCCAACGATTGGATCTTGTGTTTTTTAGCTCTTGCATAAATTGAATACCTGGTAAATCTCCTAATAATCGTTCATACCTATCGAACACCTGCCTTCTTGCAGCAACACGTTCCTCCAACACACGTAATTGTGACCTACCAATCCCAGCTACAATATTACTCATTCGGTAATTAAATCCGATTTCGCTATGTTGATAATGTCGTGCTTGATCGCGAGCCTGCGTCGCAAGAAAACGCGCTCGTTGTATAGATTCAACATCGTTTGAGATGAGCATCCCCCCTCCGGATGTAGTAATAATTTTATTTCCATTAAATGAGTAAATTCCATACTTGCCAAACGTACCGGAAGCCTTGTTTTTATAGGTGGTACCTAGGGACTCCGCTGCATCTTCTATGATAGGGACTTCATAGGCATTACAAATCTGTACGATGGCATCCATTTGGGAGCTTTGTCCATAGAGATGAACAACAATAACTGCTTTCGGAAGCTTTCCCCGTAAGACAGCATCCTCCATTGCCCGCTTTAAAGCTTGCGGTGACATATTCCAGGAATCAGGCTCTGAATCTATAAAAACCGGTTCTGCCCCTTGATATAAAATGGGATTAGCGCTAGCAACAAATGTTAACGTAGAGCAAAACACCGTATCTCCTCTCGTAACATTCATCAAACACAGCGCTAGATGAATAGCGGCCGTTCCCGAGCTTAGCGCAACCGCATCCTTAACACCTACTCGCTCAGCCATCTCTTGCTCAAACCTATCTACATTTGGGCCAAGTGGGGCAATCCAATTCATCTCAAACGCCGCTTCTATATATTCCATTTCTGTACCACTCATATGTGGCAAGGATAGATTAATTCTTGGCTCTGTCAATAAGCTCACCCTCTTTTTTCGTTTTATCATTATTGACGAATCTATCTATAATTCGTGTAGGGGAACCAACAGCTTTACTATAGGCTGGGATATGCTCAATAACGGTAGACCCTGCACCAATAATGGACCATTTTCCTAGATGCTTTCCTGGTATGATAGTAGCTGATGAACCAACATGAACTCCCTCACCCGTGCTTACATTCCCCGCTAATGTTGCATTTGGTGAAACATGCGAATAATCACCTATTGTACTATCGTGCTCTACAATTGCTGATGTGTTGATAATCGAGTACATTCCTACTTCAGCATTCGCATTGATTATCGCATGAGGCATAATTACTGATCCAAACCCAATGGTAGCAGATTTACTCACTATAGCTGACGGGTGAGCTATGGATAGATAATGCTTTGGTAACAATGGTAGTTGCTCCACAATTTCCTTTCTCACTTTATTGTCACCAATAGCAATAACCACCTTAGTTCCTTTACGTAAAAGCTTTATAAGATAAGATACGGGTGCATGAATGACACCTTCTATCTGAAATCCACGTTCATACTTATCATCTAAAATAGCTACAACATGATAATTTTCCTTAGCAAATATCATCTCTTGTACAACCTTGCTATGTCCACCATCTCCTATGATAATGATCCGCATCTTATTGGGCTTCTTTCGTGCCATGAAACTTTGTCATTGTTGCTGAACCCTGTTGAGTTATCCCTTCTCTTTTAAGCACTTTAATAAAAGTTAAAACTAAGATTCTACTATCTAATAGGAGATTTTGATTTTTTGCATACCAAATATCTAATTTAAATTTTTCCTCCCACGTAATTGCATTTCTTCCATTTACTTGAGCCCACCCTGTTATGCCAGGTTTCACCGTATGACGAAGTAACTGCTCTTCGTTATATAATGGAAGGTATTCCATCAGTAGTGGTCGAGGACCAACAATACTCATCTCACCTTTTAGCACATTAATAAATTGTGGAAGTTCATCTAAGCTGTATTTTCTTATCCACTTACCCAAAGCTGTTAAACGTTCTTCATCTGTTAATAGGACGCCATTTTTCTCCTTTTCATTTATCATCGTTCTGAGCTTATACAGCTGAAACGGTTTATGATGCAAACCAGGGCGTTGTTGTTTAAAAATAATAGGACTTCCCAATTGCAGCCTGACCCCCCCAGCAACGATAAGGAAAATAGGAGAAAATAAAATAAGGATACTAATGGACAAAAAAACATCAACCAATCGTTTCATATATTTAACTCCTTTCTATGAAGCGTTTCCCTTATAAAAACTGCCGTATACACGAACAAAAGCGCTAGCGCCTGATTAGAAACGGAGCAACGAAGTGAGTCGGCAGAGATAAAGGAATCACAGTGAGCTTACGAACCGATGATGACTTATCGTAGAAGGATTCGTGAACTCGCCTAGTTTCTGGGCGCTGGAGCTGAACACGGCTCAACACGCCCATATTTATCCACAAGGCAGATCCTTCATTTCCTAGATTAGAAAAACGGAGCAAAATTCGCTCAGTCCTTATCACTAAATGCTCAGATTTACGCTTCCTCTAGTAGCTATTATGGAATAATAGCTACTGCTTGCTTGACCACCACTCCGGCTACCCACTTCCCTTTCCGTGGGGTTTGTCCTTCAGCTAACTTTTTTAGCAAAACCCGCTCAAAAAAGTGGATCTTCAGGTCAAACATTTCCCACAGGAGTTGAAGTGGCCGGCCTTCGCTATTATCAGGCTCTACAACGCTAGCATGAAGTAACACAGCTGCTTTTATACTCACGGATAGCGATTTTCACTTTACCCATTGTAAAAAAAAGTCAACCTATTACTTATGACAAGAATTGGTGCACCTTCTCATAGCGGAGACTAATTACGTAGACTCCTGCGGGATTAGCGCGAGCCGAAAATCCACTTTGCAACGTGTTCTTCTTTGCAAAGTTAGTTAAGGCCGTTGCCCGCGGAAAGCGAAGTAATTAGTCGGAGCATTGCCAATATACATCAACCATTTCAAAATAACTACTTGGCTTAACGCAGTCATTGCACTGATTTTATAGTTTCTTACACTACAAAAAAGCGCTGAGAGCGCTTTTTTAAGGCTTCTTTTAATTGAGTAGAAGAGGAGAAGCATTATAAAGTTGGATAAAAAGCCATTAAAAAATCCCTGCATTTTTTATCAGGGATACATTCGTTTTATTCCGTTTTGTTACTTCCTCATAGCCATTTAGATTAGTAGATTGCCATCTCCACGTATCCTTACACATAGCGTAAATTCCTCTGGTTGCTTGCCACCCAAGTTGTTCTTTTGCTTTCGAGCAATTTGCATAACAAATGGCTGCATCCCCAGATCTTCGTGCTTCTATCGTATAAGGAATAGTTCTACCAGTAGCTTTTTCAAATGCAGCTATTACTTCTAATACACTGTATCCTCTACCAGTACCAAGATTAAATGTATTTATACCTGTGGAGGATTGTACGTTTTCTAGTGCACTTAAATGACCAATAGCTAAGTCAACCACATGAATATAATCTCTTATTCCTGTCCCATCTTTCGTAGGATAATCATTTCCAAATACATGAAGCTTATCTAACTTTCCCACAGCAACCTGTGAAATATAAGGAAGTAGGTTATTCGGTATACCATTTGGATCCTCTCCTATCAAGCCACTAGTATGCGCACCAATTGGATTAAAATAGCGCAATAAGGCTATACTCCAACGTTGATCTGAAAAGTATAAGTCTTGCAGCATTCCCTCAATTATTTGTTTCGTACGTCCGTAAGGGTTTGCTGGCTTCAGCTCCGTATTCTCATCAATCGGAACTTGATTTACAGCACCATATACTGTGGCCGAGGAACTAAACACCAATTTATTGACCCCATACTCACGCATAACCTCACATAAAATGACGGTGCTATGGACATTATTACGATAATATTTAAGCGGGAATGAAACAGACTCACCCACTGCTTTATAACCAGCAAAATGCATGACCGCTTCTATATTATGCTTAGCGAACACCTCGCTAACACTCGCTTTATCTAATAAACGGATAGGATATGCTTTCACTTGCTTACCAGTAATTTCCGTTATCCGCTTTAATACATTTGGATTACTATTTTCAAAGCTATCCATAATAACGATGTCATAACCTTTATTAAGTAGCTCCACACAGGTATGACTACCAATATATCCAGCCCCTCCAGTAACGAGAATGGTCATTTTTCTCCCCCTTTCGTGTTCCATACAAGGTAATCACTTTCATATAAAATTTGTAGGCTTATTACATTTTCATAATAATAATAAGCGAAGTAGCAAATTAAAATTCCAAAGTAGATAAATTTTTGGTCCTTTTCACGAAATAGCTTTACAATCCATGAAATAAGAATTAACTGATATAACTCAAAATAAATGGAAATTCTAGCGAATATCCAATTCTGCGTAGATATCAACATAAAAATAAATCCTAATAGCGACATATTTACAATATAATCACTATTTGGAGTTAATTCCCTTAATTTATTCCTACCTAGAAAAGCAATAAATAAAGGCACCGCACCTACCGCAACCCGCAGGATATTCGACCCACCTTCCTCAAAGCCTTTATAGTGACCATATTGGGTATCCTCTAGTGCTGAAAATAATAGTGCTGAGAATTGTTCAAATCCAACTACGATGACTAAAGATACCGTAATTAATACAAGCGTCGCTTTGGACCATGCCTTAAATCGCACTAAAAAATATATAGGTAATAGAATAAGTGCGCTTTGATGAAACAAGGAAGCCAAACAAATAATCAATGCATATTTGATAAAACTTCCTTCCGTTACATATTTTATTGCTGTGAAAGCAATTGCAGCAGCTAATACTTGCCGTATGCCGTTCATAGATACAAGGAATAAACCACCTGTGATGTAGACATACAAACTAAGCTCTAGCATTCTTGAATAATGGTATAAAACAAAAATAATGAACACATTTGTGATAAGAGCTGTTGTAAAAATCAAGATTTGTGGATATTCTGAAATAAAATTTTTTAATAGCATTTGTAGCAAACCAAAACCGATATCCTTTTGCGCTATTACTGTATCCCATGTGAAATTATTAAGCTCATAGGAATATTTGTAAAAAAAAGTATCTCCAATATTAGATCGTAGTCCGGAAATGACTACAAGAGATACTAATGAAGCAAAAACAAATAATTTATTTGGTCGAACCGCATCAACTACGCCTGGAACGGTAATTGGTGTTGCCACATATCGGGCTAAAAAAGAAAATGAGAAAACGAGTATAAGGTTAAACCAAAGCAAGGCCATATGATTTTTCCTTTCGGGATAAAGTAAATCTTTATTGGGCTGAGGTCATTGTGGTAGTAGTCGATCTAAACTTAATATATAAGAACAATAAAAAGCCAAGTGGTATAGCTAATATTGTAAGTGTTTTTACTGGTGTTTCTTTGAGAAATGAACGATTATTACTTAGCATACTGCTTGATACATAGTGGATAGCCTGCCTAAACTTAAAAGCAGTACTAGCGAACGGTAACTGCATTAGCTCTTTACGATAAAAGGAAAAGCCCTTTGGGTTATTTCGATACTGATTTATCATATTATAAGAAGAACCATCAGGTAGATATTCTACATGGCATAGTACTTGATTCATTAATAACATCTCATAATCCCTATCTAGCATAAAATATTTATATGCTAGTCCTACATAGTTTTCATTTTCAAATAGTGGATAGTTATACTTCCGCGTTAATGCTGTTCGATAGACAAGCTTCTTATCCCCTTTAACACCATATCTGTGATAAAGATTAAATAATGTTGATTGGCTGACGTGCTGTGGTAACGGAGTGCCAATAATCTTATTATGCTTATCTGCATCAAGGCCAATAATTCCACTAACTTGTTCACTGCCATAGTCATCCCAAAATGATAGAATCTTTTCAACAGCATCCGTTGGCATATAATCATCTGAATCGATACAAACATTTAATTCTGTTTGGATACGTTCATAGGCAGTGTTATGTGCACCATGCATCCCTTTGTTTGGCTGCCAACAATAATCAATTTGTATCACATCTTCTTCTTTCCACTTTTCTACTAATTCCCACGTATGATCCGTCGAACCGTCGTCCACAATTAACCATATAAAATCTTCAGAGGTTTGTGCTTTTAAGCTTTCGTAACAATGGTGAAGACAATAGGCTCTATTATACGTGGGAGTAAATATCGTTATACGTTTCATACAATCTCCTCTCGTAAATTGATGTAAGCGTCTTGGGTTTCACGTGCGGTTTTTCGTATATCATATCCCCTTTGCGACACTGCATCTTCATACATATAACGAGTGAAGGCAGCTTTATGACATTTCATTATCTGCTTGATCCAACGATCCTTAGCATTAAGTTCTATATATTCTATAAGACCGAATCCCATATCCACTTCTTTCGTAATCGTATTAGCAATGATGCAGGGTAAACCTGCACTTTGCGCTTCAATCAATGTAACCGGTAACCCCTCATGTAAAGATGGAAAGATAAACGTATCAAACGCCTGTAATAAAAGATGTATATCCTTTCGTATACCAAGTAAACGCACATGACTTTCAAGATTCAACTCACTAATTCTTTTTTTCACTTTTGATTTTAATGGTCCATCCCCAACTAATAATAGGACGGTATTAGGTATTTCACGTTGTATTTCCTTAAATAATTCTAGTAAATATAGATGATTTTTTTGTCGTGTAAACCTTCCAACATGACCTATTACAAATGTATTTTCTGATATACGCAGCTTTTCCCGCATATCGTTGCGTAACTGCTGAGAAAATTGAAATTTATCTGCTTCAATGCCGTTCTTTAGAATAAAAGCTTGCTGTGCCTTATTTTTAAACAACCAATTTGCTGCAGCTTGAGAACATGCATAATAATGGGTAGCACTCTGTGTAATAAAGCTGCCTGCAAAGCTCTTGTATAGTTTTGTAGCTAGACTTCCTTCACTTTCCGTATTGTGGCTATGGGATATTCGAATGGGTACATTCGCTGCCTTAGCTTCTCGAAGAACGAGTCCACTCATCTTATCGAGGTGGGAATGAACAATGGAATATTCTTGATTTTGTTGAAAAAACTGTCGTAAACCCCGCCTAAATCCATGATGCCCAACATCCGTAATATAAGGGATCCGATGAATACGTCCACCCATCTGCTTAATTGTTGCATCGAATTCACCTTCTCTACACGTTAAAAAATCAAATTGAACCCTTGTTCGGTCCATATTTCGATATAAATTCATCAGTAGCGTTTCTGCTCCCCCTCTGTTCATATTTACGACAACATGAAGGACTCTTAGTGGGCTACCCATACTTTCTCCTCCCCTTCGTTCATATACCTTTTATAAATGCTACGCAACTGCTCTAGTACCAAGCTTTGACTATAATATTGTAAAATTGTATCACGAGCATTTTCACCTAATGATTGCCTTTGTGCTGGTGTTTCAGATAGAAGCTTTATTTGTTGAGCAAGCAATCTAGAATCCATTTGTGGTAGCACGATACCATTTTCATTACACTTGATTAATTCCCTATATCCTCTATTATTCGTAGCGACTATTGGAATACCGCATGCCATTGCCTCCATAATACTTACGGGTAAGCCTTCTCGATAACTGGAACCCAACGCAATATCACAAATAGGCAAGAGGTTATGTACATCCTTACGAAATCCAAGAAATTGGATAAGATGTTCCACGCCAAGCTTTGTAGCTAACTCCTTACAAAAATGGAATTGATCACCCTCCCCAACAAGGAGTAGCTTTACATTCGGGAGCTCTTCTTTTAAATAAGCTAAAGCATGGATGAGGAATTGCTGATTTTTATTTTTGTTAAATTCTCCAGCGTGAAATAGTAAAAAGTCATCTGGTTGAAACCCGAATGACTTTTTTTGTATTGCTTTTTTTGCCTGGTCTATCGGGATAAATGTAGCTGGATCAACACCAACACCATTAACCTTGTTGATCTCCCCTGCTTTAAAACCATGCTTCACCGCTAATTGATAGTCCTCATTATTAATTACTATTAAGCTATCCGATAAACGAGCAAGATACTTCTCAATAGGATAATAGATGAGCCAACTTTTCCATGATCCTCCTTTACAAAAATGAAATCCATGTGCTGTATACAAAACCTTCGTCCCTTTCTTTCTTCCCCTCCTTGCCGCCATTCTAGTTAACATACCACCCATAGGTGTATGACAATGGACGATAGCATACTGTTGTTTCTCGATTAATGATTTTAATTGCTTATAGCCTTTCCAATTTGCTAGACGAAATGGCGATCTGTCAATCTCGATATTATATTTATGATCAACATAAGGTAATTCCATTGAACCTTTAGCAGCAACCTCGACTTGCCAGCCCTGCTCCTTAAACCACTTTAAATATGGCAGATGAAATGCTTTAAAATGATAATCTACGGTTGCACAGAATAAGATTTTCTTTGGCATACTCTATTCACCTTTTCTTAAAGACTACCTAGTTAACTCTGTTTCTACTACGGTTGCAAGATAATCTAATAATGGCTTCCTTAAGTTCTCTCGCTGCAATCCAAAAGCAATAATTGTTTGCATAAACCCTAATTGGTCACCAACATCATAACGTTCACCAGCAAATGCATACGCATAAACAGATTCATATGCATTTAGCTTTGCTATGGCATCCGTTAATTGAATTTCCCCTCCTGTACCAGGTTCCTGTGACTTGAGAATTTCGAATATGGCTGGAGTTAAAATATACCTACCTAAAATAGCTAAGGTAGATGGAGCCTCTTGTTGCTTCGGTTTCTCAATTAGATCCTTGACTTGGTACAGATGATTCTCCATTAACTGTCCAGCTACAATCCCATACTTGGATACATCTTCTCGTTTTACATTCTGCACACCAATAACCGGTGACTGGCAATGATAAAATTGATTCAATAGTTGCTTTAAACACGGTGTTTCTGCTTTCACAATATCGTCTCCTAATAAAACAGCAAACGGTTCATTACCGATAAACTTACGTGCACACCAGATAGCATGCCCTAAACCTTTGGGTTCTTTTTGCCGTATATAATGAATATCCACGAGTGTTGAAGAACGTTGTACGGCATGTAGCAAGTTGTATTTCTGTTTATTCATAAGACTTTGCTCCAGCTCAAAGGAATGATCAAAATGATCCTCGATAGCCCGCTTTCCTTTCCCTGTTACAATAATGATATCCTCAATCCCTGAAGCAACTGCTTCTTCTACAATATATTGAATAGTAGGTTTATCAACAATTGGCAACATTTCCTTTGGCATCGCCTTTGTAGCAGGTAAAAATCTAGTACCTAGCCCAGCCGCAGGGATAATAGCTTTCCTAACCTTCATATTCTGTTTCCCCCACTTCATTTCTATATGGTGACTACCGATTCAGATTTATGGATTGTCTTACTATTTGCTATCTCTATTAATCGATTCTTTAAAGCGTGTGAATCTAAACTCGTATACGTTGTTAGAATATCTTGAATGCTCTCTATTTGGATCTCTGTCGTTTTCCCAATATAAATTTTTGGATAAATCTGTTGATCTACTATTTCCTGTTCAGTAAGTAGTTCCTCAAACAGCTTTTCCCCCGGCCTAGCTCCGGTATAGGTTATCTCTATATCATCAAGTGTAAAGCCCGAAAGCGTGATTAAATTTTTGGCAAGGTCAACGATTTTAATAGGCTCTCCCATATCTAGTACAAAAATTTCACCCCCATTAGCTAATGCACCAGCTTGGATAACTAGCCTTGAGGCTTCAGGAATTGTCATGAAATAACGAACCATATCTGGATGTGTTACGGTAACTGGTCCTCCTCTTTCGATTTGCTTTTTAAATAATGGTATAACGCTTCCGCGGCTACCTAATACATTTCCAAACCTAACAGCGACAAACTTTGTATCACTTTTTCTATCCATATCCTGAATAATCATTTCTGCCAGTTTTTTTGATGCACCCATGACACTAGTTGGATGAACAGCCTTATCTGTTGAAACCATTACAAAAGTCGTCACCTGATGTACGCTGGCAGCTATTGCTACATTCATGGTTCCTATCATATTATTTTTTACAGCTTCTTCTGGATTTTTTTCCATTAATGGTACATGTTTATGGGCTGCAGCATGATAAATAATATCTGGCTTGTGAGTTTTTATCACATCCATCATCTTATCCTTATCTTGAATATCTGCAATAATTGCTGTGATTTCAACTGCATCATTCTGCTTTTTTTCCTTTAACTCCATCTCAATGGTATAAATACTGTTCTCACCATGACCTAGCAGTATTAAATGACTTGGCTGAAATTCTATTAGTTGTCGTGATAATTCCGATCCTATCGATCCACCGGCCCCTGTTACAAGAACCCTCTTTCCTTGAATATTTTTGGAAATACTTTCGATATCTATATCTATCGGTTCTCTTCCCAAGAGATCCTCCACTTCGACATCACGAAATTGATTTACAGAAACTTTCCCCGTAATCAGATCCTCCAGTAAAGGTAAGATCTTTGTTTCTGCTTTAGTTTTAGCACATTCCTGAATAATGGGCTTTAGCTCCTTTTCAGGTAAAGAAGGAATAGCAATAATAATATTATCTACTTTACGTTCTTCAACAACATCGACAATCTCCCTTACGCCACCTATAACAGGAAGTCCTAAAATATCAAGATTTTTCTTTTTGCTATTATCATCAATAAAGCCAATTGGTAGCAATCTACATTCACTATTTTTTAATAATTGTCTTGCAACCATTGTTCCTGCTGATCCGGCACCAACTATCAAAGTTCTCACTTTTGTTGTTCGTCTATTTATAATAGAATCACGGTACAATCGCCAAACTAATCGTGAACCACCAATAAAAAACAAATGTAGCAGCCATGTTATCATTAAAAATTTAAGTCGTATTTCTTGTAATGCAATGAATTGAACAACACCTGTAACGAATGCAGCGTAAGTTACAATTTTTAAAAGTAGCAATAATTCATTTGTACTTGCATATTCCCATACTTTTTTATAAAGTTTATAAGATAATGAAAAGAAATAATGACTACATAAAATAGCAATCGTACTTATCCATAACAATGTGTTCTCGACATGAATAGGCTCCCCAACTAAAAAACTACTTATAAAAATGGCAGAAAGTACAATACAGGAATCAATGCAGATAAAAAATGATAACCTTTGTCGATATGTCACAAACTTCCCTCCCCTCATACAAACTTTCTTATGTAAATAGATTGGGCATCTAACCCATCCTCACACCACACTATCGACGACTAGCGTCTAAGGTTTGACAACCCACAGCATGACCGAGTGCCTACCTTGATAACGGCGAGTAGACATCACCATAAACCAGTTTTAATTCTTAATAACGAACAATTGGTTTAAAAAAATTTATTTGTATTTTTCATTGATAATAACTCCCATTACATTCGCTTTCGCCAATTCAAGCACTCTTTTAGCCTCGATAACGTCCTCTAAATCCGTCTTCCCTCTGCCTACAAGTAAAACCACACCATCACTATAATTTGCCAGTAACCTTGTTTCTGTATATTTTAAGATAGTTGGAGAATCAATTAGAATAACATCATATATCGTTTTGAACTCTTTCAATAATTCCTGCATCTTCGCACTTTCTACTATTTCAGCAGGGTTAAAAATACTCGAACCACTTGTAAGAATATCAAGCTCACCAATTCCCGTCTGATTAATAACAGAGCTCCATGTTAAATCTTTTGTAAGCAAATTCGTTAGCCCTAAGCTTTTTTCTTTTTTAAAAACACTCTGTACGGCTGGACTTCGTAAATTAGCATCAATCAACAGTACCTTTTCATTTTGTTTAGCCATCGTAACAGCTAGATTTGAAATAGCTGTTGATGTGCCTTCCCCGCTTCCTACCGATGTAAAGAGAAATATTCGATGATTTGGATTATTGGTTAAAAACTTCATATTGGATCGAATTGTTCTAAATTCATCCGCTATGATCGAATCAGGATAAGCATGTGTTATAAGATTTCCCTTCTTCATGTATTTACGCTTACTCTTACTTAATATCAGCTGTCTCACCCCTTACGTTTATTTCTCTTTGTCTTCTTCTTTTTACAAACTTTTTCTTATTCACGTTCGATATCGATCCAATTACCGGTACACCAAGAACCAATTCTAACTCACTTTCTTTTCGAATTGTTCCATCCAAGGAATCAAGTAAAAAAATTAATCCTAAACCAGTAATGGCACCAAATATAAATGAAATAATTACTATTTTATGCTGTCCACCATTTATAGCTTGATGATTTTCATCCGCAGAAGATAGTAATTGCACCTCTTTAAAATCTAAAATATCGGCAATTTCGCTTTTAAACGCTGTAGCTGTCGTATTGGCGATTTCAACAGCTTGAGCAGAGTCGCTGTCCCTAACAGAAATCTGTACCACTTGTGAATCTTCTATTCTCGCTACCTCAATTTGTTCGGCAAGCTCTTCAGATGTTTGTGATAGCTGTAATTCTTCTTTCACTTTATCCATAATTAATGGGTCGGTAATCATTACCATGAGTGTCTTCATATATTCACTATCCACGCCAATAATCACCCTTGTCGACGTTTGATAAATAGGGGTATTATTAAAACTGTTATATAGATAGCCAGCTGATGTAAAAAGAATGGTAATGGCAATAACTAGCCATGCTCTTTTTTTTAACAAATCAAATACTTCTTTTAAGTTAATATCCTTCTTCTTTTTTTGTATATTTATCGTTTCATTGTCCATGAAGGTACCTCCCCTATTATTTATGAATGCTTTACTTTCTTAATAACATCCCTATCATTCTTTATATAGAACAATTAAAGCAAAAAAATTACTATTTTAGCAGGAAGCAAGATATATTAGTAAACCGTCTAATAGTTATTTATAGTTTAGTTCTTTATAAAGAACAAGTCAACAATTAATTTTTTATCATCCTGTTTTTATATACATGAATTTACTACAAAAGCTCAATAGTCCAACCACAGTATATGTGCAAATAATGCACTTTAGAACAGATTATTTAAAAACAGCGAAGGACGCTATAACATATATGGATATTTCGATATGTTATGTTCCTATGTGAGATGATATTCAATACATTGATTCCATGATTGGAATGAAAAGGTACGACTCCTACGGAATAGCGTGGCCAAGTGAGACCCCGCAGAAGACAAGCGATGAGAAGGCTCACGGACCGCCCGTGGAAAGCGTCCGACTGTAGTGGAAATGAACAGTATTCTACTATTCAGCTTTTTCATATTTCAATATGACTAGCTAATTGCTGAAGTTGACTCAGTTTAGAATGGGAAAGGAATAATTTGTTTTTATGGACCTATAACTTCAACTCATCAAAACCTAGTTGAAAAGCTCATATAAACAAAAAAACGGGGTTGCCCCATTAAATTCATTTAGAATCGACTGTTGGGACAGTCCCGTTTTCTATAACGACGTAGATTAATTTTCACTACCAGACCAATTACCTTTTGGTACCTGTTAAATTAGCTATATACACTTCGTACAACATTGGTTTGCGAGCGATCCGGTCCAACAGAAAAAATGGATAATGGAATCTCCGTTAACTGAGAAACACGTTCTAAATAATGACGTGCATTCTCAGGGAGCTCGTGCAAGCTTTTCACATTTGTGATATCTTCTGTCCATCCAGGCATTTCCTCATAGACTGGTTCACATTCAGCAAGTGCCGCTAAACTTGCTGGAAATTCCTTAATAATTTCCCCTTTATAACGATAAGCTACACAAATCTTCAATGTTTCAATACCTGTTAGTACATCGATAGAATTTAAAGATAAATCTGTAATACCACTTACACGACGTGCATGACGAACAACAACACTATCAAACCAGCCAACACGACGCGGTCTCCCTGTTGTTGTCCCATATTCACGACCAACCTCACGAATCTGGTCACCAATCTCATCATGTAACTCCGTTGGAAACGGTCCATCACCTACACGCGTTGTGTATGCTTTGGAAACACCTACTACATGATCAATCTTTGTAGGCCCAACACCAGAACCAATGGTTACTCCTCCAGCAATTGGATTAGAAGATGTTACAAAAGGATAGGTTCCTTGATCAATATCAAGCATGACACCCTGCGCACCTTCGAATAATACTCTGCGTCCATCGTCTAAGGCATCATTTAATACAACAGATGTATCACATACATATTTAGCCATTTGTTGCCCATACTCATAATATTCTTCGAGAATATCCTCTACTTGAATAGGCTCTACCTCATAAACCTTCTCAAACAAACGATTCTTCTCTTTTAAATTTTGCTCTAATTTTGCACGAAACGTTTCTTTATCCATTAAGTCCGCAATGCGGATACCGCATCTCGCTGCTTTATCCATATATGCTGGACCAATTCCTTTTTTAGTCGTTCCAATTTTATTTTCGCCTTTTTCTTCTTCCTGCAAGATATCTAATTTTAAATGATATGGCAAGATGACGTGAGCACGATTACTTATCCGTAAATTATCTGTAGATACATTACGTTCGTGTAGATAAGCAATCTCCTCCACAAATGCCTTTGGATCGATTACCATACCATTACCCAATACACATGTTTTTTCATTAAAAAATATTCCAGATGGAATTAAATGTAATTTATACGTGATGTCATCAAATTTAATCGTATGCCCTGCATTGTTACCTCCTTGATATCGTGCAACAACCTCTGCATTTTGCGATAGGAAGTCCGTAATCTTTCCTTTCCCTTCATCGCCCCATTGTGTTCCAACTACTACTACTGATGACATGGTGCACCTCCACTGAATTAATATATATTATACGTTTTTCTTTAATCACAAAAGTAATTTTATCAGTATAAAATCAGATAGTCAATTCAAAACACGAACATTTATATAGAAATTAATGTAATTGTTCGGTAAAGTTGATTAAAAAGAATCAAAGCGCAAACACCCGTTTAAAAACGTAGCGGCTGGAGCACGTCAACGGAGATAAAAAATCACGGTGAGCTTGCGATCCGCTGATGACTTAGATTAGGACAATTTGTGAAGTCGCCTAGTTTCTAGACGAGGGCTCAACACGCCACTATTTATCCACACACGCTAATTTTATAATTTCTAAACATAAAAGAGGCTGGCACAAAACACAACTTCTTTACTCAAAATACGAATAATCATATTATCAATCTGAGTATCATCGCCACATCGTGAAAATATACGCGCTTTCCACGGGCACGGACTCCGCTAACTTGGTAAAGAAAAACACGTTACCTCGTGGATCTTCGGACAAACTGTAGACATAGTAACTTGATATTTTGCGAATAACTGGCTATGTGTTAAACCATTCTTAAAAGCCAACAATACTTCATATTTCCATTCTACTGAATATGATTTGTGAGTCATAAAAACTCCCCTTAATGTAGAAACAGATTTTTACTTTTTAATCTGTCTGCCTTAAGGGGAGCATATCATTTCAACTAATTATCGTTCGTTTTAATTGTCTCTTCATTCTTTTTTCTCACTCTCTCTAAATTAAACAGGGACTGGTGGTACATCACTTTCTTGATAACGATGATCTAAATCAACGAATTTATTGTATTCCTTAACAAAAGCTAATTCTACATTTCCTACTGGACCATTACGTTGTTTAGAAATAATGATTTCGATTATATTTTGTTTTTCCGATTCTGAATCATAATAATCATCACGGTATAAGAAACCGACGATATCCGCATCTTGCTCAATACTACCAGATTCACGTAAGTCCGACATCATTGGACGCTTATCCTGTCGTGATTCAACACCACGTGATAACTGTGAAAGGGCAATTAGTGGTACATTCAATTCCCGAGCTAAACCTTTTAAAGAACGAGATATTTCTGATACTTCCTGTTGTCTATTTTCCTTGGAATTTGCACTACCCTGAATAAGCTGCAAATAATCGATCAATATCATTCCAAGCCCATGCTCCTGCTTGAGACGACGACATTTAGAACGTATATCAGCAACACGTACTCCAGGTGTATCATCTATATAGATCCCAGCATTCGATAAGCTCCCCATTGCCATAGTTAGCTTACTCCAGTCATCAGCTTGCAACTGACCATTACGTAGTCGTTGTGCGTCAATATTTCCTTCTGCACAAAGCATACGTTGAACTAATTGATCTGCTCCCATCTCTAAACTAAAGATAGCTACATTTTCATCCGTATTAACGGCTACATTTTGAGCTACATTCAACGCAAATGCAGTTTTACCTACAGATGGGCGGGCAGCGACAATAATAAGATCATTACGCTGAAATCCAGAAGTAATCCGATCCAAATCTCGGAATCCAGTCGGTATCCCTGTCACATCAGCACTTTGATGATGAAGTTGTTCAATATTGTCATAAACATCAATTAGTACATCCTTGATGGCCTTAAATGCTCCAGAATTTTTCCTTCCAGAGACATCTAAAATACTCTTTTCTGCCTCATTAACAACATCTTCTACTTCATCTTGTCGTTCGAAACTAGAAGTAACAATGTCTGTTGCTGAACGTATTAGCCTTCTAAGTAATGCCTTTTCCTCTACAATTCGACAATAATAACCGATATTAGCTGCTGTAGGTACACTTTCCGCAACCTCTGATAAATACTGAACGCCACCAGCTTCTTCTAACTGCTGTGCATTATGCAAATAGGAAGTTACTGTGACAACATCAATCGGCTCCCCACGATCAGCAAGGGCAATCATGCTTGCAAATATCCGCTGATGACTAGCACGATAGAAATCTTCTGGTACCAGTATCTCTGAAGCAGCAGAAAACGCATCTGGATCAATGAAAACCGCACCAATAATGGATTGCTCAGCTTCTATATTATGTGGTGGAGTACGATCATTCCATGACTCATTCATTGATTGTTTTCCCCTCTCTGAAGATGTAAATCTAAGCGCAGGGCGCCTGTTTTACTAGATGTTTCTACAACGTATTATTTTTCTGCAACATGTACTTTGATTGAACCTGATACCTCTGGATGTAGCTTAACCGGAACAGTTGTATAACCTAATGCTCGGATAGGTTGGTCCAATTCTATTTTACGTTTATCAATTTTATACCCGTAGTCTTTCTTCAATGCTTCAGAAATTTGCTTGCTCGTTATAGAGCCAAATAACCTACCATTTTCCCCAGACTTAGCACTTAGTTCTACAGTTAAGTCCGCAAGCTTATCTTTTAGATCCATTGCTTCTTCCTTTTCTTCCTGTTCTAGCTGCTCATCTTTACGCTTCTTCGCTTCTAATGCTTTCATATTACCGTGCGTTGCTTCTTCAGCTAGGTTGTTCTTTAATAAGTAATTACGCGCATATCCATCAGATACATTTTTAACGTCGCCTTTTTTTCCTTTTCCCTTTACATCTTTAAGAAATATTACTTTCATTCTGATTCGCTCCCCTCATAATATTCATCTAAAATTTCTTTTAATAATCGCTCTGCTTCTACAATTGTCATATTATCTATTTGTGTGGCTGCATTCGTCAAATGGCCACCACCATTCATTTTTTCCATAATCACTTGAACATTGACGTCTCCTAAGGATCTAGCACTGATCCCTACCCTTCCATCCTTCCGCTCTGATATAACAAAGGAAGCTGTAATCCCACTCATTGTTAAAAGTATATCAGCTGCTTGAGCAATTAGTACAGGGCCATGAACTTGCCCTTCTTCTGCACTAGAAATAGCAATTTTATCTCGATATACTTTCGATCGCTCGATTAGTTTACTTCGTTCCACATATACATCAATATCTTCCTTCAAAAATTCCTGAACGAGTACTGTATCAGCCCCTTTTGCTCGAAGATATGATGCTGCATCAAAGGTTCGTGAACCTGTTCTTAGTGTAAAGCTTTTTGTGTCTACGATGATTCCTGCTAACAGCGCTGTTGCTTCAAGCATTCGTAGCTTTAATTTTTTGGGTTGATATTCTAATAACTCTGTCACTAACTCAGCTGTAGAGGATGCATAAGGCTCCATATATACTAACGTTGGATTTTCGATAAACTCTTCTCCACGTCTGTGGTGATCGATGACCACCTTATAATCCGTCTTCTGTAAAAGTGTTTCACTAGCTACCATTGATGGACGGTGTGTATCAACTACTACAACTAGACTTCTCGCACCGATAAGTGATTCTGCTTCCTCTGGATCTACAAAATGCTGCCATATCCTCTCTTCCTCACGAATCGCATTGACAAGGCGATATACACCTGTATCGATATCTTCTGGGTCAAATACGATATGTCCCTCTACATCGTTGGCAATTGCAATATTAAGGATTCCGATAGCAGCCCCTAATGCGTCCATATCAGGCGCTTTATGTCCCATAATAATGACATTGTCACTTGCCTTTATCAGTTCCTTTAAGGCGTGGGAGATCACACGAGCCCTAACTCGTGTACGTTTTTCCATTGGATTGGTTTTCCCACCATAGAAACGAACCTTTCCAGATTCATCTTTTATTGCAACTTGATCTCCACCTCGACCAAGTGCAAGATCAAGGCTGGATTGTGCTAACTCACCGAGCGTAGGTAAATCCACATACCCAACACCTACACCAATACTTAATGTTAACGGCGTATTTCTTTCACCAATTAACTCTCTCACTTCATCAAGTATCTCAAATTTCACTTTTTCAAGCTGAGCCAAAATCTCTTTTGTCCCAACAGCGATAAAGCGCTCTTGAGATGTTCGCTTCAAATATAGTCCATGATGTTTTGACCATTTGTTTAAAACAGAGGTAACTTGTGAATTCAAATGGCTTTTATTTGTATCATCCATGTTCTGGGTAATTTCCTCATAATTATCAAGGAAAATAAATAATATAACGGTTTGTTCATTACGGTAGAGGTTTTGTAATTCTGATTGCTCCGTTCGATCAAATAAATAAAGAAGTCTCTCTTCCTTCTTTACTGTTGTCTGAAATACATAACCCTGTAATTCAAACCAAATTTCATCCTTATTTTCTTTAATTTTTGGTATTAAATCCTCTGATAACGAATGCAGAGAATTCCCAACTAAACTGTCATCATCAAATTGATTCATATATGGATTTGCCCATTCAATTTTATAATCCTCACTAAACAAAATAATACCAAACGGCATTTCCAATAATGCTTCTTCTCCCACTTTTTTAATTCGGTGAGATAATGTTGTTATATATTGCTCCGCTTCATCTTGAAGCGTTTGCTCAGAACGGATACTATAATAAAGCGAAACAGCTAAAAGCACAGTCATGATTAGTCCTACTACCCACTGGAAATACCAGATAACACTAAGCAGAATTATAGACAGCACATAAATGACCCATACATGATTTCTCAGTGTTGGCTTCTTTTGTTTATCTGACATCACATTCAGCTCCTACTGTGCATTACCTTTATTTTCATAGATCTGCTAATCCTTCTCTGCTAACTTATCTCTTAACCCAAACCCTAAATCAAATATTCCTATAAAGCGAATAATAAATAACATCATAGGGAAAAGCACTCCGATCACCACACAAATTATTGGAAATGCTTTTGTTATCTTCTTATAGTTAGCATAGAAAAACAGAAATGAAAAACCTTGAATCGTAACGAGCATTTGTGTTAAAAGTAATAAGTTTTGGGTCGCCATATATTGCAAGCTTTCCGGGTCCGTAAAAATAAATGCAAATAACAAAGCAATTACATATACAAAGATGATTGAATTCGGAAATCGCAATTCACGAAATGGTGGAAACCGCAAGTCTTTCCGTTCTATTCGATTTAGAAATTTATAACTGAACCATTGACTGAGAAATGCCATTAAAATAGCAATTGTAGCTAAGAAAAATGGAAACAGAGTTACAAACGCATGGATCGTTTGTTGCATGATCTCATCAATTTCTTCCAACTGCGCTTCAGCAGTGAATTGTTCGATCACACCTGTTGACATCTCCATAGATTCGTTAAATATTTGCTCCATTGCATCTATTACATTTATCTGAAATACAAATTGTGTAAAAACAAATGCAAATAATAATCCGATGATAAACCCAAAAGTCCCCCTTGCCCATGTCTCATAAGCAGAGAGGTTTCGATAAATAGAGCTACCAATCATAATCCCGCCTAGCCCCATTAGAACTGTCATTGGTAACGTATAGATCGTTGTAGATAAGATCGTCATTACAATAGAAAAGGCAAACATGATTAGGGCTGGCTTCCAATCATACCTTGAACTATAAATAATAAATGGAATTGGCAATAAAAATATGGATACTATCGGTATAATTGGGACAAACAGGCTCACTAGCAATAATCCCATGAATACCAGTGTTAATAGCGCCCCGTCAGTTAGTTGTTTTGAATGATTCATTTTGCACCCCATCTTACTTTGGTTGTAACTACGTCATTATAATATGATAACATGTTTTCGTTGCAAATGGTTGTCGAAAAGCGTAGAAAAAATTATTTCCCGGGTAATAAATTACGGAATGAAGCCATAAAGGAGTACATATTTCTACAAGAATTGTAAGTAATTGTTATATTATCTCGCTTTCTTTCTTTTTTATGATAAATGTCATCCTTTTTTCAACTACTTAATAAGAAATTGTCCTTCGTTTCCTTTATAATAGTAAATGAAACTAATATGTAAGGATGACTTATATTGATTTTTCTAAATGCGTTTTTACATAGTATCAAATTACCTAGAAAGAAAGCAATCTTTCAGCTTAATCGTATAGGCATGGACATTACGATTATTTACATGTTTATTCTATTACTGCTTATATCTATTCCGTCTCTGATTGATCGAATCACAAATTCTAGTAGCCATAGCGCTGATCTTAGCTTTATCTTTTTGATTATTTACTTTTTCATTTTTTATTATTTGCCAATGGCTATTATCGTTTTTATATTACTTTCTGCTATAGCGTATATTGGTACTAACTTAGCGAAAATAATGGGTAGAAAACTAAAATTCTCGATCATTTGGAAAATGACTGCCTTTACTACGACGGTACCGTTTTTTCTTTACGCGTTAATAGCATTAACTACCCCAATTAGTGATCATTATTTATGGTTTTTTTGTGTTTATTCCCTTGTATTGCTAATTATGATTATATCTGTATATCCAAAACGCCGAACAAAATAGTCGAGCACAACTTATGACAAGGAGTTTTTAAATGAAATACCTCGTTCTGTTATTCTTTAGTTGTATTACGCTAACAGGTTGTTCCCTCTTTAATCAAGAGGAACCATTTCAAAAATCTACAGAAGCTAATAAACTCTTAGTTTCTGCCGCTGCAAGCTTAGCTGATGCTTTACCAGAGGTTATTACAGCTTTTGAAGAGGAATATCCTAACATTAATATAACCGTCAATTACGGAGGCTCTGGACAACTATCGAGACAAATTCAGCAAGGGGCTCCTGTCGACATATTTTTATCTGCAAATCAACAATGGATGGATACGCTTACAGAAGAGAAATTAATTGCTGAAGATACACGTACAGACGTTATCGGTAATCATTTGGTGTTAATTGGTAATAAGCAATCTTCACAGTCAATAGCTTCTCTTCAGCAGCTTTCCGACATGCAAATTGATCAAATTGCAATCGGAAATCCTGAGAGTGTGCCTGCTGGTATTTATGCCAAAACAGCATTGCAAAATAGTGGTGTTTGGCAGTCGTTAGAGGAGCAATTTGTGTATGCAAAAGATGTACGTCAAGCACTTACTTATGTAGAATCAGGTAATACAGAGCTTGGTTTTGTCTATGCATCTGATGCTGCTATTTCAAATGATATACGAATAATAACAGAAGTCGATGAGACGCTATATCCAGCTATTGTGTACCCTGCTGGCGTTACTTCATATAGTACAAACCGTCATGATGCAGAGACCTTTATCCATTTCTTGAAACAAGATAAGGCTGCGGCTATTTTCAAGTCCTATGGCTTCCGTAACATCCATTAATGTGCAAAGGTTGAAGTAGATATGGATTATACACCATTAATTTTATCAATTAAAATTGCTGGCATCGCAACTTGTATAGTATTTTTGCTTGGTGTAAGTTGTGCGCGATTAATTTCGCGAAATCAATTTCCAGGAAAACGGCTATTAGAAGCATTGTTTCTACTCCCACTTGTTCTTCCGCCGACTGTAGTTGGTTTTGGGCTTCTATTCATCTTCGGTAAAAACGGCCCAATTGGTCGTCTTTTACTCCAGTGGTTTGATTATCAGATTGTCTTTACTTGGGTTGGTGCAGTAATAGCTGCTGTGGTTGTATCATTTCCCTTGATGTACCAAAGTGCTGCTGCTGCATTTCTAAAATATGAGAAAAATCTTGAACACGCAGCACTTACAATGGGAGCATCTAAATGGAAAGTATTTTGGACAATTTCCTTCCCCTTAGCATGGCCAGGTTTGGTGGCAGGTTTTGTGCTTTCCTTTGCAAGGGCTCTTGGGGAATTTGGGGCTACTTTAATGGTCGCTGGTTATATACCTAATCAAACAAACACCATTCCTTTAACCATTTACTTTGCTGTAGAATCCGGAAATATGCAAACTGCTCTATTTTGGGTTATAGGTATTGTTATTGTCGGCTTTACTGCAATCCTTTGGCTTAATTGGTGGAGTGGTAGAAATATATTGAAGCTTACCAAAGAATAAGATACATCCAGACCTAGTCTATAAACGAATGTGACAATAAGAACGTTAGAATAATAGATTTGTCGCGTTTATAGCTTGATTTTTGATAAAGGAGCGAATTGTTCGATGCTTTCCGTTACGATCGAAAAAAGACGAAATCATTTTATATTAAATACGGCATTCGATATTCATAATGAAATCGTTGTCCTATTCGGACCCTCAGGGGCAGGTAAAACAACGATCTTAAATTGCATAGCTGGGCTAACTCATCCCGATAAAGGCAAAATCAGCCTTGGAGAGCGAACTTTATATCAGAATAAGCAGCAAAAGCCCGTTCCTATTCATAAACGTAGAATCGGCTATTTATTTCAGGACTATGCATTGTTTCCCCATATGTCAGTTGAAAAGAACATTCGTTATGGGATGAAAGATCCATTACTTGTTGAACAATTAATAGATATAACTCGGATACGCCCATTACTCCAGCAATATCCACAACAAATATCAGGAGGGGAAAAACAACGTGTAGCATTAGTTAGAGCACTTGCTACCAAGCCGGAAGCTCTGTTATTAGATGAGCCATTTTCCGCTTTAGACGAGAAAACGCGTGCGGATTGCCAAAATGAATTAAAACGTCTTCATGATTATTGGAAAATACCTGTTATTTTAGTTACACATGATAAACAGGAAGCCGACATCCTGGGAGATCGAATCCTACATATAAAAGATGGGTCCTTGCATTCCCCTTAGATTACTTTATAAAAGCAACTAATACATGTATGAAACAAATGTGCTTTAATTAAACAAAACTAGAAAAAATGATTCGTGCAACGAAGTGACTCCGGAAATATACTTCGCTTTCCACGATTGACTAGAGCTATGTATTTAAGATCTCATTTAGATTGGCTTGTAGCTAATTTCTTCTTT
>NZ_JAJERH010000053.1 GCF_016919725.2 Virgibacillus sp. AGTR
AATAATATTTGTCCAGATGAGCAACGTATACCCGAATCTGAACTGCTATCGATTCATATATTTTAATGAGTCGTGAATTACCACACCTATTAATTACATATTGATGAAATTTTAAATCTAGACCAAACAACTGGTCCCAATTTTCTTTTTGTGCTTCCAACTCCATTTCTTCAATAATGGACAGCAATTGTATAAAATGCTTTTTTTCCAAGTGTTTTAATGCTTTCACAAAAGCGTTTGTTTCAATCATTAAACGCAATTCAGTCATCTCATCTAAATCACGATTGGTAAACATAGAGACAAATGTGCCTTTACGGGCTCTGTTAACCACTAACTCCTCCTGTTCAAGAATCTTCAATGCCTCTCGCACAGTACTTCGACTGACATCAAATCGCTCTGCAATATCCGTCTCAATCAGCCGATCGCCAAATCCAATTTTCCGTATTAAAATATCTTGGCGAAGTTGTTCAGCAATCAATTCACCTAAAGACTTTTTTAGTAATACGCCATTATCATTCATTGATATTAACTCCTTTTTTTACCTCTTAGAAATGTGTCGACAAGTACATTAGTATTTAGTTAGAGGGGGAATAGAGTGAAACTTCCATCCGGTTTTTACTGAAACATATACGTACAAAGACTACATTCGTCACGTCCTGTGGCAACGCCTTTGTGACCTACTTCCATGTAGGCCCGAACCAATCGGACATTTACTGGCAGTCAATCCCACACTTAGCTATATTGGTTTCTCTTCATTACTTGAGGGGGGCTTACTGCCAGTTATATGCGGGATAAAGTGAGACTTCCATCCGTGGGGAAGTTTATTTATCCCCACGGATGGTTAGACGAACCAATCGGACATTTACTGGCAGTTGATCCCACACTTAGCTATATTGGTTTCTCTTCATTACTTGAGGGGGGCTTACTGCCAGTTATATGCGGGATAAAGTGAGTCTTCCATCCGTGGGGAAGTTTATTTATCCCCACGGATGGTTAGACGAACCAATCGGACATTTACTGGCAGTCGATCCCATACTTAGCTATATTGGTTTCAATTGATTGCGTGATTTGGGGATCTTACTGCCAGTTATATGCGGGATAAATGGACCTTGACTTATTTATTAGAACCTACTATGTTGAAAGTAATTTAATTTTAAGATAGTACAGAATGGGGGAAGCTTATTATGAAAATTCTTGCCTATCAACGCGTCGAAAAGCCTGTGCTTGATGATTTACAAAAAAACCATGACGTTCAATTTTTTAAGAATGTGGATACAAATTCAGATCAAGCTTTCTTAGCTTTTCTTCAACAAGCAGATGGTATTATTGGACTCGATTTAAAGATTGATCGTCAATTATTGGATCGTGCTCCAAACTTAAAAATTGTTAGTAATGTTTCAGTTGGGTACAATAACTTAGATTTAGAAGCATTGACTAATAGAAAGATTATGGCAACTAATACTCCTGGCATTCTGACCGATACAGTCGCTGATATGGTCTTTGGCTTAATACTATCAACAGCTAGAAGGCTCCCCGAACTCAATCAACTCGTAAAATCAGGTAATTGGGTTGAATCACTGGATAGTAGACATTATGGTACTGATGTACATCATAAAACAGTAGGTATTATTGGTATGGGGAGAATCGGCTTTGCCATTGCCCAACGAGCTCATCATGGTTTTGATATGAACATTCTCTACCACAGCCGCACCCGAAAGCCCGAAGCTGAAGAGAAATTTCAGGCAACCTACGCTAGCTTAGATCAATTATTACAGCGTTCTGATTTCGTTTGTCTGATTACACCATTAACTAAAGAAACAAAACATTTGATTGGTCAACGGGAATTTAACTTGATGAAGAAAACAGCTATTTTCATTAACGGTTCTCGCGGAAAGACAATTGTCGAACAGGATTTAATTCAAGCGTTAAAAAACGGCAATATCGCAGGTGCTGGCCTTGACGTATTTGAACAAGAACCTGTCGATCCTAAAAATGATTTATTGAAAATGGATAATGTAGTCACCTTACCCCATATTGGTTCATCGACTCGCGAGACGGAATTAAAAATGTCAGCATTAGCTGCCGAAAATTTGCTTGCAGGTTTACGTGGACAAAAGCCACCTAACTTAATTAATGATACGGTATGGAAATAAAGTGAAACTTCCATCCGGTTTTTACTGAAACATATACGTACTAAGGCTTCATTCGCCACGTCCTGTGGCAACGCCTTTGTGACCTACTTCCATGTAGGCCCGAACCAATCGGACATTTACTGGCAGTCGAACCCACACTTAGCTATATTGGTTTCTCTTCATTACTTGAGGGGGGCTTACTGCCAGTTATATGCGGGATAAAGTGAGACTTCCATCCGTGGGGAAGTTTGTTTATCCCCTCGGATGGTTAGACGAACCAATCGGACATTTACTGGCAGTCGATCCCATACTTAGCTATATTGGTTTCAATTGATTGCGTGATTTGGGGATCTTACTGCCAGTTATATGCGGGATAAATTAGTACGGATATTATTTCCACCTTCGTTCAAGGCAGTCACTTACGTTCTGCCTTAAACGAACCGTTTTGCTATATTTAGGCTAATCGAATATTAGGTTTTACTAATAATTCACGAGGAAAATCTGCTAACACTTCACAGCCTTTATCTGTTACGCGAAAAGATTCACTTATTTCAACCCCCATATGGTCAAGCCATATTCCTGGTATCATATGAAAAGTCATGTTCTCTCTAAGGATTGTATGATCGCCAGCTCTTAGACTAGCAGTATGCTCTCCCCAGTCTGGGGGATAGTTTAATCCCATTGAGTAACCAAGCCTCGAATCTTTTTTTATTCCACTTTTCTCTATAACTCTGCGCCACACAGCCTCTACCTCTTCACAAGAAATACCTGGACGAATGGCATCTAACGTTATATTTATCCCCTCTACTACGACGTCTGCGATATATTGAATATTTTCATCTGGCATACCAAGAAAGATTGTTCTAGCTAAAGGTGAGTGATATCGTTTATAGCAACCAGATAATTCAATAATTACCGGATCACCTTGTCGGAATAGCTCATCTGTCCACGTAAGATGACAAGCTGAAGTTCGATCACCAGTTGGTAATAATGGTACAATTGCAGGGTAATCTCCGCCAAAATCATCTGTTCCCCGGATCTGGGCATGAGCAATTGCTGCAGCAGCATCGGATTGCCTTACTCCAGCATCAATGGAATCAAAAGCAGCCTGCATCGCCCCTTCAGCGATTTTTGATGCAATTTTAATACATTCTATTTCCTGATCAGACTTAATAATTCGTATCCAATTTACTAAATTTGTTCCGTCCTTAAATACAGCATGAGGCAGATTTTCTTTTAGCTTCATAAAATTTTTTGCTGTGAAATAGTAGGCATCAAACTCAGCTGCAATCTTTTTCTTGTCATACTTTTTAGCTTTAATAAAATCACTGACAAACTCCATCGGATGTTTTTCGGAAGACTGGATATAATCATCTGTATATGGATATACATGATCCGCTTCTAACCAAGATGTGTGGAAAGCCGCACTAGCATCTTGCCCTCTGCCAATCCAATAAGGTTGATCCTCATCAATAAAAATGACAAGCAATTGATGTACGTAGAATGACCATGCATCATATCCACTTAAATAATTCATATTAGCTGGATCTGTGACAAGTAAAACCTCAATTCCTTCATTAGCCATACGGTGTTTTGTTTTTATTAACCTTTCATAATATTCAGAAATAGAAAAAAACACCATACAAACCCCTCCATTCATTTAAAGTGAAGCTGCTTGAGTGAAAAACACCAACATCAAAGTAGATCATATAAATATCACAAGAATTAATATTGTTGTTAATTGTAATTTCTTTGATGATTGGAAAAGTTTAACAATCATGGGCGAGGAACTTTTCATTGCCCATGCGTTTAAAAAGACAGTTACAGTAGGCATTAGAAATAAAGTGAAACCTCAATTAGGTTTTTACTAAAACAAACACGTACAAAGGCTTCATTCGCCACGTCCTGTGGCAACGCCTTTGTGGCCTACTTCCATGTAGGCCCGAACCAATCGGACATTTACTAGCAGTGCCCCCCCTCTTACCAATATTGGATTCACTTTATTTGGGGCGCTTACTGCCAGTTATATGCGAGGTAAAAGGGTGGGATTAATAGAACATGCCTGTCGATTGTCGGCATTAAATACAAAATAATGCACACAAATTAAAAAGTATGGAATACGTTATATTTTCTTCTAATGTGTACTATAAATATATGTAATAACACAATAAATGATGAAAATGCTATTTAAAAATGGGCGCAGACAGAGCAATCTCTGCCTCTACCCATTTATTTTGTCACAGACTACACTTGAGAATAGTATAGCAATTGAATGTTTAATCGTCTATATCATTTTTCTGTATTTTATAAATTTATTGACTATTTTCTTTAAATGTGTTTAATTATTGGTAACTTGAATTGTCGACAAACGACAAAGAGAGCCAACCTGAAATCACTACAGTAACTATTCCTCATTCATCATATATCACATTTGCTACTTTTCCCATCTTTCACTTTCAGCTTTTTTATTTGATCCGATTATAGAAAGGAGTTTGTTATATTGGAACCAATTATAAAAAAAGAGGACCTGTTGGAAAAAGATGAGAAGTATCTTTGGCATGGCATGAAAAGATATAACCCTAGCAGTACAATGATTAGCACCAAAGCTGATGGTATCTGGATCACGGATATCGACGGTAATAAATTTCTTGATGCACAGGCAGGATTATGGTGTGTTAATGTAGGTTATGGTCGAGATGAACTAGCTGACGTCTGTGCACATCAATTAAAGGAGATGCCTTATTATCCATTAACACAAAGTCATATACCAGGAATAAAATTAAGTGAAAAATTAAATGAATGGCTAGGCGACGATTATGTTATTTTTTATTCCAATAGTGGATCGGAAGCTAATGAGACAGCCTTCAAAATTGCCCGCCAATATTACCAACAGACTGATGCACCTAATCGCTATAAATTTATTTCACGCTATCGCTCGTATCATGGTAGCACTTTAGCTACATTAGCAGCCGGTGGACAAAATCAACGGGCCTATAAATACGAACCATTAGCATCAGGCTTCGTCCATATCACACCGCCGGATTGCTATCGGAGCCCTTTTACGAACGAAAATGAACAATGCTGTCACCAAGCTGCTGATGAGTTAGATCGCACAATTACTTGGGAGATCAAAGAAACAATTGCTGGATTTATTATGGAGCCAATTATTACTGGCGGCGGAATATTAGTTCCCCACGATAGTTATATGAAAAAAGTTCGTGAGATTTGTGATAAGCACGGTGTCTTATTAATTGCTGATGAAGTTATCAACGGGTTTGGCAGAACAGGGAAGCCCTTCGGATTTATGCATTATGATGTAAAACCAGATATAATTACGATGGCTAAAGGACTAACAAGTGGATATATGCCACTAGCAGCAACTGCTGTAAAACGTGACATATATGAAAAATTCAAAACCTCAACGAAGGAATACGATCATTTCCGTCATGTTAACACATTTGGCGGCAGCCCAGCAGCTTGTGCTGTTGCTATACGAAATTTAGAGATTATGGAAGAGGAACATTTAGTCACTAACGCTGCGAACCTGGGGGAATATTTGCTCGCAGAATTACAAGAACTGTATACGCACCCTAATGTTGGTGATATTCGTGGTAAAGGACTATTAGCTGGTATTGAGCTTATAAAAGATAAACAAACAAAGGAACCAATTGATGAAACCATAGCTGCAGGCGTCGTGAACTATTGTAGAAAAAAAGGCATCATAATTGGCAAAACAAGTGATACGGTTGCAGGCTATAACAATATTATAACGATGTCACCACCGCTTTCTATATCAAGAGATGAAATTAATTATCTAGTAACCATCCTAAAGGATGCTATTGCTGCGATTTAGTATAAAGTGAAACTTCAATCAGTGAGGACTTACTGCCAGTTATATGCGGGATAAATTTCGAACGCCAACACACCCAAAAACAGCATAAAGGCTTTTGGATGTGCGAGTAACGTGTAAAAAAGATTATTCATAAAGGACACTGTTTTCGTTATCTGGAATGGAAGGCGGTCGACACCAGCGGGAAAAGCACGAGGTGAAGACCCCGTAAGCGAGCGCACTTTGCGAGTGCGGAGACTGAGACCGTGCCCGCGGTAAGCGTACCGCCTGAAGCGCAAGATAACAAGGGCATACCGCTCGCCGTTTTTCATCCCTATTGAATACTATTTCTTAGTTAGTCGGCACTAAATTTATACAGGATAACATTCATGACCAACGTCATTTGACAAAGAGCCAATTTAAAAAACTATTTTTTACCTAGAAAAGAGCGCAAACGCCCGATTAGAAGCGTAGCGACTGGAGTTGCACGCAGCTCAACAAGCGCATATTTATCCACATGGGCAAATTTTGCAATTTCCTAAACTATAAAAAAATCGAGTATATACCTTTAACAGGCTATACTCGATTTTAAAGACCTTAGTTATACAATATTGGTGCACCTGGTCCAAGCTCGATACCAAGCAGCATCCACACGACAAGCATAATCGTCCATCCGATAAGGAAGAAAATGGAATACGGTAGCATCGTTGAAATTAACGTACCAATTCCCATTTTTTTATCATATTTTTGTGCGAACGCAATAATAATTGCAAAGTAAGTCATCAGTGGAGAAATAATATTCGTTGAAGAATCTGCAATCCGATACGCCATTTGTGTTAACTCTGGAGAATAGCCTAGTTGCATCATAATCGGTACGAAGATCGGAGCCATCATCGCCCATTTTGCCGAGGCACTACCAATAAAGATATTAATAAAGGCTGCCAATACGATAAATACGAGCACCAATGGTATTCCTGTTAAATTAATATTTTGTAAAAACTCTGCACCATATACGCCTAGCACTAACCCCATGTTAGATTCATTAAAATATGCAACAAACTGTCCCGCGGTAAAAGCTAATACGATAAACATACCCATGGAAGCCATTGTATCTGACAATTGCCCAGCTACATCTTTATCATTTTTAATTGCTTTTGTTACCTTCCCGTACACGAGACCAGGAATAAAGAAGAGAATAGCAATAATTGGTACCAATGAATCCATAAATGGTGAATCAATAATTGGCTGATCACCTGTTCCACGCATAGGAGCTCCTTCAGGTACGATGAGTAAGGCGGTTAAAATGACAGCAATAATAATCGATACAACAGACCAAATTAATCCTTTTTTCTCTATACTGGTTAGCTTCTCAATCTTCTCTCGATACTCCCCTTTGTATTCTCCTAAACGGGGCTCTACAACACGTTCCGTAACCCATGTACCAATAATGGTAAGCACAAAAACGGATACAATGATAAACCACCAGTTCATGGCAATACTCATTGACTCTGCATAAGCTGGATCAATGACAGCAGCACCAGCTATCGTTAACTCTCCGAGTAAAGCATCTGTTCCCGATAAAAATAAATTTGCACTAAACCCGCCAGATACTCCCGCGAAAGCTGCTGCCAGACCGGCTAATGGATGACGACCAATTGCCGCAAATAATAATGCACCAAGCGGTGGTAATACGACATATCCAGCATCCGATGCTACGCTTGACATGATCCCAGCAAACACCAAACCTAATGTTATAAAACGATTCGGTACGGACAGGACAAACCCACGAAGCAATGCACTAATGAGACCAGAGCGTTCTGCAATTCCAATACCTAACATGGTAACTAATACTACTCCAAGTGGGGCAAACCCAATGAAGTTATCCGTCATGCTAGTGAAAATATATTGTATCCCTTCCGCATTTAGCAAATTTTTAATTTCTACCATCTTCCCCTCTTCTCCAGGATGCTCTACACTAATTCCTAGAGGAGAAAGAGCTGCTGATAATAGCAATACAATTAATGCCAATATTGCGAATAATGTAACTGGGTGTGGTAACTTATTTCCAACTACTTCAATGCCATCCAACGAGCGTTGGAATACACCTTTCTTCTTCCCCATATCATTTCTCCTTTCTCTTGTTGTCAAATGGGTAATATTCTGAAAATAAACCTAAAATGTAAGCGCATGTAATCCATTATATAAGGCATATCCATAAATGGAAATAGAAACAAAATAAGTAAAAATAATAATATTTTTCCCAATATTATTCCAATTAAAAAAGATATTTGTGCCAATACTACTACATGAAGGCTAATATCGCTATGATCACCTTCACCAATTGATACATATATGCTCCATAAATAGACTTAAGACAGATTAAAAAAAAAACGGAGCAAAATTCGCTCAGTCCTTATCACTAAATGCTCAGATTTACGCTTCCTCTAGTAGCTATTATGGAATAATAGCTACTGCTTGCTTGACCACCACTCCGGCTGCCCACTTCCCTTTCCGTGGGGTTTGTCCTTCAGCTAACTTTTTTAGCAAAACCCGCTCAAAAAAGTGGATCTTCAGGTCAAACATTTCCCACAGGAGTTGAAGTGGCCGGCCTTCGCTATTATCAGGCTCTACAACGCTAGCATGAAGTAACACAGCTACTTTTATACTCACGGATAGCGATTTTCACTTTACCCATTGTAAAAAAAGTCAACCTATTACTTATGACAAGAATTGTTGCACCTTCTCATAGCGGAGACTAATTACGTAGACTCCTGCGGGATTAGCGCGAGCCGAAAATCCACTTTGCAACGTGTTCTTCTTTGCAAAGTTAGTTGAGGCCGTGCCCGCGGAAAGCGAAGTAATTAGTCGGAGCATTGCCAATATACATCAAACATTTCAGAATAACTACTTGGCTTAACGCAGTCATTGCACTGATTTTATACTTTCTTAACTTATGAAAAAAGGAAGAAATACCGGTGTAGTTTGGTTATCTTTTAAGACAGGATGACTTCTGAGACATACCTATCTATACACCGAGGCTATTTCTCCCCTTTTTCTATTCACATCATTACTCTAGCTACCGTTTAAAATAAGGATTTCCCTTCTGTCCGATCCATAAATCGGATTTTTCCATATGATAGGCAAGTTGCAACAAGCGGTGCTCCTCTCCTTTTCCAGCCATCACTTGAACGCCAAGTGGTAAACCATTATCTGATACATAAACAGGTATCGACATTGCCGGCTGTCCAGTTAAATTAGCCAGTTGTGTAAATGGAGTATAGGTTAAACTAGGTAAAAACATATCATAAATAATGTCCTGCTGCTCTTCGATTCTAGCTAATTGCATCTGTTCAATTAGCCGATCCTTCTCAGCACTGCTCCAAGTGAGTTCTCCTACCTTCGGTGCCGTATACGCAGATGCAGGTGTAATAAAAAAATCGTACCTTTGATGAAAGGTAGCCATCTGTTCAGCGGCAGTATCCCATGATGCAAGGCTGGCAGAAAAGGCAGCTGCTGAAACGGATTGACCAGCAAAATTCAGTAACCATGTCTCCACCTCTACATCATCCGTATCAATCGGGCGACCAATTGATTGCTCGACACTGTTTATCATAGTTGCTATTTCGCCACTGTTCATTAGATAATAGTTTTGCATTAATTGCTTCCCATCAACCTTGGGCTCTGCTTCCTCTACATGAAACCCTTGTTCCTCCAACCAATTTACAGTATCCATAACGGCAATCTTTGCATCGTGTGAAACAGGGGTACCAACTGGCGATTTCGTCGTAAAAGCAATCCGCAACTGTTTCGGTAAATGTTGCTGTATAAATAGCTTATATTCTTCTGAAAATAGTTGCGCTTGAAATGCAGCTTCTGGTTGGATCGTTTGTAATATATCCAGCATACTCGCACTATCTCTAACCGAACGAGTTAGTACAAAATCTATCGCTGCACCATGCCATTGCCGACCAACCCCAGGACCTACCGGAGTTCGTCCCCTCGTTGGTTTTAAACCAAATAATCCCGTAAATGATGCAGGGATGCGAATGGATCCACCACCATCGCTTGCACCAGCAAGCGGGACAATACCTGAAGCGATAGCCGCTGCCGATCCACCACTTGATCCACCAGGAGAGTAGTTTTGATCCCATGGATTCTTTGTTGGCCCATCAACCTCTGGTTCTGTTATATTTTTTAACCCAAATTCTGGTGTATTCGTATGGCCCATGAACTGGAATCCTGCATCTCGAAAAGCTGTAACAAAATGCGCATCCTCATTAGCAATAGACGTTTGTAATAGTCTGGATCCTGAGGTGATTTTTTCTCCAGCTAATCGCTGTGATGTATTCTTTAATAGTACTGGAACTCCAGCAAATGGCCGTTGGAAGGATATTTCCTTTTGTGCTTCAGAAAACGCCTTCTCTCTTCTATGTTGAACAACTGCATTTAAGTTAGGATTCACACGATCAAGTTGTTGAAAGCTTACCTCTAGTAATTCTTTGGGAGTTACTTCCTTTTTCCTAATTAATTCAGCTAAAGCGGTAGCATCCATTTTTATGTATTCTTGAACATTCACTGCTATACCTCTTTTCTCCATGATGCCATTAGTGTATCACTGAATGTTCAAGTTACCAAATCTAATCTATTCTTTTTCATAATTGCTTGCATCGTCTTTTTTCTTCCATGGCGGATCGCCTAATTTATGAAATTTCATATTCATTTTTGATATTGCGAACGGGACTAGAAAAGCGAAAGCCATGTATATATACGTTTTGAAGCTCGGTAAATTGTTTACAAGATTATGCCACATGCTAATCATCTCCCGTCGTCTTCACTTTATCTGATGAACCAACCATTTGTACCTTTGCTGTCACATTGATATTAATCTTGCTTTGAGAATAATAATTTTCTCCTTTATCCCAATCATCCTTCACTGTATTCCAAAATGTATAATGTTTCTGATATAATTTGTCACCAACACCGATAACATCAACTTTTAGCTCTTTTTGCAGTTTATCTTTTGTTTGAGTAGTCATTTTTTCTATTTTATCTTCTACATCCTTTTCTACTTTCTTTATATACGAATCCATACGTACGCTTGCCTTACCAAACCGTTCCGCTACATTTCCATTTACATGAATATCAATTGCTACGTCGATGTCAGTTTTATCTTTTGGAGTCACCTGGATACCTCGATCTACACTCTTTAATTCCACTGTAACCATTTCGCCATTTACGTTTACTTTAATGGACCCATCTGTACTCGTTTCTGTTAAAAACGCTAGCCCTTTAGCTTCCTCATCCATTAAGGAATCAACCATCTCGTTTGTCACACCATAAAAAACTGCTGCTCCTTTATATTGGATAAATTTATCGGCAAAATGTACCTCTGGGATACTATAGCTCCGTTCGCTTAATAGCAGCTCTTGTAATTCTCCAATATGAACGGGCTTTAATGATCCAGCATTCTTATAATTATTTTCCATCAACGAATCCAAATAAAGTGCAGGCACTTTTTCATTGTCAGGCTTAATATCTAGTATCTTTCTTGCTTCCCCTTCTGCAATTACAATGCGGATTCCTCTCCGCATTTCATGATCGCGGATAAACAAGTCCATAATATTGCCAAATAGATTGGGTTCCTTTACTACATCCTCAGATACAATCAAAATCTTTAAATGCTGGTAAAAAGGTACTTGACTGGTTAATGTAGCCATTTCACGATTGACTTGAAAAAGACTTTCTCCAGTAGCAGATATATTTAGATATGCCTTCTGTCCCCCACCTCTTCCTTGCACCGGTGAACCTAAGCCTGAAGGAACAACGAATTGACTTGTCAACATTAACTCATAGGAACCATCCGCTTTCTTTTCTACTAAATCGATAGCGGATCCAACTGCGAAGCCTCGATTTTCGATTTCTACCCGATCCCAGCAGCCCGCTAATACTAATGTCAGCAAACAATAATAGAGAAGAAATACCAGCTTTTTTTTAGACATTTGATCTTCTCCTTTTAATCACTGACATGATAACTAAAAGAACAGTAGCAAATATTGTGATTAAAACACCGTAATAACTAACAAATTCACCAAGTTGAACTACCGTTATTAGATCTTGAGGAAACATGCCAACAAGATATATTAATGGAGCCAGAATATACAATAGTTGAATCTTTTTTAATTTCGAAATAGATTCTAAGGCAAATACCGTCACATCTAAAGACATAGCAGTTGTATTAAAAATCGACATGATCCAGATCACAAAAAAGATAGAGTCAAAACGCTCAAAAAATCCACCAGGAACCTCAATTTCTTTAGCTAATTCAATAATGGGATAGTTTAGGTTTGCGGTTGCTAGATTGCCAAATACACCTAAACATAGCAGATAGATAAAGATGTATAGAACAGGTACAATAGCCATACCAATCGCTGCCATTTTCGGAGCCTTTTTAGGCTTGCGAACGATGGAGGTATAAAAAAGTAATATGGCCAAACCGGTAAAAGAAAATGAGCTTGTTTGCATTGCCTTTAAATGCCCAGATAAATCCGTTTTAAATACAGGCAGATAATTGTCAACACTAAACCAAGCAACTGCGAACCCACCAACAAGGACGGTTATAAAGATAATAATCGGGAAAAACATCATGTTTAACCGAAAGAGTCCTGCTCTAGATCCAGCTATTGCATAAACAACAACCAGTAAAAACGATAATGCAATGACCTCTACCGGAGTCTGATCAAATAAGTATTCCTTCGCAATATCAGAAATAACCCGCATCACAAATGCCGTTAATACAAACCCCTGCAGCGCAAGTAAAATGGTAAGCACGGTTGCAATTGGTCGTGTTACGAGTGATGAAGCATAGCTGAAAAAGGATTGATGTGGATAAGTAGAAGCAAGCTTTGCAATTATCCAAGCAAAGCCAATAAATAGAACACCAACTATGAAAATAGATAACCAACCATCCGCTGATACCGTATTTTTTGCAATTTCTCTAGGTAGAGAAAGGATACCAACACCGATAATGGTAGAAGGAACGGCTATCAATAATTCTTTATCACTAATTGTTTCATCGCCATATTCAAACCACTTCAAACCCTTTTACCCTCCTTATCTCCAGCCTTGGAATCGGTAGGCTGTAAGTATTCCGGACGCTTCGTTAGCATAGGTATCGGCACACGTAGGATTAAATCATCCCAATCTCTAAAGAAGGTTGGCGCAAATGGTGCTGAATACGGAACACCAAAGCTCTTCAGATTTACAATATGAATATTGATCATAATATACGTGAGTACAATACCATATAATCCTAAGAAGGCAGCTGCTAACATAAACGTAAACCGGATTAACCGAAAGGATATCGCTACACTATACAACGGAAGTGTAAAGGAAGCTACTGCCGTTAATGCAACTACGATTACCATAATCGGGCTGACCACGCCTGCGGAAACTGCTGCTTCACCAATTACCAAACCACCTACAATACCGATTGTTTGTCCAATTGTCTTCGGTAACCTTGCCCCTGCTTCCCGTAATAGCTCCATAGTAACTCCCATTAATACAGCTTCAACAAAAGCTGGAAACGGTACACCTTCCCTAGTAGCAGCTATGGAAAAGGCTAGCTGTGATGGTATCATTCCTTGATGAAAGGATACTAGTGCAATATATAACGCCGGAAGAAACATCGTAATAAAAGCCGCTAAATAACGCAGGCATCTTAATAACGTTCCAATTAGCCAGCGCTCATAATAATCTTCTGGAGATTGAAACGTATTGCCTATTGTTGTAGGTGCAATTAATACAAATGGTGTACCATCTAAAATGATGACAAACTTCCCCTGTGTTAGCCCAGCAGCTGCTTTATCTGGTCTTTCCGTATTATCTACCTGCGGAAAAGGTGATAAAAAACTATCCTCAATCCATTGTTCGATAAAACCAGATTCAAGCGCATCATCTGTATCAATCGCTTCTAATCGACGATTTACTTCCTTTAAGATATCTGGATGAATAATCCCTGATATATAAGCCACTACGAGCTTCTTTTTCGATCTTCTACCAATTTCATGGGTCTTAAAATGTAGATTTGGATCACGGATTTGCCGGCGAAGAAGCACCATATTTGTCCGTAAATTCTCGACAAACCCCTCTCTGGGACCTCGTATTAATGATTCTGACACTGGTTCTTCAATCGAACGGTTTTCCCACATCTTTGTATCCAATAATAAGACACGATCCACGCCATCGAGGACAAACACAGAACCACCTGAGAGTAGCGAAAGCATTAGTTCATCCATGGTATTCACATTTTGAATACTTGTTAAACTGATTAGCTCTTCATGAATAATCGCAAGTAGATTTGGCTTATCTGTACTTGTCAGCTTTTTATTTCTTTCGATAATCTCTAAATTTTTTAGAACATTTTCTTCTATCGTAGCCTTATCACTAAGACCATCTATGTAAACAATCGCGCACTTATGTTCTCCTAAATGGAATCTCCTCATAACTAAATCATTTGGAGAATCAAGCATCTCTTTTATACTTTCCAAGTTATCGTCAATATTCGCATCTAAATACCGGGAAAAATTCTCATCATTAGCGCTTATCCCTTTTTTACTTTTTCTTTTAAATATGGAGCGAGCAGCCACAGCATCACCTTCAATATAGAGTATTTCTACTCTTTTTTTGCCCTACTTCCTAATAATTTATACAAATTGCTTTTTCCCTAAATACTGTATAATAATTCATTTTCCACAGAAACTACAAAAGATAGTTATTTAACCTGTATAGAATGACGCATATAATAGGAAGGAGTTTTACTTTTGGGAAATCATCAATCTATTGCTCTCTCTGCTGCCGATATATCTTCACTTTGGACTACATACCAAAGCGATACCGTAACAAGGTGTGGACTTCAATATTTTCTAAATCATGTAGAGGATACAGATATTAAACAGATACTCCAAGAGGCACATTCTTTAGTAGAAAAGCATATTGCTCATATTGAAGAAATATTTCATACAGAGGGTATACCAATCCCACATGGGTTCATGGATGAGGATGTTGATATTCACGCACCACGTCTTTTCTCTGATCACCTTTATTTAGAATACACACATAACATGACCATTCTAATGATGAGCACTTATAGCATGGCACTTTCCGTTGCAGATCGCGACGATGTTATTGACTATTATTCGACGAACCTTGAATTAGCTAAAGATCTCCATAAACGAACAAAAGAATTAGAAAAGGAAAAGGGTATATATATTCGTACTCCACGTATTCCTAAACAGTCCAATGTGGAATTTATACAAAAGAAAAACTTTATTTCCGGATGGTTCGGTGACCGCAGGCCATTACTTGGTATGGAAATAACCAATTTAGTCTTTCATGCTAAGCGAAATGCATTAGGGCATGCAGTTATTACTGGTTTTAGCCAAGTGGCACAATCAAAAGAAGTTAGAAAGTTTTTTGAAAGAGGTAGAGATATATCAGGAAAGCATTTAGAAGTATTCACATCCATTCTACATGAAGATTTTTTATCTGATGGAGCACTTCTATTGACTTCTGAGGTAACTGATTCAACAAAGCCACCATTTTCTGATCGATTAATGATGACCTTTGTTTCCACCCTCATCGCATCTAGTATGGGGCAATACGGCGTTGCACTTTCTACTAGCCCACGTCATGACCTGAGCATACAATATACTCGTTTAATCGCTGAAGTTGCCAAATATGCAGATGATGGAACGAAAATCCTGATTGAAAATGGTTGGTTAGAGCAACCACCAATGGCAGCTAATCGTAAAGAATTAGCGAAATAGGGCTTTGTATGGAGCAGAAATTATCAAAGAAGAGTAGAAAATTAGAAGTGCTACTGTGGAGTATTGCATTACCAGGTTTTGGCCAGTTATTAAACCAAAAGTACGTAAAAGGTTTATTGTTAGTCGGACTAGAATTTATCATTAATATCATGGGGAACTTTAACCAGATTATTATTTTAAGCTTTCACTTTAGAATCGAAGAAGCAATCGAGGCAACGAATTATCTATGGCTGATGTTCTATCCTTGTCTATATTTTTTTAGTATTTGGGATGCCTATCGAGATGCTGGTGGTGGAAAAAGGCCGTTTGCATATCTTCCTCTTGTGTTCTCGGCATATTTTGTAACAGTAGGTTTAATATTTTCATCTAATCTTACATTATTTGGGCACTTAATCGGTCCTATGTGGTTGCCAATCTTATTTTTACCAATTGGCTTAGGTATTGGAGGAATTATTCAATGGATACTCCTAAAAGTACTTAAAAATAAAACGGATGCAAATGCCTAAAAAGCTCTCGTGATAACTCGAGAGCTTTAAACGATTAAATATATTCTATTATCGTAGTTTAAATTTTTTTACAAGTTCATTTAAGTCTTCAGCAAGCTTTGCTAATTGCTGTGAACTATCGACTACTTCCTCCATTGAACTACTAGACTGCTGAGCTGCTGCAGATGTCTGTTCAATACCTGCAGATGACTCTTCCGTAATAGACGCAATCTCTTGAATAGATTCATTCATTTTATTACTATTTGAAGTCATTTCTGCTAGATTGTCTGCCATACTATTTATTGTATGAACCATCTCCGTAACAAACATAGAAATTCCATTGAATGTTTCTTGAGTTGATTTAATCTGTGATGTCCCTTCTTCTACCTCTGTATAACTTCCTTGTAAAGATTCCGTTACAAGCGTTGAATTCTGTTGGATATTAGAAACGATTTTTGTAATATCTGTCACAGATTCACCTACCTGCTCAGCAAGCTTCCTTACCTCATCTGCCACTACAGCAAATCCTTTACCATGTTCTCCTGCTCTTGCAGCTTCGATGGCAGCATTTAATGCTAATAAATTTGTCTGATCCGCAATGTCTCTTATTACATTTACTAGACTAGATATTTCCTGTGATTGCACGTCTAGATCCTTCACTTTATGAACAGCATCTTTAACAATTTCATCGATTTTGACCATTTGGGCAGAAGAAGATTTCATCATTGAATCTCCTTCTTCAGTCATCGTTAAAATCTCATTTGATGCTTGTTGTATAAGTGCTCCTTTATCATTTGTTTCCCGAACCTTTGTTGTAAAGTTGTCCATGTTCAAGGCAAGGTCACTCGCGTTGTTTGCTTGTGTTTCCGATCCAGCTGACAACTCTTGCATCGTAGTTGCTACTTGCTCTGATCCAGCTTTTACGTCATTCGCTGTTTGTGACAATGACTCGCTATGATTACCTACCGTCTCAGAAACGGAACCAATTCTTCCCAGAAGTTGATTCGTATTTTGATTCATTTCATTGGTAGCATTTATTAACTGCCCTAATTCGTCCTTTAATGATGTTTGTAAAGGCTCATGATGAAGCTCACCTTTTGCGATTAATTTCATTCGTTTTGTTACGTTAAAGATTGGTCTCGAAATAACACGAACAATAAATAGTTCTATAGCTATACTTATGATGGCTACTAACACGGTAACTACAATTATAACGATATGAGTAGATTTCCCATCGTCTATAATCGATTGCCCGTCATCCGTAATTTCTTCCTTCGTTACTGTAAGAGACTCTTCTAGCCTTGACCGAAATTCACTTTCTAATGGTTCTACCTCGCTTGTCATCTTCGTCATTGCTTGTTCTCTATTTCCAGCGTCATAAATAGAAAATACTGACTCTACCGATTCTTCCCATTGATTTTTCATATGTATTAGTTCTTTAATCTCTTCATCGTTACCATTTTTGGCAAGCTGTTCTTCTAACGTTTTGTTTTCTTCCTTTATTGCTTCGTATCGCTGTTTATAATCAGCTGCATTATATAGTAAATATCCTCTAGCTAGCCCCGTTTGCTGTGCCAAATTTGCGTTTATTTCTTCAGCAACGCTAACATACGGTAGATCTTGCTCAATCATCTCTTCCACTTGATGATTTGTTTTGCCTACGAAAATAAAATTATATATACCTAAGAGACAGCTTGAAATAATAACAATTGAAAAGCTTACATATAGCTTATTTTTTATATGCTTAAAATTCATTATTTTTTCCATCTACCCAAACCCCTTTTCAGATAAGATACTTCACAACCTCTATATGTGTTTTATCGGAATTATTTTTAGGTAAATGTATATCCTTTTTAATTTTTGTATAATTCAGTTTATTAAACAAGTTGTTTCTTTGATCTATGTTGCTTGAACAAGTATACTAATTATAGGAATTTTTGCAGTTTAGGATTTGAGGTTGGGTAAATTTGAAGAAGAAAAAAACTGGCGATCCCAGAATAAGAAGAACCATCGCGTTTTTAAAAAAATCCCTTATTCTTTTAATGAAAGAAAAACAGATACATGAAATAACCATTAAGGATCTTTGTGAAAAAGCTGGAGTAACAAGACAAACATTCTATCTCCGATTCGATGATCTTGATCAATTTGTTCACTATGTTTCTAATTTAATACTTGAGGACTTTCATGAGAAGTTAGAGGTTAACGAATCGCAGACAGAGCTAAAAGATATGAATCTGGATAATTATACGATCTTTATCCGCCTGTTTGAGCATATCCTCGATAATCAAGCTTTTTATGAATCACTACTTGCTAAAAATACAGGATCTCCCTTCGCTACAGGCTTCAAAAAAGAACTCTATCATTTTATTGAAGCAGGGCTTTCGATGGTCTCTCCTAACGATGAAACAATAGCAGCACCAAGAGAAGTTATTATTGTATATACAACAGCTGCCTATTTTGAAGTCATCGTTTGGTGGATAAATAACAACTATCCTTATTCGAAAGAAAAAATGGCACAAATCTTACTTCACTTATCTGTTAAAGGTCCTTATAAATAAAAATAACCCAGCAATGTGCTAACTGGGTTATTTTTATTTATGTTAGAAAGCATTGACTACACTTCTATAAAGCGGTCCAACCACCATCGATAACTAACTCAGCTCCCGTCATAAAGCGAGATTCATCAGATGCAAGGAATAACGCGCCATATGCCACATCTTCTGGCTTACCTAAATAAGGAAGCTGTGTAAATGTATGATAGTATTGCATCGCATCTTTCATAGAAGGTGCTGTCATCGGTGTTTCAATAATTCCTGGATGCAATGAGTTAACGCGAATATGATCTTTTGCATAATCTACTGCTGCTGACTTAGATAAGGATCGAAGTGCACCTTTCGCTGCAGTATATGGGCTTGTCCCAGCCATTCCAACAATTCCTCCGATAGAAGAAATATTAATGACAGATCCCCCACCTTGTTTTTGCATTTCTGGAATGACATACTTCATCCCTATAACACAGCCATTCAAATTAATATCCATTACTTTATTCCATTCATTCATTCCCATTGTAGCAATAGTTTCTGGGCTAGATACACCAGCGTTATTTACCAAAATATCAATTTTCCCATATGCTTTCAGCGCTTCAGCAATGACCTGCTTCCACTCTTCCTCTAACGTAACATTATGTTGAAAGGCTATTGCATCTCCACCATTATCCTTTATATCATCTATTACTTTATTTAATATATCTGTTTGAATATCAGTTGCAATAATTTTTGCTCCTTCTTCAGCAAATAGCTTTGCTTCCATTGCCCCCATGCCATTGGCAGCTCCAGTAATTAACGCTACCTTATTATCTAATCGACCCATGTTCCTCATCCCTTCTTAGAAAAGAATTTGTTTTACAGATGAAGTATATCATTTAAGTTGTTTAATTGACAAATAATTTACTTAGTGTAAATTATTAAAAGATGTCGTTTTTATCCTATAGGAAGAACGCTTCATTAGTTCCGTATAGAAAGGATGACTAGTATTTATTTTTTTATAACTAAAAGAGCTTATAGGAGGAACCTCTTGGTTATCTACAAGCTCTTTTTTACGCTACAACTATTTGCTTTTCGTGTACGAACGTCCTTCTTCCGTAGGCGTATTATAGTCCAACCCTTCCTCTATTGAAGAAGAGCTTTGTTCATATGATAATACAAATATTAATGGTGCTTAGTCACGCACAACTTTCTATAGTATCCTTTTCAATAGGACTTTTATCTAACCTCTTGCCCAAAAGCGCTGTTTCGTCATTGCTTTAATAAATTCATCTGCAAACAATTCTGGTGTCTGCTCTATTAGCACACCAGGCTGACCATCTATGCCTAAAGATTCAATAATGGTAGAAGCTTCCTCAGAAGCACCAATGGGTTTATAGTGATTATAAGATTCTACAACATAGGATTTTGTTTTCCAAATAAAATCATTTCCCATATGATCTCCACCGACAACATACAATCCATCATATAAAAGAGGAGAACCCGTCAAAAAGCTATTATCCACCTTCCACTTTTCCCCGTTCTCCCCTGTGACCGTTCCTAAATCTTTAGCAATAATTACTGGCTGAAGTCCTACTGCTTTCCATTGATTCAATATTGCCCTCGTTACGCTCTCGTTAAATCCTTGGGCAATAATTACACCTACACGCAACGTATCAGGACGAAATATTGTATTTGCCATGCTCACAGCTGGTGATTTCTTGGTTACCGTCGACGCTTCAACATCTGGAATCTCTGCACCAACATTTCGAGCCACACTAGCGGCCAATTTACTACTGATACGTCCTAACATATTTACTACCTGTTGTCTTACAGATATACTATTGACTTTCCCTAATTCAAAACTAAATGCATCAATGATGTGCTCTCGTTCAACCTTTGTCATACTATTCCAGAACAGACGAGCCTGTGAGAAATGATCCATAAAACTCCTTGCTGTTGCCCTAATTTTTATGCCTTCGACTGTGGAAGGATAGGTTACATAACCGCCTTTACTACCTGGTACTGTATAAGGTGTATTATTCGCAAGGGAATTATTATGATAAGCAACCTGCCCTTTATCGATAGTAATTCTAGCAGCACCATCTCTCTGGTTATTATGAACAGGACAAATAGGTCGATTTATTGGCAGTTCTTTAAAATTGGTTCCTACTCTGTAAAACTGCGTATCTGTATAAGAAAACAAACGCCCTTGCAGTAATGGATCATTCGTAAAATCAATACCTCGAACAATATTACCTGGATGAAGTGCTAGTTGCTCCGTTTCTGCAAATACATTATCAACATTTTTATTTAGCGTCATCTTTCCAATGATTTGAACAGGAACATCTTCTTCTGGCCAAATTTTCGTTGAATCTAAAATATCGAAATCAAAATTAAATTCATCCTCTTCTTCAAGTACTTGAATCCCTAGTTCCCATTCTGGGTAATTGCCTGCTTCAATGTTCTCCCATAAATCTCGTCTATGATAATCAGCATCAGCCCCTCCAAGCTTTTGTGCTTCATCCCAAATTAAAGAATGAACCCCTAGCTTCGGTTTCCAATGAAACTTTACAAACCGTGATGTTCCCTCTTTATTTACGAAGCGAAAGGTATGTACACCAAACCCTTCCATCATTCGAAAGCTTCTAGGTATCGTACGATCAGACATAATCCACATCATCATATGTGCTGATTCTTGATTATTTGCAATGAAATCCCAAAATGTATCGTGTGCCGTTTGTCCTTGTGGTATTTCATTATGAGGCTCTGGTTTTACAGCATGTATGAGATCTGGAAACTTAATACCATCTTGAATAAAAAAGACAGGAATATTATTTCCTACTAAATCAAAATTCCCCTCTTCTGTGTAGAACTTTGTAGCAAACCCTCGTACATCACGATTGGTTTCATTCACACCTCTTGAACCCGCTACTTGAGAAAAACGAAGAAAAACAGGTGTCTTTACAGATGGGTCCTGCAAGAACTTTGCCGTTGTTAGCTTCTCTTGAGACTCATATACCTGAAAATAACCATGGGCTGCATAACCGCGAGCATGAACAACACGCTCTGGTATACGCTCGCGATCAAAGTGAGTCATCTTTTCACGCATCATAAAATCTTCTAAAAGCTGCGGTCCCCTAATCCCTGCTTTTAACGTATCCTCATCATTGGAAACTTTAACACTTTCTTCTGTAGTCATAATCTTTCCATAGTTATCCCTTACAAATTCATTCAACTGCTCTTGCTTTTTATTCTCATGTTTCCGTTCACTCTCTTTTCCCACGATGTAAACCTCCTCTTTCGATGCTTGAAAAAGCACATGATTCTACAATAGATTCTATTCTCTAAAAATAGAATTATTCAAAAAAGAGGAGATGGACAATCAATAGTTGACTACGAGTGAATATATGATGCTTTACAGTATGTGATACCAACAAGTGAAAATAGCCTGTTCCCTTCATTTAGCCCATCAGATTAAACTTTTCAAATTTATCGCTGCTAACCTTTCTTATTAAAAATCCATGTGCAATAATACTGAAATGCGTCCTGCATCATGTCTTGTTGTATGATGAATAAATACAAAAAGTAGCCACAACGCTGCAGCTACTTTTTATGTAATGACAAATATACTATTCTTCATCGTCTAGATAGCGATTAGACAATTTCTCCTTATGTACTTGAAATACTTCTTCTAACGAAATATTATATTTGTTAGCAATCACTGTAACATTGCCCAGTACATCCCCCAGTTCTTCTATTAATTCTTGCTTATTTTCCTCGAAAGTATTATTTGCTTCATCGGGACGATCACGACCGATTTCTAGTGACCTTATCGCTCTCGCTACTTCCCCAGTTTCCTCCGCTAGAAAACCGATTCGAATAAATACATTTAAATCAGACCATCCTCGATGATTATAATAATCCTTTACCCATTTCTGCCATTGTTCTATATTCATTACCCATCCTCCCTTTTCACTAAAATACTAACATACCATACATGCTACATGTGCAAGACAAGTTTAGAGTTATGAAAAAATATAAGTCAGCCATATAAAATCCATAGATAGACGATGATTCCTATACCGAAGTGGGATAAAGTGTACTAATTAAGGAAATTTATAGGAACAATTGTAATAATTTACATAATTCTTCTATAATAGAATAAAGGGAGCGTAAAATGATAAATGAGAGGGGGAGTTATTGTTGGGAGACAAACAAGTTCAAAAAAGAGGCTGGAAACATTTCACTATTTTCACTATCATTGTAGGCTTGATTGTAGGAACTACCTCTGTTATATCTGATAACTTATTTTTGCTTGGTGACATATCATTTACTAAATTTGTTATTTCCTATTTATCCATTATGATTAACTCCTTGCCAATGTGGTTTATACTAGCAATGTTTGTAGGCTATACATTTTCAAGAAGCTTGAAGGAAGCAGCTTTATTTGCAGTCATTTATACAATTGTTACAATTACATTTTATTTTGTAATTGGCTATTTTTATGATGATAATGCAATCTCAACGCCTATTACTACATATGTAGAGTGGTATGGAGCTTCTGCGCTAGGAGGGCTTATTGGTGGTGTTATTGGGTTCTTCCTAAGAAAAACACCATTTGTATTATTAATCTTACTTGCAGGCTTGCTTTTACAATTGTATATAAATGGTATGAGTAGTTGGAATAACATTATTGGTATATCACAAAATATTACCTTTTGTTTAATGATATTATCCATTCTTATTTACTTAGTTACTAGCAAAATAAGTAGTTGTCCAAAAACGCAGCTCCCTAATAGCATGTCTAGATAAACGATTAATAAAAACAACTAACGAATACCGAAAAATTTTAAGCAAAGCAAAAAGGACAAGCGGTTTGATAACTCCTAACAATAGTTCCATGTGCAGTATATGTGTCGTTACTATTTGTACATGGATCTGTTATGAACTTCTTTAGTTCACTCCCAACTTCTTTGTATTGCATTTAATTACAGTGAATCTAGTGAAAAAATACAGAGATATTTTCGAGAACGCGAATATTCTAAGCAAATTCTCATTTAACACTTAACAAAATCTCAGATTAATTCCTTATTTTGTTAATAAAGGAGTTGGATAAAAAATGAAAATTAGTGTTCTGGTAATTAGTTTACTATTACTTACTTCATGTAATGGAAGCTATCAATCATTAGTGAGTAAGAAGACCGAACAAGCACCTCTCTCTCACCAATCAGATCATCCATTACATGATTTAGTTGAATATCCCATTATTAGCGATGTGGTCGACATGAAAGAAATGGATTGGGATATAACAAAAGATAATCTTTATAAGCGCGTTATCCTTTTTAAAAAGAATGGTGAAATAAAATATAAATCAATTTATATTAAAAAAACCAATAGGTTAAAGCTAGTGAAACTTGATGAAGGACTTCTTTATAATAAAATTATCCAATAATTAACGATAATATCATATCGAATTTAGTTTGAGAAATAAATAAATAAATAATAATAACCATATTTGCGGGCGCAGCACACGACTATTTAACAGGGTGATATCTATTCGAAATAGAGGAGCGCATATTCTAGGTGCCATTGCCGGTACAATAGCAGTTCTTGGAGCCATTGTACTGCCAATAACCTCAGGAGATACAGCGTTTCGTGCCGCTCGTTCTGTTATTGCTGACTACCTTAAACAAAAAAGTGTTTAACCGATTAGCCATAGCCGTTCCGTTGTTTATCACTTCTTATTCCTTAACGAAAATTGACTTTAATCTTCTTTGAAGATACTTCTCTTGGGCAAACTAAGCAACAGCCGAAATCGCACTTTGAATTGCAACTATGTATATTTAATCGATGGTTCCAACCATTTTTTATGAGTTATATGGTTTTTGTTTATATCTTAAATGCGGAAATTGGTTTCCGTTTAGAGCTTCGTCTATCATTTATAATAGGTGCAATTTACAGTGATGCTTACTTTTTTGTTCTTAAAAAAGCAAAGGAAAATAAAGCAAACAAATTGGACGTAGATATGTAAACAATTAGTAAGAAGCTTACACGGTCATCTGTGTAAGCTTCTTTTTTGGAAATGAATATTACATTCTATAAAAGACCCTTTTCTAATAATCTCTGTTATAAATTAGTGTTAAGCTTAATATTCAGAAAATTATACTGCCATAATAAGCTCCTGACAAATATACTAATTTTCTTGAATTCCACTAAAATTCCTCTCTCACATACGTATTTCCTACATATATAAGATGTAAACTTTTACATTATTTTACCGGATAGTAGGGTTTTGAATTACACCGTCATTTTTTTCTTTTAATAGAATATAGAAGTCCAGCTTTTGTTAGAGGAGGGAACAAGATGTCGAGCAGTAAATTTCCACAATTTTACCATAAAAGATGTAATTGTCCTGCTAATAAAAATAACTGTTCATATTGCAAAAACAAAGAATTACATGTGGAGTATATTGATAGCTACGATGAAGATATAAATCATAGCTATTGTACTAATTGCAATAAACACTATAACCACTGTCGATGTGGTAACTTAAACATCATAAATGAAATTAATTTACCTTCATGTTGTGAAAATGGTCCTACTGGAGCTACTGGGCCGACTGGACCTACCGGTGCTACTGGCATTACTGGGGCTACCGGACCTACCGGCGCTACTGGGGCTACTGGCGTTACTGGCGCTACCGGACCTACCGGTGCTACTGGCGTTACTGGCGCTACCGGACCTACCGGCGCTACTGGCGTTACTGGCGCTACCGGACCTACCGGCGCTACTGGCGTTACTGGCGCTACCGGACCTACCGGTGCTACTGGCTTTACCGGCGCTACTGGCGTTACGGGGGCCACTGGAACTACCGGTGCTACTGGCGCTACCGGACCTACTGGCGCAACGGGAGATATTGTAACAGATATCGGCTTTTCCGCTAACAGGGTCCCTACAACTGTAGCTGCCGATACCCAACTGGACAATTGGTCTGTAGTGAGTCCTTTTTATGATGCAGCAGGATTTGACGAAGTAGCTGGAACATATACCATTCCTGCAACAGGACGATATTCTATAAAAGCTGTTATCAGTTACTCAACTACAGCAGCTATTACTGCTTCATTAGGAGCAGGAGTAAATCCAGCTTTAGTAGTCCAACGAATATCACCAGTTACTACAGACTTAATTACAGGGTTGTTTCCCGTTCTAAACGTAGACATTGTTCTAGTGCTAACATTAAGGGCCATACTAGGAAGCGGGCAAGTAACATTAGAAGGAGATGTAGAATTAGATGCTGGGGATGTCATTGCTATTCAATATGTCGCAGATGGATTAACTATTAATGTCGATCTAGGCGGAACAGATGCAACTGGAACGATTTGGTCAGTTCACAGATTATCTTAAGTTATTTGGAATATATAAGAGTCTGGGACGAAACTAAAATAGTTAACCCAAAAGCTGAACGATAAAATAAATGTTCATACGAAGCGCAGTAAAAATGCGTAGACTCCTTGAAAAAGAAGAACGCTTTTTCTGCGTGCGATGTATCGCTACCGCAGCCTTCCTTATCCTACGGGAAAAGCGTGAGCCTGAACATCCCACAGGAAAGCGTTCTTTGCTTTCTGAGGAAGCTAATACGTCCCCGCGAAAAAGCGAAGCATTTTGACTTAGCAATGAATGAACTACCTATAACCATAACAATAACCCGAACTTCATCTAAAATATTTCAGATAAAGTTTGGGTTTTACATATCTAAATATTCTTTCGTTCCAACCTCTTTTAGATATCTATAAGAATATTGTAATGCATGAAAATGAAAAGTTATCGTACTAATAAATCTAAGATAGTTATTCTATTTTTACAGAAAATACAGAAGCTCTACTTTCTTCATTTAGCAAAACTTGGTTATTATAATAGGCTATGTTAGGAGAAAATCGTATTCATACATGCTATACTATGGGGTATAAAGGACAATTATGGAGTTGATACGTATGGACCCATTAGATATCATGATGAAGCTTGATCAGATCGTTCCATACTTCGATCCGATTATAAGTGCAGAAAATCAATTAATTATTGGCTATGAAGTTATACCTTATTTTCAAGGAGAAGACAAAGAATTACATAACCTCTGTTGGTTTGTAAAAGATGAATCGATACCGAGCGAATTCCGATTAGAGCTAAGTAATGCGGTGCTTCATAAGGTATTAGATAAGTATATATGTACGGATCAGTCCCAATTTTTATTTATTCATTATGATGCTAATTTATTGCTCAAGGATGATGGCGATAGCATGATGGCATTATTAAATACTTATGCTGAAAAGGGACTGATGCTAAAAAATTTAATACTACAATTTTCTGAGTCATTTGTCACAGATCATATCTATGAACTAAAGCATTTATTTGCATATATACAAACATATGGTTTACAAATCGCAATTGATGACGTTGGTCAACGTAATGGTAACCTAGATAAATTAGCTATCATTAAACCCAATATAATAAAAGTAGATGTAGCATTTCTACAAGATGATGACCTACCTCAATTGTATCAAGATGTACACCATTTATTATCTATGCTTTCTCGTAAAATTGGCGCAACCTTACTCTTTAAAGGCATTACAACGTTCCAACAATTAAATTATGCATGGCGAAATGGTGGTCGTTATTATCAAGGAAGCTATTTGGAAAAGATACACCCTGAATTTATATCAGCAGACAACTGTAAGGATAAAGTTAAGAAAGATTTCCACCATTTTATAACGTTTGAGCATAAGAAAATGAAAGCGCAGTTAGATTTGACAAATAGAATTAATCAACAATTAGGAACAACTTTGAAAAAAATAAATCCAGATGCCCCTTATGACGAAACAATCCTGACCGTTGCTAAGGATTGTGATGCATTTACATTTCGAGTATATATTTGTAATGAAGCAGGCTTTCAATTATCCTCCAACGCGGAAAAGAATCTGGATGGTGAATGGGAATTGCGTAACGAAGGACGACAAAAAAACTGGAGCTGGCGCCCGTACTTCTTTGAAAATATTGTACGTATGAATATGGAGAAAAAAGGAATACTTTCTGATTTATATACAGATATAGAGAGAGACGAGCGAATTAGGACATACTCCCATCCTATCTCAGAACAACAATTTATTTTTATCGATATCCCATACAATTTTCTATTCGAACAAGATGGTTTATTATGAGACGCTGAGACAAAAGAATGAAGATACAATAAAAAACGAACGATAAGGTATCGACCCCCTGAAGTTAGAGTGAAAAATCTAATTTCAGGGGGTGTTTTTGTGGCTAAATATAGTGAAGAATTTAAAGGGAAGGTTGTCACCGAGTATATAGATGGAAATCTTTCATATCGTTCCTTAGCCAAAAAATATCATATGAGTAGCTCTACACCAATATATGAATGGGTGAAAAACTATGAGCGTCACGGTATGGCGGGACTAAAACGAAGAAATACAAAGAAGGAGTATTCTGTTCAATTTAAATTAGATGCGATACAATTTATGTTAGAGACAGGTGCTTCTTATACAGAAACTGCTGTTCAATTTAAGTTGAGCACTTCGTCCATTGTTAAACTCTGGATGAAAAAATTTCGCAGACAAGGTAAGGAAGGCCTGGAATTAAAACGAAAGGGGCATCCTTCTATGCCTAAAAAACCCATTAATCAGAAGAAGCAGGAAGCAAAAAAGAGAACACGTGAAGAAGCGTTAGAACGTGAGAACGAACTACTAAGGCTAGAGAATGCCTACTTAAAAAAGCTAAAAGCTTTTCGGGAGAATCCGAATGCCTTCTACGAAAAGCACAGGCAAAGGTGGCATTCGAACTCAAAGAAGAAGGATTCCGATTAAAAGGTATTCTTCTTGTTGTGGGTATTCCTGAAGCTACCTATTATTATCATATGGAACGCTTTGACAGAGAAGATACAGAAACAGAATTAAAAGGTTACCTCCCCCCTTGTCGGTTATCCACTAAATATGCTTACTGTATCTTTTCTACAAAATTTTTCAACACATGTATGGTTTGCACGCAATCACTTAAATCAGACCATTCTAAAGGATTATGGCTAATTCCATTCTTGCTTTGGACAAATAGCATGGCTACTGGAACTTTTTCGCCAATAATCATGGCATCATGTCCAGCTCCACTTGGTAACTTATAAGGTTTCATATCCATTTCCTCGATGGTTTCTGCTAATAATTCCTGCTTATCACTCATAATCGGTACTGGCTTCACCCTCGTTTTTTCTACATAGTTAAACATAAGATGATGCTTATCGGCAATCGCTTCTGCTAGATTTAAAACATTATCCACTAATACATCTCTAGTATTCTGATAAATATCTCGAATATCAACATATAAAGTTACTTTGCCCGGAATAACATTTACACCATTTGGTTCTACGAGTTGTTTCCCAATGGTAGCAACAGCAGTATCATTCATTTCTTTGGGTAGCTTATTCACTTGATAGATAAATTCACTTGCGGCTACAAGAGCATCCTTTCGATCATTCATCGGTGTATTTCCTGCATGACCTGCTTCTCCTAAAAATGTGAGCTCCAACCAGCAAGGCCCAGCAATTCCTGTCACAACACCACATGGCAGCCCTTCTTTTTCCAACTGTTTCCCCTGCTCAATATGTACCTCTACAAATAATTCAATCTCGTTCATATCCCGTTTCGCATTCTGATAGCCTTCCACACTTAATTGAACCTGTTTTAGAACTTCTTCAAAGCTATATCCTTCCTTATCCACTAACTGTTTTTTCTCTTCCATATTAAAGTTTCCAATCATTGCTTCACTTCCATTCAGCCCACCATTAAACCGCGCCCCCTCCTCATCAGCAAACACCACTACTTCAAAGGGTTTCGTTGGTTGATATCCTATAGTATTCCATGCCTCTACTACCTCTAATGCGGCAATCACACCAAGCACTCCATCGAAATGGCCACCATTTGGTACACTGTCCACATGGGAACCACTCATAATAGCGGGACGTGTAGCTTCTTTACCCTCTAGTCTTCCAATTAAATTCCCAGCACCATCTTCTTTCACCTCTAGTCCTGCTTTCTTCATCCACATGGCAACTTTATTTTGAGCAGCCACTTCCTCTTTTGAATACCCTGGACGATTGGCCCCACCATCTTCAGTTCGACCAATAGTAGCTATTTCGTTTAAACGATCAGCAATTCGCTCACCAGATACCCCTCCATAATCTAATTCCTGATTGTATCCATGCAATAAACGCTCACGGAGCAAATTCGTTTTCTTTTGATTCATTAGATGTTCCCTCCTACTCGATTTTTACTAAACAACAAATTGAATTAATAATAGAATAATTCCAACTTGTTTTTAAAGTCAAGATGCCATAAAGTGAAACTTCAATCAATGAGGGCTTACTGCCAGTTATATACGTGATATATATACTGCTACAGAGATAAGAAAAACGGAGCAAAATTCGCTCATTCCTTATCACTAAATGCTCAGATTTACGCTTCCTCTAGTAGCTATTATGGAATAAT
>NZ_JAJERH010000054.1 GCF_016919725.2 Virgibacillus sp. AGTR
ACTGATAGAGCAAGTGAATATAAAGAGAGATGTTAGTAGGAATTTTCTGTTTGACGTTGTATTTAACTTGAATAATATCGAGTATGATGACCTTGAAATAAATGTAAATAATCTAAGATTAAAACAAATAAACACTGAAAATGAATTAGCAAGGGTAGATTTAAGTCTAACTGGGTATGAAACCTCAAAGACCATTGCATTAAAGCTAGTTTATGCAACAAAACTATTTAAGAGAGAAACGATACAGAGAATCGTAGAAGATTTCCTATTCATTTTACGAGAGTATTCACAAAACATTCATACAGCTATTAAAGATGTTCAATTAATAAATAGCGAAGAAGAAGCGTATATTCTCAACGAAAAAAAAGAATTAGATAGTTTAAGAGACCTAGAGTTTGATTTTTAAAATAATGTAATAAATTTCCAGATAGAGTTAAGTGTTGTTTACCTTAGCTCTAGCATTCAGCAAATGGAGGGGTGACATGAGTAAAGAGGTTCATAACAGTCAGTTATCTGAGCTTGATCAATATTGGAAAAACTTACATATAAAAGGTACAGATAGAACTACATTAAGACACGATATGACAACAGGAGACTCGTACCAGAAACAAACGGTATCTTTACCAATTGATCATCAGCTCATGAAAAGAATGATGTCCATTACAAAAAATAATGATATGTTAACGTATGTTACTTTTTTAATGGGATTATTGATTGAACTATATAAATATACCGGGAGTGATGAAATTTTAGTCGGTGTTCCGGTTTATTACTCTAGAGAGAAAAGACCACAAAATATAAAAAATAAACTTATGCCATTCAAACGTTCTTTGAATGGTGGATATAAAATAAAAAACTTCCTTGTAGAAACGCAACGAGGATTATTGGATCACTATGATAATCAGTTTGTAAACTTGGAACAGGTATTTAGGCAGTTAGGTGTATCAGAATCGATTTCCACACTAGTTCCAATAAGCATTACTTACAATAAATTACATGCAAAAGAGGATATTCATTTTATCTGTGAATCAATTCATAATGAACTAACACTATGTATTGAAAAGGATGATCAGAATTATTTTGAGGCTAAATTGATTTATAATGCTGCTTTGTTTAAAAGGGAAACTGTTGAATCATTTGGAATGAACTATTTTCAAGTGTTATCGGATTTACTCGATAAGCTTGATATGACTATTAAAGATATAGACATGATCACAGAAAAGCAGAAAAAGCTAGTAGTAGAAGAATTTAATAATACGGAAGTTCAATTTAAAAATGCAAATTTAACACTCCCAGAGCTTTTTCAGAAACAAGTAGAACAAACACCAGAGCAGATCGCGGTAATCTTTGAAGGAAGAGAAGTGACGTTCCGAAAACTAAATAAGATGGCTAATTCATTAGCACATTCCCTAATGAAACAACAAGTAAAAAATAATCATGTTGTAGGAATTATACTAGATAGATCTATTGAGATGGTCGCTGGAATATTAGGGGTTTTAAAATCCGGTGCAGCGTACCTACCTATCGACCCAAATAATCCAAAAGATAGAATAGAATATATATTAACCGATGCTAAAGTTGACCTAGTAATTACGAAACCTTCTCTAATTACTGAAGTAGATTTTAATGGGAAGGTTATTGATGTCAGTAAAAAGCAGGTTTTTACAGAAGAGACAACTAATCCAGATGTTACTAATCTTCTAAATGATTTAGCTTATGTCATCTATACATCGGGTACGACAGGAAATCCAAAGGGGGTAATGGTTGAGCACCATAGTTTAACTCAGACAATGCTGTGGGAGAAGAAGGAATATGATTATAACCATGAGAATGTTGTTCTTCCTTTAGTAAATTATGCTTTTGATGGCTTTATCATAGCATTTTTTACGCCACTTATTGCAGGGGGACAAGTCGTATTAGTGAATAACGAAGAAATGTCGAATCCTTTCAAAATTAGTGAACTGATTAGAAGTTATAAGATAACAGATTACTTAAGTGTACCATCGATATATTTATCAGTACTAGACTTTATTTCATCGAAGGACGCTATTTATTTGAAACAAGTTACATTAGTTGGAGAAGAAATGCCTGTTAATGCGATTGACTATACCAATAAACTTCATTTTGGAATCGAAATTATAAACAGATATGGTCCATCAGAAAATACTGTAGATACAACGATTATGAGAAATGTAGAAAACAGTGAAAAAATACTCATTGGTAAACCAATTGCTAATTCGAAAGTTTATATCTTAGATAAAGACCATAAACTACTTCCTATAGGTGTGCCTGGCGAAATTTGTATTGGTGGAAGTAGGTTAGCAAGAGGTTATGTAAAAAGACCAGAATTAACGAAAGAGCGGTTTATCGATAATCCTTTTGATCCTGGGAAACGAATGTATAAAACAGGGGATATGGCAGCCTGGATGCCGGACGGTTCTATTCAATTTTTAGGTAGAGAGGATGATCAAGTAAAGGTAAGGGGAATTCGAATTGAGTTAAAAGAAATTGAACACAAGCTACTTCAACATGTACAAATTAAAGAAGCCGTTGTCCTTGTTGAAAAAAAAGATAATCAAGATCAGTATTTGTCTGCTTATATCGTAGGATTAAACATCCATGTACCTGAGATTAGGAGCTTTTTAAGAGATAAATTACCACAATATATGGTACCGACTTATATTACACCGATAGAAAAAATACCATTAACAAATAATGGGAAAATTAATCGGAATGCCCTTGCAAAACGGAGTAGTGAAGCGAACATGGAGAGTATTTATGTTGCCCCGAGAGATGGTATGGAAGCTACCTTAACTAAAATTTGGTGTGAAGTATTAGGGATTAATCAGGTAGGAATAGATGATAACTTTTTTGAGTTAGGTGGTCACTCCTTAAAAGCTAATGTTCTCATAAGTAAAATTCACCAAGAATTAAATATGGAAATAACGTTTAAAGAAGTCTTTTTGCATCCTACAATTAGAGAGATTCGACGGCTTATGGAAGATGTTAAACAGGAACAACGATATGAAATGATTCCGGTTTGTGAGGAAAGGGAATATTATGAAACATCGTCTGCTCAAAAACGAATGTATATGGTAGAACAACTTGAAAAAGGGACTGCTTATAATATGCCAATGGTGCTAGAGGTGGAAGGGCCACTTCACCTTGAAAGAGTCTGTCAGTCCTTTGAAAAATTAATTGCCAGACATGATTCTTTACGGACGCACTTTGAAGAGGTGAATGGCGAAATTGTTCAAAAAATTACCTCGCATGTCGCCTTTGAAATGGAAACGAATCGCCCGACGGGCGAAACGATAGAGGATATAGTACAGAACTTTGTCAGACCGTTTCAGTTACAGGAAGCACCGTTATTCCGAGCGAAGCTCGTAGAGACAAAGAAAAAACGATATCTATTAGTCGATATGCATCATATTATAAGTGATGGGGTATCCATTCAGCTGTTGATGACAGAATTTATGGAATTGTATCAGGGAAATGATCTGGAGCCATTACGAATTCAATATAAGGATTTTGCTCATTGGCAAAATAGACAGCTTATGTTAGACACTGTGAAACAACAAGAAGCCTATTGGCTGCATCAATTTGCTGGAGAGATTCCAGTGCTGAACCTGCCGTATGATATGAAGCGGCCACTGGTCCAAAGCTTTGAAGGGGATCGTGTCCCACTTTTCATCGATGAAGAGCTAACACACGCATTACGGAAATTGGCAAACGAAACCGGAAGTACGATGCATATGGTCTTACTTTCCGCATACTACCTACTTCTTTCGAAGTATAGTGGGCAAGAAGATATTGTTATCGGAACACCGGTAGCTGGCAGATCACATGCTGATCTACAATCGATCATTGGGATGTTTGTCAATACGCTCGCCCTTCGTAATCGTGTAGATGGGAATAAGCGTTATGTTGATTTCTTAAAAGCCGTGAAAGAAAATGTACTTCTCGCCTATGAGAATCAAAGCTATCAATTTGAAGAATTGATTGAACGATTACACATAAACCGAGATGCAAGTCGAAATCCATTATTTGATGTGATGTTTAATATGAATCCTGTTGATGACACCATAGTGTTTCCACTAGAAGATGACTTCCAGTTGAAACAAGTTCAACACGAAAGTAATATCGCTAAGTTTGACGTGACACTACATGTCACGGAGTATACTAACACCATCCAAGGTAGTTTAGAGTATAGTACTGCGTTATTTACATCTGAAACGATGGAACGAATGGCAAGGCACTACTTAGAAATTGTGAAAGGGATTTGTCAACAACGGGAAGCAAAGCTTGCCGAGCTAGACATGATGACGGAAGAAGAAAAGCAACAAATTATAATGCAATTTAATGATACGAAGACAGACTACCCACGAGAAAAAACGATGGCTGAATTATTTGAAGAACAAGTGGCGAAAAAGCCAAATGAACTAGCAGTTGGTTTTGAGAATCAATGCATGACGTATCAAGAATTAAATGAAAAAGCTAATCAGCTGGCTCGGGTCCTACGTCAAAAAGGTGTTCAAGCAGAGACGGTAGTAGGGTTGATGACAGACAATACCATCGAGATGATTATTGGAATTTTAGGCATCTTAAAATCTGGAGGAGCGTATCTTCCACTGGATAAAACTTACCCGATGAAGCGAATCGAATATATGTTGAAAGACAGTAATGCTCAGCTGGTGTTGACAGAGAATGACGCAGAGAAATTGGGCGCATTTTCTGGAGAGCGGTTGGATATAACGAATGAGAGCTTGTATGTCGGAAATACGAGCAATTTATCTATTGAACACCATCCAACAAACTTAGCATATATCATGTATTCGTCAGGGAGTACAGGAGAACCAAAGGGAATTCTAATCGAACAGCGAAATGTCGTCCGTCTCGTTAAGCATACAAGCTATATCCAATTCAATGAAGGCGATCGAATCCTCCAGACAGGATCACTCGTGTTTGATGCCTCAACATTTGAGATATGGGGAAGTCTATTAAATGGACAGAGTCTGTATTTAACGAAGAAAGAGACCATCCTTTCGGTAGAAAAATTAGAAAACGCCATCGAGAAGCATTCCATCACTTTAATGTGGCTAACGGTTACGTTGTTTAATCAACTAGCACAGGAGAAGCCAGATATGTTTCGCCATCTACGATGCCTCCTCGTTGGGGGAGACGTCCTATCTACAAAGCATATTCAACTAGTTCGTAGTCATTGTCCAAACATACAGATCATTAATGGTTATGGCCCAACCGAAAATACGACTTTTTCTACGACATTACCAATCGAAAAGGATTACGAATCGAGTATCCCGATCGGTAGACCAATTAGTAATTCCAGCGCGTATATTGTTGGGAAACATGGTGAGTTAAATCCAATCGGAGTCTACGGTGAGCTATGGCTTAGTGGGGATGGAGTTGCCAGAGGATATTTAAATAGACCAGCTCTTACCAAGGAAAAGTTCATCGAGAATCCATTTGTACGTGGTGAAAGACTATATAAGAGTGGGGACATTGCCAGATGGTTGCCGGATGGCACAATCGAATTTTTGGGTCGAGTTGATCACCAGCTTAAGATTCGTGGATTCCGAATTGAAATTGAGGAGATTGAACGGAAGCTATTACGTCACCACGCAGTGAAAGAGGCGGTTGTTTTAGTGAAAGAAAACGAGCAGCTAGACAAGTATCTTATTGCGTATCTGACCGCCCATAAATTAGAAAAAAGTAATTTAAAAGAATACTTACAAGATAGTTTGCCAGATTATATGATTCCATCCTATATAAAAGAAGTATCGACCATTCCCCTCACCGCTAATGGAAAAGTAGATCGAAGATCGCTACCAGAAGTCACGAATCAAGATCTCATTCAAGGGGAGTACAAGGCGCCAGAGAATAAAGAAGAGGAGAAGCTTGTCAAGATTTGGCAAGAAGTCTTAGGCATAAATGAAATAGGAACGGAGGATAATTTCTTTGAACTTGGTGGGAATTCACTTAAAGCTAGTTTAGTAATGAATAAAGTCCATAAGGAACTAGGAAAAGATTTACCATTAAAAATCTTTTTTGAACATGCAACGATAAGAAGTATCGCTCGCTATATAAGGAGAAGTGGGACTAAGGTATATGAACAAATTGAAAAGGTAGATATGAAAGAATACTATCAAACATCTTCAGTTCAAAAGAGAATGTACACTCTACAACAATTTGAAAAAGACAGTATCGCCTATAATATGCCTGCTGTTTATGAATTGGATGGTACCATAAACAAAGAAAGATTAAATAAGACCTTTAAAAAGCTGTTTAATCGTCATGAATCATTGCGAACATCTTTTCAAATGATTGATGGAGAAGTTGTTCAAAAAATTAATGATGACATTGCATTTAACTTGAACTTTATAAAAAAGTCTAATATATATCTAGAAACGATAATCAATGATTTGATTCAACCATTTGATCTAGAAGAAGCACCTTTATTCAGAGGAATGTTACTTGAAAATGGAGAGAAGAGCTATCTATTCATTGATTTGCACCACATTATAGCAGATGGAATATCGATGAATATTCTAATTAAAGATTTTATCCGTTTATATAATGGAAGCAATCTTTCTCCATTGCAAATTCAATATAAAGATTTTGCAGAGTGGCATAATAAGATATTAAAATCTAACGAAATAAAACAACAAGAAAACTATTGGAAAGGTCAATTCCGAGGTCATCTCCCTGTACTAAACTTACCTTATGATTTTGAAAGACCACAGGTCAAAAGCTTTGAAGGAAACCAGATCAGTTTTTCATTGGATAAGCAAAGAATGAATATCCTGAAAAAAATATCTAACCAATCGGACAGCACTTTGTTTATGGTTATTCTATCTTCCTTCTATATTTTATTAGCAAAGTATAGTGAACAAGAAGATATTATAGTTGGGACAACAACAGCTGGTAGATTGCATGCAAACCTAGAAGATGTAATGGGGATGTTTGTTAACACGATTGCCTTAAGAAATAGACCTGAGCGTGAAAAAGCTTTTAAAGATTTTTTGATGGAGGTTAAGGCAAATTCAGTAGCTGCTTTTGAAAATCAAACGTATCAATTTGAAGCATTGTTAGAATCTGAAAATATTGAAAAAGATATAAGTAGAAATCCATTATTTGATGTCATGTTTTCTATGAATAATCAAGAGACAGATGCCATAGAGAATCTAATGCTAGATGGCTTTGTTATGGAACCATTAAAGATCAACGCAGGTATCACTAAGTTTGATTTAAGTTTAGCTGTAACTGAAAGAGAAGCTGGATTAACCTGCTCATTTGAGTATTGTACAAAGTTATTTAAGCAAGAAACCATTGAAAAAATGATCAATCATTTTAAAGAGATTGTGAAGTGTATTTGTGAAAATCCTAATATGAAAATCTCAGACATGGAAATGATTAGTCCAGCAGAGAAGGAAAAAATTCTTACAGATGTAAATAATACGAAGACAAATTATCCTAAAAATAAATCCTATGTAATGTTATTGGAAAAAAAAATAACAGAGAATGCAAATGGTATTGCTGCCGTATATAAAGATAAACAAATCACTTATGGTGAGTTAAATCAAAAAGCTAATGCTTTAGCACAAGTATTAAGAAATGAAGGGATACAGGATAATTCCATTATTCCAATAATGGTTGATCGTTCAATAGAAATGCTCATAGGTATCTTGGGAATATTAAAGGCTGGTGCAGCATTTATGCCAATCGATACTAAATTTCCTAAAGAAAGAATTAATTACATGTTAGAAGATATTAAAGCAAGCCTATTTTTAACAGTGAAAGGTTCTGATATACCAACTAGTGTTAATCCAATTTATTTGGATGATGAACGTGTATATTGCAATGTGGATTTGGATTTCCAGGTTGCTTATAGTCCTGATAAATTAGCATATGTGATGTATACATCAGGTTCGACTGGTAAACCAAAGGGGGTTCAAATAACACAAAGAAGTATTGTCAATTTATGTATGTGGTTTGGTAAACAGTATGGTTTGTATCAAAATAAAAATGTATTGCAAAATACAAGCATTTCTTTTGATGTATCCGTGGAAGAAATTTTCCCAACATTGTTATACGGGGGTACGTTGTTCATCACAACAGAAAAAGAATCTCTTTCTCGAGAGCATTTTAGAGATTTCATTCGAAGAAACAAGATAAACATCGTCCAATTAGTACCTACTATGATGAGAGAATTTATTGCTGGTGGGGAGAAACTTGAAAGCATCCAAGTATTGATTTCTGGTGGAGAAGCATTACCACAAGCTTTACAAGCAGAAATCATGGATATTGGTTATAATTTATATAATTGCTATGGCCCAACGGAATATACTGTTGATGCTATTACAACGAAATGTGTGGAATCTGAGAATGTCGTTATTGGTAAACCAATAGCAAATACAAATGCTTATATTTTGGATAGAGATGGTCATTTACAACCAATCGGATTACCAGGAGAACTCTGTATAGGTGGAGATGGTTTAGCATTAGGCTATCTAAATAGACCAGAATTAACTTCTGAAAAATTTGTAGAAAATCCATTTATACAAGGGGAAAAAATTTATAAAACAGGCGATCGAGCTAAATTATTATCAGATGGAACCATTGAATTTCTTGGTAGGATCGACAATCAGGTTAAAATTAGAGGCGTTCGAGTTGAACTCGGTGAAATCGAAGAACGAATACAGGAGCATCCTGAGGTTAAGGAGGCAGTTGTTATAGCTAAGGTCAATCATCATGATCATTACTTAGTTGCTTATATCATAGGAAGCATTGCTTCTTTAGAAATAAAACAGTATTTAAAAAAGACGCTCCCTTATAATATGGTGCCAACTCATATTATGAAATTAGAGGAACTGCCCTTGACCAATAATGGAAAGGTAAATAGAAATGCTTTACCAGAACCAAATCTAGAAATGATGAGCCAGGTTGAGCGTGCTCAACCAAAAACAAAACTGCAGAAAAATTTAATGGACATATGGTCTAATGTGTTAAACAAAGAAATTTATAGTATTTATGTGAACTTTTTTGAAATAGGCGGACATTCCCTAAAAGCAATCATCGTTTCGAATGAAATTGAGAAAAACATAAATGTGGCAGTATCTATAATAGATATATTTAAGTATCCGTCAATTCAGGAATTAAGTGATTTCTTAGAAGGAAAGCAAGAAAAACGATATGAAATGATTCCGGTTTGTGAGGAAAGGGAATATTATGAAACATCGTCTGCTCAAAAACGAATGTATATGGTAGAACAACTTGAAAAAGGGACTGCTTATAATATGCCAATGGTGCTAGAGGTGGAAGGGCCACTTCACCTTGAAAGAGTCTGTCAGTCCTTTGAAAAATTAATTGCCAGACATGATTCTTTACGGACGCACTTTGAAGAGGTGAATGGCGAAATTGTTCAAAAAATTACCTCGCATGTCGCCTTTGAAATGGAAACGAATCGCCCGACGGGCGAAACGATAGAGGATATAGTACAGAACTTTGTCAGACCGTTTCAGTTACAGGAAGCACCGTTATTCCGAGCGAAGCTCGTAGAGACAAAGAAAAAACGATATCTATTAGTCGATATGCATCATATTATAAGTGATGGGGTATCCATTCAGCTGTTGATGACAGAATTTATGGAATTGTATCAGGGAAATGATCTGGAGCCATTACGAATTCAATATAAGGATTTTGCTCATTGGCAAAATAGACAGCTTATGTTAGACACTGTGAAACAACAAGAAGCCTATTGGCTGCATCAATTTGCTGGAGAGATTCCAGTGCTGAACCTGCCGTATGATATGAAGCGGCCACTGGTCCAAAGCTTTGAAGGGGATCGTGTCCCACTTTTCATCGATGAAGAGCTAACACACGCATTACGGAAATTGGCAAACGAAACCGGAAGTACGATGCATATGGTCTTACTTTCCGCATACTACCTACTTCTTTCGAAGTATAGTGGGCAAGAAGATATTGTTATCGGAACACCGGTAGCTGGCAGATCACATGCTGATCTACAATCGATCATTGGGATGTTTGTCAATACGCTCGCCCTTCGTAATCGTGTAGATGGGAATAAGCGTTATGTTGATTTCTTAAAAGCCGTGAAAGAAAATGTACTTCTCGCCTATGAGAATCAAAGCTATCAATTTGAAGAATTGATTGAACGATTACACATAAACCGAGATGCAAGTCGAAATCCATTATTTGATGTGATGTTTAATATGAATCCTGTTGATGACACCATAGTGTTTCCACTAGAAGATGACTTCCAGTTGAAACAAGTTCAACACGAAAGTAATATCGCTAAGTTTGACGTGACACTACATGTCACGGAGTATACTAACACCATCCAAGGTAGTTTAGAGTATAGTACTGCGTTATTTACATCTGAAACGATGGAACGAATGGCAAGGCACTACTTAGAAATTGTGAAAGGGATTTGTCAACAACGGGAAGCAAAGCTTGCCGAGCTAGACATGATGACGGAAGAAGAAAAGCAACAAATTATAATGCAATTTAATGATACGAAGACAGACTACCCACGAGAAAAAACGATGGCTGAATTATTTGAAGAACAAGTGGCGAAAAAGCCAAATGAACTAGCAGTTGGTTTTGAGAATCAATGCATGACGTATCAAGAATTAAATGAAAAAGCTAATCAGCTGGCTCGGGTCCTACGTCAAAAAGGTGTTCAAGCAGAGACGGTAGTAGGGTTGATGACAGACAATACCATCGAGATGATTATTGGAATTTTAGGCATCTTAAAATCTGGAGGAGCGTATCTTCCACTGGATAAAACTTACCCGATGAAGCGAATCGAATATATGTTGAAAGACAGTAATGCTCAGCTGGTGTTGACAGAGAATGACGCAGAGAAATTGGGCGCATTTTCTGGAGAGCGGTTGGATATAACGAATGAGAGCTTGTATGTCGGAAATACGAGCAATTTATCTATTGAACACCATCCAACAAACTTAGCATATATCATGTATTCGTCAGGGAGTACAGGAGAACCAAAGGGAATTCTAATCGAACAGCGAAATGTCGTCCGTCTCGTTAAGCATACAAGCTATATCCAATTCAATGAAGGCGATCGAATCCTCCAGACAGGATCACTCGTGTTTGATGCCTCAACATTTGAGATATGGGGAAGTCTATTAAATGGACAGAGTCTGTATTTAACGAAGAAAGAGACCATCCTTTCGGTAGAAAAATTAGAAAACGCCATCGAGAAGCATTCCATCACTTTAATGTGGCTAACGGTTACGTTGTTTAATCAACTAGCACAGGAGAAGCCAGATATGTTTCGCCATCTACGATGCCTCCTCGTTGGGGGAGACGTCCTATCTACAAAGCATATTCAACTAGTTCGTAGTCATTGTCCAAACATACAGATCATTAATGGTTATGGCCCAACCGAAAATACGACTTTTTCTACGACATTACCAATCGAAAAGGATTACGAATCGAGTATCCCGATCGGTAGACCAATTAGTAATTCCAGCGCGTATATTGTTGGGAAACATGGTGAGTTAAATCCAATCGGAGTCTACGGTGAGCTATGGCTTAGTGGGGATGGAGTTGCCAGAGGATATTTAAATAGACCAGCTCTTACCAAGGAAAAGTTCATCGAGAATCCATTTGTACGTGGTGAAAGACTATATAAGAGTGGGGACATTGCCAGATGGTTGCCGGATGGCACAATCGAATTTTTGGGTCGAGTTGATCACCAGCTTAAGATTCGTGGATTCCGAATTGAAATTGAGGAGATTGAACGGAAGCTATTACGTCACCACGCAGTGAAAGAGGCGGTTGTTTTAGTGAAAGAAAACGAGCAGCTAGACAAGTATCTTATTGCGTATCTGACCGCCCATAAATTAGAAAAAAGTAATTTAAAAGAATACTTACAAGATAGTTTGCCAGATTATATGATTCCATCCTATATAAAAGAAGTATCGAGCATTCCCCTCACCGCTAATGGAAAAGTAGATCGAAGATCGCTACCAGAAGTCACGAATCAAGATCTCATTCAAGGAGAGTACAAGGCGCCAGAGAATAAAGAAGAGGAGAAGCTTGTCAAGATTTGGCAAGAAGTCTTAGGCATAAATGAAATAGGAACGGAGGATAATTTCTTTGAACTTGGTGGGAATTCGATAAGCTTCGTTCAACTTTTATCTAAAATAAGAGAATATTTTAAAGCAGGCATTGGTTTGGATAGTTTGTATACAAATGCAACGATAAAATCAATGGCAAAATTAATAAGAAATGAAGAATCTTCCTTTATCGTTGGGGAAGAGGATCTTCACTTATTAAATGGTAAAAAGGATCATAACATTTTTGCCTTTCCGCCTATTGGCGGCTTCGGAATGGTATATAATGGAATGGCAAATTTAATGGATACACATTCCCTATATGCATTCGATTTCATAAATTCTGATAATAGAATTGATCAGTATATTGAATTAATTCGAATGGTGCAGCCAGAACCACCGTATCAACTATTAGGTTATTCAGCAGGTGGGAACTTAGCATTTGAAATTACTGCAGAAATGGAGCGACAAGGATTAGAAGTATCCTATATCATCCTTCTAGACAGTTATCCAATCGAGGGAGCAACACTAAATAAAGCGGATACTACTAACTTATATGACAATATTATAAAAGAAGCGAAAACAAATCCTGCCTATCAAAAGTATCTAGAAAGAGATTATTTTAAGGAAGAGATTATCAAGAAGATTAAACTTTATTCGGACTATGTTAATAATCTAATAAACCATCATATCATTGATACGACTATTCACTTCATTCAGGCTCAAAATGATGAGCATTACGTTAAAGATGAACTGTCTTTGCCAAAATGGGACGAGTTTACAAAGAAAGACGTATTAAACTATCAAGGCTATGGTAATCATGGTGATATGTTATCGGAACCATATTTAGAAAGAAATATGGAAGTAATTAACCAGATATTAACCTCTTTGCAAATGAAAGCTTTAAATACTAAATGATATTAGGAACTAGTAAAGGGCGAAAAAACAGGAATAAAGGGAAACTACAATCAGTTGGGGGGTATCCCCTACGATTGTAGTACCACAAGGGTATGACCTAAAGGACTTTGTTGAACCAATCGGCCATTTACCGGCAGTCGATCGCCACATATCCATATTGGTTTCACTTTTGAAATGGAGGTCTTACTGCCGGTTATATCGAGATAAATATATATTTCAATTTTTCTACACTATTTTAATCCATATTTTCATCTTTTTTGATTATGCTTTACAATACATATAAAAGTGTAATCGTTTAATCACCTAGTTGAGATTCTACTTAGGGAAGGTGAACATGTTGAAAGGTGTTTATAAATTATTAATCATTGAAGATGATGAAAACATGGCAAACGTATTGAAGACTCTCCTTGAAAAATGGAATTTTCATACAATGGTTTGTAATGACTTTGAAAATATTTTAAAAGTGTTTGAAAAAGAAGAGCCTCATATTATTTTAATGGACATTAATATCCCGTCTTTTGATGGATTTTACTGGTGTAAAAAGATTAGAGAGATTTCAAGTGTTCCTATAATCTTTTGTTCCTCAAGAAACAGTAATATGGATATTGTAATGGCTATCAATAATGGTGGAGACGATTATATACAAAAGCCTTTTGATAGTTATGTACTAGTTGCCAAACTGCAAGCAATTATTAGACGTACGTATGAGTATAAATCAGATTCCAATCAAATCATTGAATGTAAGCAGGTCATACTAAATTTAAGCGATACAGCGGTTTACCACCAAGATCAGAGGGTAGAGCTTACAAAAAATGAGTTTGAAATTTTAAAAACATTGATGGAGAATAAAGGAAAAGTGGTCACACGAGATCGATTAATGAAGAAGCTCTGGGATGATGATATTTATGTAAACGAAAATACCTTAACTGTTAATATTAATCGTTTACGAAGTAGATTAGAAGATATCGGTGTCGTGAATTATATAGTAACGAAAAGAGGAATGGGTTATATAATTCAATGAAGATACAAGATTATTTAAAAGCTCACAAGCTATGGGTGGTAAGTAACGTAATTGTACTTTTTATTGTTAATAGTATTTACATTAGTACTGTAGTAGAATATAGATCTTCTGATTTATTGTATATGAACGGCCTACTAATCATTATACAACTATCTTTTCTATTAATTGGATTTTGGCAACAAAAAAATAAATATAACAAAGCTATGAAAAGCTCGATGGAAGAACTAGAAAAAATGGCCATTCATGATGATGATTACATTATAAATATGCTCTATACTTTATTACAGCAACAACGATTTCAACACCAAAACAATGAAGAAGCGTTTAAAAAGAAAATCAATGAAATACAAGATTATATTACACAATGGGTTCATGACATTAAAGTTAATATAGCAGTATGTGACCTGCTACTTGATGAGACAGAAGATATAAAGGTAAGAGATTTACGAAATCAAATAGAGCAAATTAAATTTAGAGTAAATCAAACGCTATATATCACTCGAGCAAATCATTATAGTCAGGATACAGTTGCTGAAAGAATAGACGTTGGTCAAGTTCTAAGAATGGCAATAAAAGAGAATGCGCTTTTCTTGATTAATAAAGACATTACGATTAATACGGATTTACACCATATTACGGTTATTAATGATAAAAGGTGGGTTTATTACATTTTTACCCAAATATTAAATAATAGTAGTAAGTATACCCAAAAAGGGGGAACAGTACAGATTAATAGTGAAGAGGATGATCATGCATATTATATTTACATTAAAGATGATGGCATTGGTATTCCTAAAGAGGATTTGGGGAGGATTTTTGACAAAGGCTTTACTGGTAAAAATGGAAAAAACGTTACCAAATCTACTGGTATGGGACTTTACTATACAAAGAAAATATCAGAAATGCTTCAAATCGGTATAGATGTTAAGAGTGAAGAAGGAGAATATACAGCGTTTACAATTATATTTTATAAACTATCAGATTACTTCAACATAGCATCTAATGGTTAAAAGTTTAAGAAAAGGTGGGAGTTTCATAATGAAAAAGATAAAACTTTTCTGTATCCCATATGCTGGCGGGTCTGCTACTGTTTATTCGAAGTGGAAAAGATTAGTAAGTGCTAATATCGAAATCGTAGAAGTAGAATTAACAGGTAGAGGACGTAGGATAAATGAGGCTTTAATAGATAATATGGATGATATGATAGAGGATATTTATACGAGCATTAAAGATCAATTACAGGAACCTTATGCAATATTTGGTCATAGCATGGGTGGACTTATTACATACGAACTTTGTCAAAGATTAAAAAAGGAAAGCCATCAAGACCCCGTACATATTTTTATTTCCGGAAGAAAAGCACCACATATAAAGAATCCATTTTATGATTATCACGATTTACCATTTGATGAATTTGTAAAGAAAATTGTAAATTATGGTGGAATGGAACGAGAGATTTTTGAAAATAAGGAGTTGGCTGAGATTTTTGTACCTATCCTACGAGCAGATTTTAAGTTGATTGAAACGTATGAATATAGCCAATCAAATCATCGTTTAGACTATGATTTTTCTATATTTCATGGCAATAACGATCACACGATTCAATGGAATGACATAATACAATGGGATGAAATAATAAGTGGGAACAGTAAATATCATCGAATCCCTGGGGGACATTTTTTTATTAATGAGAATACAAGGCAAGTAACAGATATCGTTTGTAATGTTCTAGGAAATGAAATAAACAGCTTAACTAAAGGAATGGGGCCAACATTCAATGTGTGAAGTTTATGGTGTAAACATTGCACAAGGAATTGGTGACCAACCGTTTCAGCAATTATTAAGCATATTACCGTATGAAAAACAGAAGAGAATTAATCGATTTAAATTTGTTAAAGATGCGGAAAGAAGTCTAGTAGCAGAGTTATTAATTCGTTACCTCTTAAACATAAAGGGATTTACCAACGGTGAAATTCACTTTCAACTTAACCCATCTGGGAAACCATTTTTGCAAAATGTACCAAATATTGCATTTAATTTAAGTCATTCTGAAAACTGGGTCGTCTGTGCACTGGATAAGACCCCTGTCGGTATTGATGTTGAACATGTACAGTCTATTGATTTACAAATAGCAAATCAATTTTTTACGGATGTAGAATGCCATTATATATTTTCTAATTCTTCTGCTCAGCTGGATAGATTTTATGAAATATGGACGATGAAAGAAAGCTATATAAAAGCAAGGGGACATGGGTTATCCATTCCATTGGATTCATTTTCCATAACCGCATTAAATAATAAATTTAAGATTGAGGTCCATAATACGATAAGTAAGTATAATGTAAAACTAATGACAGTCGATCCAAAATATAAGCTTGCACTATGTTCGATGAGTAATAATACTCCTGCACCTGTTACCGTTATACCCCTGGACAACTTAATTACCAATCATTTGCAAGATAGGTTATCTTAAGGGAGAAATGATCTCCCTTATTTTAGTTTCAACCTCAAATTTCTGGTTATGCATATAGATGTCCCTCCTTTGTAGTCATTATCCTCCTTACTTTAATTTAAAATTCTAGAAAACTAACATAAATGTCACATAACTATTTAAAATGTAACCTAAATCGATAGAGAGTGATTTTATTGCGAATTATAATAAAATTAAAACGTAATTAAGTTGGGTTGGAGGTTGAAATCTTTGAAAAAAATAGTAGAACTATCCAATGTAATTAAAGAATACGGTAAATCAAGTAATTCTTTTCGGGCATTAAAAGAAGTAAGCTTCGACATTAACGAAGGAGAATTTGTTGGCATTATGGGGCCATCTGGTTCAGGTAAAACTACATTGCTTAATATTATGTCTACAATTGATAAACCTACGTATGGAAAAGTCTTACTAGATGGTAAGGATTTAAATGAATTTAAAGGAGAGAATTTAGCTGGGTTCCGAAGAGATAATATTGGTTTTGTTTTTCAATCCTTTAATTTATTAGACAATATGACGGTAAGAGATAATATCGCCTTACCACTTACTTTAAATAATGTAAGACATGAAATTATTTTACAAAAAATTGATACGTTCACGAAGCTATTAGGGATCTCCGACCAAATGGATAAATATCCTGTTGAATTATCTGGAGGTCAAAAACAAAGAGTAGCTATCTGTAGAGCTCTAATTACGGATCCAAAGGTTATTTTTGCAGATGAACCAACTGGAGCATTGGATTCTAAGTATTCATCTGATGTGTTAGAGTGCTTTAAAAATGTTAATAGTAGGTTAGGGATCACCATTATTATGGTAACACATGATTCCAATGCAGCCAGTTACTGTGATCGTGTAATGTTCTTAAAGGACGGAAAGATGCACGGTAGATTAGATAGTAATGGTAACAAACAGGAAATGTTTACAAAAGTATTAGATATGCTTGCTATCCTGGGAGGTTCGGATAATGAACTCCTTTAGAATTGCTTTTAAGCTAATGCGAAACAATTCTAATATCTATGGTCTGTATTTTTTAGTGTTAGTAGTAACAGTTGCTACTTACTATAATTTCGCGGCCATTCAGTATAATGATAAATTTGTGGAATTAACCGAAAGAGTCCAGTCTGCTGTAGTAGCTAGTTTCGCCTCTGGATTTGTCTTGATATGTACAGTTGTATTTTTTATGTGGCATGCGAACAGTTTTTTTATAAAACAGCGTCAAAAAGAAATTGGGCTTTATATGTTGATGGGAATTAGCAATGCTAGAATTGGCAGAGTATTAGCGCTAGAAGGTTTGTTTATTGGTGGATTAGCTTTTACTGTTGGCTTGATCATTGGTATCTTATTTTCCAAGCTTTTCTTTATGTTATTAAGTAAGGCAATGTTTTTAGATGTTGTATTACCATTCAATATTTCAATAGAAGCAATTATACAGTTAATATTGGTGTTTGGGGTTATCTTTATCTTACTGGGAATTAAGAATTATAGTGCTATCAAGAAGAAACAGTTAATCGATATGTTACATGCTACGAAAGAAAAACCTGCTAAGCCAAAATATAGTCTACCTAAAGGTATTCTAAGCATTTTTTTAATTGTAGCAGGCTATTTCATTGCACTTAATATTAAGCCTTGGCAATTAGACTTATTGCTTGCTGCGGTAGCGATCGTGTTTTTAGTTAGTCTAGGAACATACTTATTTTTTGGAAGTTCATTAACAGTCATTTTAAGTAACTTAATTAAGACAAAGCGTTTTATTTATAAGGATGTAAGACTAATCAGTATAAGCAGTATTTTTTTTCGGTTAAAGGAGAACTATCGAAGTTTAGCAATGACAGCAATTTTGGCAGCGGCGACCGTTACAGCATTTAGCGTTAGTATTTCATTTAATCAATTTGCAAATAGTCACGAAGTGATTGAAACACCTTATAGTTTTAGCGTTGAGAGTGAATCCCCAGATACTAATGAATTGGTTAGAGAAGCTGTTGAGTCTTCTGAACATAGCTTAAAGGGAGTTCATGATCTGCATTTTTTTATTGGAAAGGTCCATTATGATGATTCCCGTAATGAAGTGGATAAAAATAATGAAGCTATAATTACGAGCTATTCACAGATGGAGAAAACACTGGAGTATTTACAGTATAAAGGTAGAGACAATCTGTTAGATCAGATTAAGCCATCTCAAAATGAAGCGACATTTATTCTAAATCCTAATACGATTGCTTCTCCTATGAATATTCTCGGAGATAAGATGAAGATAAATAAAACTGATTTCCAGATTGCAGAATTTACCCAAGTTCCATTTATAGGTAACAATAGTAAGTATGGACGAATGAACGTGTATGTTCTCCAAGATCAAGATTATGAAAGACATGTTCAAGATTTTGAAGAACTAACGCTTACTGGAGTAGACATCACCAATCAGGAGAACAGTAGTGAGTTAATTAGTAATATCAAACAAATAATTCCTAATGGGGAGCAAATGCTTTATGAGAATCCGAAACAATATATTTGGGAGTACTATGCTTTAGGAACATTGTTTTTCTTAGGTTTAATTATTTCGATTGTATTCATGCTTGCGACATTTAGTACGATTTACTTTAAGTTTTTAAGTGATGCTTTTTCTGATAAAGAACAATATGCGATGCTTAAAAAGGTTGGCATGAGTAGAAAAGAAGTCCAGCGTTCGGTTAATTTAACGGTTGGAATTGCATTCTTAATCCCTATCATAATTGGTATTGTCCACAGTGTGGTAGCGATGAAGGTATTGGAGCAAATCATGAGTGTGAAATTTACCTTCCCGCTTTTACTAGGGGTAGGTTGGTTTGTTTTTGTCATGGCCTTCTTTTATAAAGGTATTATCAGAAGCTATACCAATATGGTCTATAAAGATTAAGCTTTTTATGGCCTAATTTCACAAAACAACATTGCAAAGGGGAGTTTTAAAGATGTCTTGGTTTACCAAATGGTCTTTTGCCAACAAAGCGGCTGTAACTCTAGTAACCTTAATTGTTCTGATATTGGGAGTCCTTAGTTACTTTAGGATGCCTATGGAATTCTTGCCAAAAGCGGAAACACCACAGATTAGAATCATCGCAATGGGGCAGGGTGTTAATTCTAAGTCGATGGAAACTGATGTCACAAGTCCGATTGAACAATCAATTGCAGCGGTAACTGGAAAGAGTGGAGTTCTTTCAACAACTGGTGATGGTTACAGTAAAATTGATGTGTTTTTTGAATATGGAACAGATATGGATCAAGCAAGACAAGATGTACAAGAACTAGTAGATTCGGTATCTTTACCTAATTACGTATCAAAACCTTCTGTAACAAAGCTGGATACGTCCTCTATTCCAATTTCCTTTGTAGCAATAACTTTTAAAGATGGTATCACAGCAGAAAATCTAGACTTTGTAAAAGAAAAACTGGAGCCAATATACAGAGATACAGAAGGAGTAGCAGAAGTACAAATACAGGGAGTTGAAGATTCCTTTGTTTCAATCCAATTAGATCGTGAAGAATTAGATGAATTACAAATACCAGTTCAAACTGTTATTGAGGCTCTACAAGGGCAGGATGGGTCATTTGCAGTAGGAGAAAATATCATTGAAGGTAATGCTAGTAATATTACAGTAGTTGGTAATATAGATAGTCTAGAAGACCTTGAGAATATTACTGTATCAAAAAATGTTCAGCTCGAAGATATTGCTATTATTCAAAAAACTAGACCAGGAGATGTTATTAATCGCTTTAATGGGGAGGATAGTATTGAATTTACCATTGTTAAAGATAGTACATCCAATGCAGTGACACTTAGTGAAGAGGTCGATAGCATAACAAAAGAAATAAGTGATAAATATGATAATTTAGAAGCTACTGTGTACCTGACTACAGCGGATATGGTCAAATCATCGGTACAATCGATGATCAAAGAAGTTCTTATTGGCGCTCTATTTGCAACAATTGTAATTATGCTATTCCTTCGGAAAATTCGTTCTACCTTTATTACGATTGTTTCAATACCATTATCACTATGTATTACATTAATTTTATTATCCCAATCAGGAATTACGTTAAATATTTTAACACTCGGTGGTGTAGCTGTAGCAGTTGGGCGTTTAGTAGATGATAGTATCGTTGTGATTGAAAACATATTTAAGAAAATGCAACAAGAAAAGTTCTCGGTAGGGATGGTAATTGATGCAACAAGGGAAGTAGGTGGAGCAATTACTGTTGCAACTTTGACAACTGTCGCTGTTTTTTTACCGATAGGGCTAGTGAATGGGAGTTTACAAGAATTTATTTTACCATTTGCCTTAACAATTACGTATTCGTTACTTGCTTCATTACTAGTTGCATTAACAGTCGTTCCGCTTATGAGTGCAGGACTATTAAAAGGTTCAAAATTAACAGAGTATAAACCACCTGTCCGATTTAGAAAGGTTGTTAACTGGTCATTGAGCCATAAGTTCATCACGTTAACGATTGCTTTATTATTATTCTTTGGTTCAATCGGTGCATATTTCGTAATGCCAAAAGGAGTAGTGGATGATTCGAGTACAGATTATATACAAGCAACATTAAAATATCCCTCTGATACTCCGCTTAAAAAGGTAACAGAAAGCACATTGAAGCTGGAGTCGAAAGTTCAGAAAATAGAAGGAGTTAAACATGTTATCACCTATTTGGGTAACTCGAGCTCTGCCGTTCAATCGGGAGTCGTTAAGTCGCCTACAGAGGCACAGGTGAGAGTGTTACTTTCAGATGAAGAAGAGGTTGATCGTATAATGGAGGAGATAGAGCAGCAACAGGATTTATTTTCGGGCGCTGATTACAGTGTAGTAGCAGCTTCTTTCCTTGGATCAACAGCAACAGATATTAATATTGATGTAACAGGTGATAATTTAGAGAATATTGAAGATGTTACAAATGAAATAGTCGAACAGATTGAAGATGTAGAGGGAATTGAGGAAGTCACAACAAACCAACAAGAGAAGAAAAGCGTTTATTCGTTTGAAGTGAATTCTGCTAAAATCAATACTGAGCAAGTGGCATCTCAACTAGGCATATTATTAAATAAAACACCAATTGGGACGATTGATCTTCAAGGTGAAAAGACTAATATTGTATTAGAACCATTGCTGAGCACTGAAACAGAAGAGGATTTAGAGGATATCTCGATATTAAGTGAAGACGGCCCTACACCTATTACCGAAGTAGCATCGTTAAAGAGTGAGCGTACAGCTACCAATCAGTATCATAAAGATGGCGAACCATTCTTACAAGTAACGGCAAAAATAGATCCAACAAAACTATCCGAAATTAATGCAGATATTCGTACTACTTTATTCGGAGATGGCGAGAAAAATGGGATTAAAATTCCCGAAGATGTTGAAGTATTTATTGGTGGAGCTAATGTCCAACAATCAGAAGACTTCAATGATCTATTCATGACGATGGGCATTTCCATTGGCTTAGTATTTTTAATCCTTGTTGTAACTTATAAAGGGATTAAAACACCAATTGCGATACTCATCACATTGCCGCTAGCATTAATTGGTTCCATTGTTGGCTTATTAATTACAGGAATTTCAGTAGATACGACCGTATTATTAGGGGCATTAATGCTCATTGGTATCGTAGTGACAAATGCAATTGTCTTATTAGATCGCGTAAAACAAAATGAGAAAACGATGAGTATAAGAGAATCCTTATTAGAAGCCTCACAACGGAGATTACGTCCGATTATCATGACAGCTATCTCCACAATCAGTGCCATGATTCCACTGTTATTTGGAACAGCAGAAACAGGAAGCCTTGTATCAAAAAGCTTAGCAGTTGTTGTTATTGGAGGATTAACTATATCTACCTTATTAACGTTAGTAGTGATTCCATGTGTTTACGAATTATTGCATACCAAAGAGAGAAAAAGATCAGTTATAGAAAAGAATTAAATATAGCTTTTTGTTAGCTAATGGAGAAAATGATATGACGATTTATGAAAGAGTATCATTTTCTCTTTTTCAGAACATTCGATATAATGATAAAGAGGCAAGGTCGTATAATAAAAAGCAGAAGGGATGGTGAAGATGGAAGCCATAATTGAAGTAAAAAACCTTAAAAAGGTCTATAAAAAAAGAAAAACGAAAGAATCTCTAATAGCTGTAGATGATATTTCATTTTCGGTTAATCGGGGAGAGATTTTGGGTCTGTTAGGTCCAAATGGTGCAGGAAAGTCTACTATAATTAAGATGATCTGTGGACTTCTTATTCCAGATGATGGCTCTATTATAGTAAATGGCATTAACACCCAAAAGAAGCGATTGGATGCGCTACGCCATATAAGCGCAGTACTTGAAGGGAATCGTAACCTGTATTGGCGTCTATCAGTAAAGGAAAATTTAGAGTATTTTGCTGGAAATAGAGGACTTTCTAGTAAAGATATTGCTGAACAAATTGAAGGCCTTTTGACCAAGTTTAATCTAAAAGACAAAGAAAATGAATTAGTGAATCGACTTTCGCGCGGAATGCAGCAAAAACTTGCCATTGCAGTTGCAATGCTTGCAGATAGCGAGATTATTTTACTGGACGAACCAACTTTAGGACTTGATATTGAAACAAGCTATGAGGTTCGCGAACTATTGAAGTCAATTGCCAAAGGGTATAACCGAACTATTATTATCAGCTCTCATGATATGGATGTCATTCAAGCTATTTGTAACCGGACTATTGTTATTAACTACGGAAAAGTAGTTGCAAATGATAATGTGGAAAACCTACTACGTTTGTTTGAAGTTCGCTCCTACAAGATTCAACTAGGTGATCATTTGACTGATCGGCAGTATAAGATGTTGGTAGAAAAGTTTCCAGGGCTAGAATACATACCAGATTCCATACAATCTACAATCGAGGTTGATCTAAATCATAGTAAAGAAATTTATGATTTGTTTGATGTATTGAAGCTTGAGCATATCCCGGTTGAGACAATTGATAGACAAACAGTTAATTTTGAAGAAATCTTTATGAAAATTGTAAAGGGAGAGAAAGAATATGCGATGGTATATCCTTCTTAAGACAAATGTTCGTAAAGAGTACATAGAGCTAAAACGCTATCTACCTAATACCATAGCTATGCTACTTACTTTTTATTTCATCTTTTTAGCAATGTTTTTAGGTATTCAAGTAATTGGGGATCCGGGTACTCAGGATGTAAACACGCAATATATTATTGTCAATTATGTTTTTTGGTTTTTGACGGTAATGGTTATAAATCAAATTGGCTTTGATATCATCAATGAATCCATGCGAGGTACACTAGAGCAACTTGCTATGTCACCTATGGGGATATGGAGAATCATGACTGCTAGACTTGTTGCCACAACAATACTGAATTTTATAATTGTCGTTATATTATTACTCATGTCTATGCTAACTACCGGACAATGGCTAAATATTGATGTGGTGACTATAATCCCAATTCTAGTATTGACACTTTTTAGTATGTATGGGCTAGGCTTAATTATTGCAGGTATTTCAATAGTGTTGAAACAAGTACAAGCTTTTCTCCAAATTTTACAGTTTATTTTAATGGGGTTAACGTTTATTCCATTATCTGTTGCACCTATCTTATCTTTCTTTCCATTTGTAAAAGGTGTGGATTTAATGCGAAGTGTGATGATAGAAGGCTTAACTTTATCCTCTATAAATTTGGGGGATATAGCAATATTGCTTATTAATGCGATTATTTACTTTACTTTAGGCTTAGCAACCTTTCTTTGCTGTGAACGGATAGCAATGAAAAAAGGATTGCTGGCACAATACTAACAGCTAAAATCAGTAAGTAAATAAGATAGAAGAAAAACTAGAATGCAGCCAAATGTATTTTAGTTTTTCCTGTGTCCTTTATTATGAAGGCGGAAAAGTAAAAGGTAAATTTATTTCAAAAGATAACGGTAAAACATGGGAATTTTCAATGGAGGTACAGCTGAATGAAGCGAAATAGCACGAAACAAAAATGGATAGGCTGGATATTATTTCTTTTTACAATTGCCTTTTTTTGTTTACAAATAGGATATTTGATTGTTCACGATAGATTTCAAGTAGAGTATATTGATAATAGATTATTTTATATGATTAATATTGTCTGTGTGGCCTGTTTATTTCTTGCAAATATTCTATTGCTGCGAATCACTAAACGATTCAAAATAATAGGTTCTAGTATCATATTCCTATTTATCGCTGTTCATGTAGTACTTCTAGTAGACAGTAATAAACAAGTTAACAATATAACAAGTGTTTCACCTGACTTTAAACATGTACTATCTATTAAAAAAAATGTTGAGAGTGGATCAGCCGTTTACTATAGGTCGTATTTTGGTATTTTAGCTCGTCCAAAAGATAGCTTACCAGCCGAGATAATTGGCGATTTTAAGGTAGATTGGTTAGCTAAAGATATCGCAGCCGTTACTTATAAAACGGCAGACAACTCGATACAGCAATTTATAGCGACATATGGGGATCGAGGTGATGGTACAAGCTATTATTATGTTGGCGCACAAATTCACGGGAATTGGTAAGGTGATAACATTAAAGTAGTTAGTAACCAAGAAGGGATCTCTGTTACACAAGCTAATCAAACAGAATTGTTTACATGGGACACTATTGAACAGTTTGGTACACTTGCAGTTGTTTTGAAGAAAAATAACGAAGCAGCTTGGACCATTTCTTTGAACGAGAATTTTGAAGTTGATTCTGCTGCTTCCCAATCAAATGTTGGCAATATTCGTTTATATAAAGCAACCTTAGAAGAAAATCAGCCAATTACGCTCCACTATAAATCGTCAAACTAAAATTAATTGTACTATTAGTGATCCCTACATTACTTTTTAGATGTAAGTGTGCTACGTAATACGTAAGATTATATATAAATATTTGTTGCACCTTGTTAGGATGAATTATAAAATAACCAGAACGATTAACGGTCTAAGCTCTATGACAAACAGGGCAAAGGCCAATTAATCGTTATTTTTTTGAAACCAATTGGAGTTCCATTATTATCATAAACTATACTTTTATCAAACAAGATTTCTAATACTTTTGCAAGATCTTCTACTTCTTTTTCATCATAATTGTCAGCTTCAGAAGCACTTGCAGAAATACTACTTACATTTGTAATTAAAAATCGTTCAGAAACAGACAGGAACCTACAAAGTGTTGATTTATGGCTAACTACACGCTTTTTCGTAGTTGGCCATAAACTACAGTTTGTGGTTATCGGCTGTTTTAGAGGGAAGCGAGAAGCCATAGAGTTGTAAGTTAGCGTTCTTTGATAACTTACAACTTATGTGCAGACCTTTAGGCAACCCCCCTAAAAAATTTAATTTATTTGATTATTCTTGCAGGTTTGAAAAATTTTAGGCAGAAGTTATTATATAGGTTATTAATGTCGAAATTAAAAAGAAAGGGGGAATAGCCCTTCATTACCACGACAATAACCTTAATAAATGTTCTACTTTTAAAGGAGGAATTAAAATGAATAGAAAGAAAGTTATAAAGATATTGGCAGCACTTTTTATTTTACTATCAATCCCCACTTATTCTAGCGCATACGTACTTAATGGAAAATCTTTATCAAATAGATTAGATGCTTATTATTGGATAGATGGAGATTTCAATAGTAATAGAAGAGAAGTTTTATATGGCATATTAGCATGGAATGACACAAGCCAAATACAATTCAGAAAAGAAGCCGGGGTTCCAGGGGGCGGGGATGTAATGGTAGAGTATGTAAACTATTATAACGGCGATATTTATGCTGTTAGTAAAGGACGTGGGCATATTATGGTTTATAAAAAATGGAAAAACATAAGTTCATATACACAAAGGAAAGAAGTCATAGTTCATGAGGTAGGTCATGAAGCAGGTTTAGCTCACACCCAAAAATCTAACAATAGTATCTCTGTAATGCGCCAATACGGTTTTAATAATAAAGCATATCCTTTATCAGACGATAAAGCTGGACTTCGAGCTAAATATTAAAAGGGGGTAAAAGTTATGAAGAAGATTACTAGTGTTTCGCTTATCCTAATATCTTGTCTAACAATAATGGTTTTTATAATTAGTAAATCGAATGAAGAAAAAAATATTATTCAAGGTAAGTCTTTAGATAATCTTTCCACAACTGAGACTTTAGTATTTGAAGCGAAGACAGATGGATTTGAGTCACTAGATGAATTAGAAAGTAATTCAAAAATCATTCTACGAGGAAAGAAAATAGGAGAAGAAAGTCCAGTAATTTATAGATCGGAAGTAGACGGTTCAGTAGCAGGTGGCTATACAGTAACTAACTTTAAAATATCAAAGGTATATAAAAATGAAACAAAAAATAAGAAGATTAAAGAAAAAGAAGAAGTTAATATAGCAGAAAATAATTTTTTTGATAAAAAAACAAACAAAACATACAGTTTTAATGGATATAAAAAAATGAATGTGAATGAAGAATATCTTTTATTTTTAACACCAGAACAAGATGGAGTATTTGCTACAAGAGGAGTCACTTTTGGTAAAATACCTTTAGAAACCAACAAAATTGAAGTTTTAAAAGACACAGAAGAACCTCTATCTTTGAATTTGCAAAAAATATTTAGTGAAGCAAGAAACCAATACAAATAATTTAAGTCATGAGGGAGATAACGTGAGAAAAACTATACAGTTAGTAATTATACTTTTAGTGAGCGTAAACATTATAGGTTGTTCTCAATCTTCAAAATATGATTCAAAAGAAGCGATAAAAAAGGGTGACGTTGTATACAGTGGAGATAACGTATACAACCTAGATATTTTTTTAAAATTTCTAGATAATATTCATAGCAATAAAAAAGATTCTATTCGAATAACTAGTTATACGAACGAAGGAGACCCTATATTTCAGGACTTGAATTTTGATGGAAATGTAATAAATTATAGTTATGATAATAGGTATGATGATTATGGAGGGGGTGACGTAGGAGTAAAAAAAGACGATTGTGAAAACATAAAGAAAGAAAGAAAGAAAGATGGAAAAATAGAATATTTCATCGTAGGTTGCTCAAAAAAACCTAATGATAGTTACTTACTTATTCGTACAGATGAATAAAAATAAACTTGAAGCATGATAGGTTGTTTACCAGAGGATATACAAATCTTCAATGTATTTTTAATCATAGATGTAAGCTAGCATAAATGCAGGAGTGTAATATTAACTGTGTAAGTAAGAAATGCGTACGGTTTCTTACTCACACAGTTGTTTTTATTTGGTAAAATAAAAACATAAAGCTAAAGGAGTGTTTTAAATGGGAAAACCTAAAAGAGATCCTAACTCCGTAGAATTAGCTAACAAGATTATTGAACAGTATCAACCAAAGTCTGTAGAAGGTTATGCAACATGCATTAAAGGACATATTTGGGCTATGGATCAAAGGAGAAAAAGAAACAAACAATAAACGGAATGGGTACGGAAAAAAGACAGTCAAAACGACTGCTGGCGAAATGAATATTGCCATACCTCGTGACCGTGTCATTTGAACCACAACTTATTCCCAAGCGCAAAAGAAATGTTTCTGCCATCGAGGATAAAGTCATCTCCATGTATGCAAGAGGAATGTTCCAGCGAGATATTTCGTCCACTATCGAAGATGCCTATGGTTTCTCTGTGTCTCATGAAATGATATCCGAAATTACCGATACAGTGCTTCCTGATTTAGAAGAGTGGCAAAGTCGCCCTTTAAGCAACTGTTATCCTTTTGTGTTTGTAGATTTCCTTTATACGACGATACGTAATGACTATGAAACAAAGAAATACGCTGTTTATAGGGGTGGTGTCAGCTTCGCTGGCACTACCCCTACTGCAAAAAGGATATTCAATAATCATTATCATCACGCAATAGAGGTTGTGAATTTGCATTCCTATAGGAAAGGTGAGGTATCAAAGATCATAGAAGAATTAAATATCCTTTTGATCAAATAAATATTCCTTTAGCTTTGTATACAGAAAAACCCAAGTTAGTAGATTACTACGAACAACATGGATTTATAAATTATGGAAGTTGTGGAGTTCATAGAGAATATTTTATGGTTAAATGGCCAGAGTCGTTATAGAACATGGAGAACAGAGGTTTAATGCTAATAGACATTACCAGCCTTTAGACCATTAAATAAGACTTAAACCAATAACATAATCCAAATTCCTTAACATACAAGAATTTGGATTTATCTATATAGAAATTTTCTTAGCGTACAAAATTTCCGAAATGGTGGCAGTACCCCATGCCCATCAAGCTAGCATTCATGAATGGGTAAAATAGAGCCGTTTTGCAAAGTAATGTCTATGCTACTGAAAAAAAAGCATACCAAATAAGCCTGATACAAGCTATTTTTTAAAAATTACGCTGCTTTCTTTTGGCACGTGGTATACTGATAGACAACACCCAATATATCAAAGACTGTTTTTTTCTCGTATCGGTGAGACTTTCGCCCGTTTTTCTGTAGGATGGCAAATAGGCGAAACAGGACCTTTGATAGCTCTTGGGTGCCTTTTTGTATCGATTGAAACAGTAATACAAAATAATCTTTAATGATATAAATGGCTTTATATTCGCTAAGTTCTTGTTTTTTCTTGGTGAGAAGTAGCTGCCGCATTTGAAACATGGTGGAAGAACAAAGGAGGATAGCGATGAGTTGACCATAGAGATGACATTCTAAACGCTCTTTTTTGATTTCTTTACAATGATCGATTTCAAAGAAGGATTTCCATGACTTAAACAGTATTTCAATTTGCCAACGTAAAGAGTAAAGATCGTGAATGTGTTCCGTTGGAACAACTTCGGGTGATGCATTGGTTATGTATACATTTATCGCACTCAATCGTTTACTCCGTTCCTTCATAACAATCCCTTTCTTTTTCTCCTTTACCGCATGATTTTCCAATCGTGTTCGGGTTTGCTCTTCCGTAAGTCGGTGGATAATGACTCTAGTCGGCAGCTTTTGATTTTTCCCAATATAAACATCTGAGATTTCATGGGTTTGTCCTTGCTTTAATTGATGCATGATCTCTTCCATATCTAATTGAATATATTCGGTTTGTTTTTTGAGTGTTCCATTTTTGAAGTATTCAGGATTAGGGTTCTTTAGATAAACCCGAGTGTTTAATTTTAAACGAGAGATATAAGAAGCGCCCTTCTCGTCCATCTGATGGAGGTCATTGAGGTCAAAATATCCTAAATCACGTATACATAAGTCACCTGTTTGTACCGTCTGTAAGCATGTGGAACCGTAGGTTCGATCATTTTCTTTACCTGGACCCGAATGAACATGGAGGAATTGGCCACTGAGAAGATCATATTCCAGTTGAATTTTCACGCCAGCCGTATGGCTACTTCCTCCAGATCCTTGATAGGTTTTAGCAAAAACATCGGCAA
>NZ_JAJERH010000055.1 GCF_016919725.2 Virgibacillus sp. AGTR
CTAGTATACATGGGGATTAATAAGAAGCAATTGATGAATAGTGTGTGACAAACGTTTATATGTTAGTGCCCTTTAGATAAAGTAATAGGATTGGCATAAAATAACTATTGCATGAGTATACACAATATGTTATAAATATACATATTAATTAATAAATATGCATATAGGTGGGAAGCAAAATGAATGATCCATTATTTGAAAATATAACTAAAATTCATGGAGATTTATGTGAGATCAGCCGTTATCTATATGAACATCCTGAATTAGGGGACCGAGAGTATAAATCTATGAAACAATTAACAGATTTATTAGCCAGCCATGATTTTACTATTGAGACGGGTACAGCTGGTAGACCAACCGCTTTTAAAGCTGTATTTAATGGTGAGAAGCCTGGACCTGTTATTGCCTACTTAGCAGAGTATGACGCCTTACCAGAGGTAGGACACGGATGTGGTCATAATTTAATTGGAACAATGAGTGTAGGTGCAGGAATTATTCTTAGCAAGCAGGTAGCTGAAATTGGTGGGAGCGTTGTCGTTCTTGGTACACCAGCTGAAGAAACAAACGGAGCAAAGGTTCCTATGAGTGAGCAAGGTATTTTTAATGAGATCGATGTAGCAATGATGGTCCATCCAGGTGATCAATCGTATGAAAGTGGTGATTCACTGGCAATGGATGCTATTCAGTTTGCTTACTTTGGGAAATCCTCCCATGCTGCTGCTTCTCCTGAAAAAGGAATAAATGCTTTAGACAGTGTGATTCAACTATTCAATGGGATTAATGCATTACGTGAACATTTACCTGACGATGTACGAATTCATGGGATTATTGCTGAGGGAGGTAGTGCAGCAAATGTGGTACCAGATAAGGCTGTCGCTCAGTTCTATATTCGAGCAAAAGAGCGAGCTGTATTAAATGATGTCGTAACAAAAGTTATGAACATTGCTAATGCGGCTGCCATGATGACAGGTGCCAGATTAGAATCATCTAATTATGAACTCAGCTACGACAATATGATAACAAACAAGCAATTGTCTAACGTTTTCTCAAAGCATTTACAAGATATATCCGGTGTACCTGTACTTCCAGCGAAGCAGAGTTATGGATCCATTGACATGGGAAATGTTAGTCATGTCGTTCCAGCAATTCATCCTTATATCGGGTTGGATGAGCCTGGCTTAGTTGCACATACGAAGGAATTTGCTGATAAGACAATTACAGCAAAAGGGCAGCAAGTTATTGCGGATGGTGCATTAGCATTGGCTAGGACTGGCTATGAGGTCATTACAGACTCTGTCTTGTTAAAAGCAATACAAACAGAATTTCATAAATAATAACAACAGATAAAGAAAATGGGGCGAAAAACATGAAAAAAACAATAGGTATCATTTTTCTTTCTACAATAATCGTAGGTTTGTTATCAGCTTGTGGTAGTAGTGAAGATTCCACATCAAATAATTCAAAGTCTGCTGATGAGGAGGTATTGAAAATGGCAACCTCAGCTGATTTTCCTCCTTTTGAATCACGAGATCCACAAGGTAATTTTGAAGGATTCGATATTGACTTAGCGCATCTGATTGCTGATGAATTAGGGTATGAATTACAAATCGAAGATATGAAATTTGATGGATTAATTGGTGCATTACAGGCTAATAGAGTAGATATGGTTATGTCAGGGATGAGTGCTACAGAAGAACGTAAAAAAAATGTTGATTTCTCTACAGAATATCATCACTCTGGGGAAAGCTTCTTGACAGGTGCTGAATCCAATATTAAAAGCCTTGATGATTTAAAAGGAAAAACAATTGGTGTGCAGTTAGGTACGATTCAAGAAGAGGGAGCAGAAATCTTAGCAGATAAATACGATTTTGAAGTTAAAAAAGTGGATAATGCTGGTTTACTTGTACAGGAATTGAATTCGAATCGAATTGATGTTGGGTATATGGATAAAACGGTTGCCAAGGGTTATATCAACGAGCAAGGATTAAAAGGGTTTGATGATCCAACGACAAGCTCGCCTGGAATGGGCATTGCTTTCCCGAAAGGAAATGGACTTGTGGATGATGTGAATGATGTATTAAAAAAATTAGAGGAAGATGGAAAAATAAAAGAATTGGAAGAAAAATGGCTGTCAGATATGGAGTAGGCTAACGTCTATTCAATTAACCATAAGTTACAGCAAACGTTTCTATTTTGTACAAGATGCATGTAGGTAGCACGTTAGTAGTATTTGTAATTGGATAAACATCGTGGTTATCTCGATAATCGATTATTAGGATTTGCTGCCAACTACACTCTGTAATAACAACGAGAGAAAAGCGAGGTGATAAGGCATGAATTTGGATTTCAGCCAAATCGTGCCTTATATTCCTTTTATACTAGAAGGAATATGGGCTACATTAAAATTTGTTAGTGTTTCCATTGTGATAGGTTTTATCTTAGGTACAGTATTGTCATTATGTAAAATTACAAACATCCCTGTACTAAAATGGGTAGCGGATGCTTATACATCGATATTCCGCGGAACTCCCCTCATATTACAGCTTATGATTATCTATTATGCTGTACCACAATTAACTGGTTATAATATATCTGCATTTCTATCTGCTGTGTTAGCTTTTGGGCTGAATTCTGCTGCTTATATCTCAGAAATTATTCGTGGTGGTATCCTTGCAATTGATAAAGGACAGACGGAAGCTGCTGAGGCTTTAGGCGTTCCGTATAAGCCAATGATGTTAAATATTATCTTACCACAAGCTTTTAAAAATATACTGCCTGCAATGATGAATGAGTTTATCACGTTAACAAAGGAATCAGCACTTGTTTCTACAATTGGTTACTTAGATATTATGCGAAGAGCACAAATTGCTGGCGCAGATTTATACCGGAATTTTGAAGCATTATTATTTGCTGGACTAATTTATTGGGTAATGGTTTATATACTTACTTTACTAGGTAGATTGATGGAACGGAGGCTTCGTCAAAGTGATTAAAGCAAAGAATCTTACAAAAGTATTTGATAAAAATATAGTCTTAGATCAAATTTCTACAACCATTCATCAAGGAGAAGTTGTAACGATTATTGGTCCATCTGGTTCGGGAAAATCAACATTTTTGCGCTGTCTAAATTTATTGGAAGACTCAACGGAGGGGCAAATATATATAAAAGAAAAAGAGATTACGAAGCTTAAAACAAATAAATTAGAAATTCGTAAAAACATCGGGATGGTTTTTCAACATTTTCATTTATTTCCACATATGACGGTGTTAGATAACGTTAGTTATGCACCGCAAAAGGTGAAGGGTGTAGAAAAACGAGAGGCAGAAGCAGTTGCAAGAAAGTTATTAGCTAAGGTAGGGTTAACAGATAAAGAGAATACCTATCCGAATCGATTATCTGGTGGGCAGAAGCAGCGAGTGGCAATTGCTAGAGCTTTAGCAATGGAGCCAGAAATTATGTTGTTTGATGAACCTACCTCCGCATTAGATCCTGAAATGGTTAAAGAAGTACTAGATGTAATGAAGGATTTAGCAAAGACAGGGATGACGATGGTAATTGTGACACATGAAATGAATTTTGCGAAGGAAGTGGGCGATCGTGTGCTATTTTTAGATAACGGTAAGCTGGTAGAGGAGGCGGTACCGTCCGTTTTCTTTGACAAGCCTACTACAGATCGTGCGAAGGTTTTCCTAGAAAAAGTACTTTAAAAGAAGATATGGACATAAGTGTATGTTAGATAATAAAAGTCGAACAATCATTCGATACGTTTTGGTACCAACCCCGGGGAAGTTAGAGTGAAAAATCTAACTTCTGGGGGTAACCACCAATTCGTTCTTATTCGTCTAGTGAGGTTTCATGTACAATATGCACAGTCTCTGCGGATCTATAAAATATGCTGGGCTAGCTCTGATATTATCAATCCGAAAATGTCATTTAGTCGGATGACGAGGTCGAATTTCCTAATAGAGGGAATCTGGAGCTTGTATCTATTTAAAGTTGTACATAAAAAAAGATGGTTATCCTTGTAAAGCTACCTCAATATCTGTTTTGATCTGTTCTGGTTTTGTTTGTGGAGCATATCGATTAATTACTTCCCCTTGTTTGTTTACTAAGAACTTGGTGAAATTCCATTTGATCTGTTTCGTAAGAAAACCTTTAGCCTCTTCTGTTAAATAGTTAAAAAGGGGATGGGCATTTTCACCTTTAACATCAACCTTACTAAACATTGGAAAGGTAACTCCATAATTAATCTGGCAGAATTCCGAGATTTCTCCTTCTGTTCCTGGATCCTGATTATTAAACTGATTGCAAGGAAATCCAAGTACTTGAAATCCTTGATCCTTGTAAGCATTGTATACGTTTTGTAATCCTTCGAGCTGTGGAGTAAATCCACATTTGCTTGCTGTATTTACAATTAACAATACCTCACCTCGGTAATCGCTTAATGACTTTTCTTTACCACCTATCATTTTAGCTTGAAATTCATAGACACTCATAAAAAAGCCTCCTTTTAAAAAAAGGATAGCAAGTTGATGTGGGCATGTCAAAGCGGGGATTACATAGTTTTCCCCACAAAGAATAGCTTCCTAACACCAAATGTTTCTCTTTAATAGGGGTTGAATCGCTTTTGAAGATAGGAAGATTTTCTTTATTATGGAGAATATCATTATTAAAAAACTTAACAATAAGCACGCCCGATTAGAAAGATAGCGACTGGAGTGAGTCAACGGAGATAAAGGAATCACGGTGAGCTTGTAAACCGATAATGACTTAGATTAGGGCAATTCGTGAAGTCACCTCGTTTCTGGGCGCTGAGTTGGACGTGGCTCAATATGTTCATATTTATCACATAGTCAAATTTTATAATTTCCTAGACTACAAAAAAGCCCCCAATTGTTCATATGACAACAATTAGGGGCTGAATGAAAATGTTAAATTTCTTGCTTTAATGTTTCACCTAGTTTTTGCAAGCGTTCTTCTACCTCTTCTTGTGATAGTTCATGTTCTTTTACATACAAGTTCCGAGGGCTAACACGGCACTCATGCGTACAGCCTCGTAAATATTTGTGCTCATTTTCTTCTGAGCAGAGAATTTGTTTATTACATTCTGGGTTTGCACAGTTTATATATCTTTCGCACGGTTCGCCATCGAAATAATCCACGCCGACTACTACGTGTTCTTTTTGGTTTACTGGTACGGAAATACGTTCATCGAATACATAGCATTTACCATCCCATAATTCACCTTGCACCTCAGGATCCTTACCATACGTAACGATTCCGCCGTGTAATTGATTAACATCTTCAAATCCTTCTTCTAACAGCCAACCAGAAAACTTCTCACAGCGGATACCACCGGTACAATAGGTTAGGACCTTTTTATCCTTAAACTGATCCTTGTGTTCACGAATCCACTCTGGTAATTCACGGAAGGTTTTTATATCTGGGCGAACTGCTCCGCGGAAATGTCCTAAATCGTATTCATAATCATTCCGTGCATCAATAACGACTGTGTTTTCATCCTGCATTGCTTCGTAAAATTCTTTCGGAGATAAATGATTACCTGTAGTTTCTAAAGGGTTTATATCATTTTCTAATCGAAATGTCACTAGCTCTTTACGAGGACGAACATGCATTTTTTTGAAGGCGTGATCTGCAGCCTCGTCAATTTTGAATACCATGTCTGCAAAACGAGGGTCCTGATGCATTGCTTCCATGTATGCTTCTGTTTGTTCGATTGTACCTGAAACAGTACCATTGATCCCTTCTTGGGCTACTAAAATTCTACCTTTTAATCCCAATTCCTTACAGAATTTCAGATGTTCCGCAGCGTAACCTTCAGGGTCATCAATTTGAACATACTGATAGTACAATAATACTTGATAATTATTGTTTTTCTCCATGTTGTTTACCACCTATCATTTATATTTGCAAGATACAAATGTTTGGTAGTCGATATTCAATTTTTTCTATCTTGCAACAGATATTATACCAATGTTTCATAAGAAATTCAAAATGGGTTTTATTTAGATGCATTTCAGTTTCTTTTTGCTGTTTGAAAAGGGAAGCTCACTAGCACACTTTTGATTAATTTAGATAAATTCTTTAAAAATAGGGTCTGTTTGTAGAATATCAAGAATCTGATTTGTTACAAAAGATGTATTATTCTCCTCATTCCATAAGACGGAGGTAGAGCTGAATAATTCAATATTATTGAGTTTTAATATTTTGATTTTATTATTCTCTAGTAAACTCGTCATATCAGATGGCATTAGGGAAACACCTAAATTATTGGATACAAGATGATAAATAGATAATAATGCTGAACCAGTACATAACTTTTTCGGAGAAAACCCAGCAGTAAGACACGCTTTATCTAGTAGAAATTGTAAAGGATTCGTATGATCATCACTGTAATGAATAAATGTTTCGTTTTTTGCGTCTTGGAGGTCTACAGAATCTCTTTGGGCTAATGGGTGATTTTTTGCTACAACTAGTCGTAATGGATATTTTTTAAATTCGAACAGCCTTAAATCGTTGTTTAGGAACTCTTCTTTATAAATAGGAGTTCGAATGAAGGCAAGATGATAGTGCTTTTGTTTCATAAATTCAATAGCCTTCGATGACGTAGTTTCATGTGTATAAACGTCGATATCTGGAAAATCGGTTAGCATTTTTATTAATAGTTTAGGGATGAAAATACTTGCTGCTGATGGCACAGCAGCAATTTTTATTTTAGCCTTAGGAATCATTTTTTGTGTAGTCATGAAATCTAATGTCATTTCAATATCGTTGAATGATGTAGATAGCTTGTTGAAGATAAAGGCCCCTTCTTCTGTTAGAGCTACTTTTCTAGTGGTACGATTTAATAGCTTAAACCCTAGTTTACGCTCGAGATCAGAAATTTGTTGGCTTAAGCCAGGTTGGGATATGTGTAAAGCCTTGGATGCCTCGCTAAAACTAAGATGCTTTGCAACTTCTATAAAGTATCGTAATGTTTGTAGACTCATGTAAGGGCTCCTCTTATGTGCTTATATAAGTACTGTATTAATAACTATTGATTATAATATTATAAAAATTATATATTTTTATAATTCTATCGTCAATATTATAATGATTGAAACTAGAGCTCTTAAAACAGGCTTTCTAATCAGGTCAAACATAATCGTATTAAGGAGTGCCAACTATGCATAATAATAAGTGGTCTATTTTTGAATCCTATGTCAATCAGCTCATGTTGGATGGGCATGTGCCGGGTGCAGCTGTCGCTGTCTCGAAAAATGGGGAAACTATATATATGAATGGTTTCGGTTATCGAGATGTGAAAAATAAAAAACTTGTTACTGTAGATACGATTTTTGGTATCGCCTCCATAACGAAATCCTTTACAGCATTAGCAATTATGAAATTGGAGTCGGAAGGAAAGCTATCAGTTGATGACCCCGTGATTAAGTATTTACCAGATTTCCAATTGAAAACGGAAGATATGTCTCAAATAAAGATACACCATTTGCTATCCCATACAGTAGGACTTCCGCCAATTGAGCGTTATCAAGAATTAAACCGCTTTCATGAGCATATCTCCTATTTAGCAACTATTCATGAACGTCCTTTAGGTAAACCGGGAGAATATTTGAGTTACTGTAACGATCTATATTTATTGTTAGGTGCCATCATTGAGAAAGTGACTGGAAGACTATTCCGGAAATACATGATCGAAGAAATTATAGCTCCACTAGAAATGCATCGTACTACATATAGTACCGAAGATATTAAAAAGTTCGGGAATGTAACGGTGCAGTATGACTATGATCCTGTTGCGAAATCATTTCAATCCAATCCTTGGGAAAACCTTGGTAATTATGAAACAAGTGGAGGGCTTCGTTCGACGGTCGTGGATTTGATAAAGTATGGAAATGTCTATGTAGATACACTTGCTTCAGAACAATCAACTTGGCAGCATATAAACTATCAAAAGATGTGGAAGCCAGTTTTTCCAATTGGTAAAAATGAATGTTATGGATATGGGGTAAGAACAGAGCAAGATTATTTTGGATATCAGCTAGTAAAGCATGGTGGGAGTTTGCCCGGTGTTTCTTCATATTTTGGTTTTATACCAGAAGAGAAAATAGTAGTAGCAGTTCTGACAAATGTTTCTAGTGGTCCGAAAATAGACATCTGGAAAGCTGCGCTACATACAGCTTTAGGGATACCAATTAAACAGAAGAAGAAGGAAGCGCCTGACTATCATCTTTCACCTAAGGAACTTCAAGCATTGATAGGTACTTATGCGACGAACAAGAAGGGAAGCCGATTAGAAATTCGAATCATAAATAATGTACTCGTTGCTGAAACCAACGGTCATTCATCTGTTGTTAAGGCTATTGATTATCAGACTCTAGTAATAAAAGACAGTGGAAAAGTAGTGAAGTTTTTTATAGACGACAATGGTGTTGCTTGGGCAGCATTTATCAATTTAAGAATGCTGCCGCGTGTTGAAGGAGCTGCTGTCTAATACTTGGAGGAGCTAGATATGAATGTTATTGATACACATTGTGATGCATTGGTTAAAATGCAGGTTGCTAAACGGGAGAGAGATCAAATACTGAAATATAAGGATTCCAATCAATTAACTACAAATCTATTGGAGTTGCAAAAAGGAAAGGTAGTTGTACAGTTTTTCGCAATATTTATCAAACCTTATGTACCTGCTGAAAAGAAATGGGAATATGCATTAGAACAGATAGAAATCTTCCATTCCGAAATCATTGGTAAGAACCCGACGATGAAACATATTAAACATTGGCAAGATATTGATACGCTTAAGAAAGGGGAAATTGGTGCAATCCTAACATTAGAAGGCGCAGAGCCCTTTGGAAATGAACTAGATAAATTGGAATATCTGTACAGTGCTGGGATTTTATTAATTGGTTTAACATGGAACCATGCCAATCTCTGTGGAGATGGTGCAGGAGTAGCGAATGCAGGTGGTTTAACTCCGTTAGGAAAAGAAGTTATTAAACGAAATAATAAGAATGGTGTTTTTACAGATGTATCTCACGCTTCTGTAAAGGGATTCTGGGATACAATTGAAATCGCTGATTATCTCATTGCCAGCCATTCCAATGTGCGTAGTATTTGTGATCACCCTCGTAATCTATATGATGACCAAATTAAAAGTATGCTAGATTGCCAAGGGCTTATTCATGTAGTATACAATCCCCCCTTCATAAATAAAAAGCGCGTCACAACTATTGCTGATTTAATCAAGCATATTGACCATCTATGCTCACTAGGGGGTGTGAATAATATCGGTTTTGGTTCTGATTTTGATGGAGTTAAAACGTTTGTGAACAAACTTGAAAGAGCATCCCATTACCAGAATTTAATTAATGAATTGTTGAAATTTTATACAGAAGACGAAGTAAAAGGGTTTGCCTATCAAAACTTCCTACGGCATCGACCTTTACGTACAACCAACAACTTATTTGTTTGATGAATAAATTTTAAGTGAGGTGTTAATTTGTTGGAAAAATTATCGGATTATTTAAAAATAAATGGAGCTGAACAACCAAAGAAAGTACCAAATAGTAATAAAATCACTTATGTGCATCGAGGTAATGGCTTGCCGCAACTATATGAATTCGATCTTGTAACGAGAGAAGAAAGGCCGTTCGTGTTGACGGACGGAAGAGTGCTCTCCGTGAATCATTCCAAGAGCGGAATGTATACGGTTCTAGGCATAGATTATAAAGGAAACGAAAAAAAACAATTATTTCTCTATCATCAGCAAACGAAAAAATTAAAGAGACTCGTATACGCTTTAGACCATTTTCATACTTTTGGAGACTTTTCTCCTAATGAAAAGAAAATAATCTATACTTCTTATCAAAAAGAGGAGCAAGGCTACCACGTCCACATTATAGATGTAGAAACAGAGAAAGGAGATCTTCTTTTTCGTTGTGAAGGTGCATGTACCGTCGTTAAATGGATGAAGGATTGCGATCATGTAGTAGTACAACTACAGGAAACGAATATTGATTCCTCTTATTGGATAATTAATTTACAAGACTTATCTAAGGTAAGAATTGGAGTAAAAGATAAATTAGCTCGTTATCAATCCGTAGTATTTTCAAAAAATCAGGAGAAAGGCTTTTTGCTTTCAGATGTTAATAGTGAATATATGCATTTATATCAATTCTCATTATCTCATCCACAAGAGCTCATTCCTGTTATTCAATCCATTCCATGGGATATAGAGGAGATGAAACTTTCAAAGGACGAAACAAAAATAGCTCTCACTGTTAATCAAGGTGGAGTTTCACTCATCTACGTATATGACATTGCCAATAACAGCTTAAAAAAGATGGAAGAATTACCAATTGGTGTAACATCACATATCACATGGCTGGATAACCGTTCCTTCTTTTTTCTGTTAAAAGGACCACAAATGCCTGGGGAAGTACATATCTACGATCTTCTAAAGAGGACATTGACACGATTGACGGATACTGGTTATTCCGATGCATTACAGCTAAGAAAATACAATCCGGAGATGTGCGCATTTAAATCGTTTGATGAGCTGGAAATTCCCTATTTCTATTACGCAAATAGTAAAAATCCAAAAGGTGCCGTTATTTATGTTCATGGTGGGCCAGAAAATCTATCCAGAGTGGACTTTAATCCAATTCTCCAAGGACTCGTTCATATGGGGATTTCCGTATTTGTTCCAAATATACGAGGGAGTAAGGGTTTTGGGAGGAAATATTTATCCTTGGATGATCGAAGAAAGCGTTTAGATGCAGCGAAAGATATTAAGGCTCTTGCTCAGGTTGCTTTTGATAAACACGGTATTCAGAAAGACAAGCTGGGCATCATGGGAAGAAGCTACGGTGGTTTTATCGTCAATACGGTCATTGGACATTATCCGAACTTATGGTCAGCAGCAGTATCCATTGTTGGTATATCACATATTCGTACATTTTTAGAGAAAACCGGTTCTTATAGACGGTTATTAAGAGAGTACGAATATGGGTTTTTATCAGAGGACAAGTCCTTTTTTGATGAAATATCCCCTCTTTGCCATGCGAAGCAGGTGAGTGTGCCTCTTTTGATGTGTCATGGACAAAATGATAGTCGTGTCCCAGTTGAAGAATCGAAGCAATTTAAAGAGAAATTAACGAAATTGGGTAAGGATGTGACACTAATTATCTCTGAAGAGGATGGCCATCAAATGGGGGGACAGACCAGTAGTATGGCTAGTTATCAATCGATGCAATTTAAGGTGGGAGAATTTTTTGATAGATACTTAAACTAATGGGAAGTAATTTTATGTCAATATAGGGAGGAATGTTATGTACATCATTAGACGTGTCCTTACGATGTTATTAACTGTATGGGTAATTGCGACATTGACATTTATTTTGATGAAGCTGATTCCCGGAGATCCTTTTTCTACAGAAGAAGGAGCGCTACCAGAAGAGGCACTTGAAAATCTATATGCGAAGTATGGCCTTGATGACCCTTTACCAATTCAATATCTTACATATATGAAGAATTTATTGACGTTTGACTTAGGAATCTCTATGGAGGGTAGTGGAAGGTCAGTAAATGATATTATTGCTTCTGGTCTGGGGGCTTCAGCGACACTAGGACTACTAACGCTACTTATCGCCTTAGTATTTGGTGTTACGTTAGGAATTATAGCTGCTTTATACCATAATAGTATTTTTGATTATACAGCAATGGTAATAGCAACAGTTGGAATTTCAGTACCTAACTTTATACTTGCACCACTATTAATGAAATTCTTAGCCGTTGATTTACAAGTATTTCCTGTTGCGAATTGGGGAACGTGGCAGCATGCTGTGCTACCATCGATAGCTTTGGCATCTGGGCCATTAGCAATTATAGCCCGTTTTGTCCGCTCGAGTATGCTTGATGTTATAAATCAAGATTATATGAAAACTGCAGATGCAAAGGGGTTACCAACATATCGTATCCTCTTTTTGCATGGTATCCGTAATGCCATATTACCTGTTGTATCTTTTATTGGACCACTATTTGTATCTTTAATTACAGGCACACTAGTGATAGAACGCATATTCTCTGTACCGGGTATTGGACGGTACTTTGTGGATAGTATATTTAACCGAGACTACACGGTAATCATGGGAACTACTATTTTTTATAGCGTTATTCTAGTTGTTGTCTTATTTTTAATTGATGTTTCCTATCGATTTATCGATCCACGGATTACATTGACTAGTAAAGGAGGATCATAGATGAGTAAGGAAGCAAGGGAATTATTATTTGAGCCAGTTAGGCAACAAGATCGATTATCTGAAAAGATCGTTCGACCAAGCTTATCTATTTGGCAAGAAACGGCTATCAATATATTAAAAAATAAACTAGCGTTACTTGGTATAGCATTACTTCTTATCATCACGTTTTTTGCAATCGCAGGGCCGTCTATGGTTCCTTATTCCGCCTCTGAACAGGAGCTTACCAAGAATAATCTTCCTCCATCTAGTGAGCATTGGTTTGGAACAGATGATTTGGGGCGTGACGTATGGGCGCGTACTTGGCAGGGGGCAAGAGTTTCTCTAACCATAGGTTTAGTGGCTGCTTTATTAGATTTAATTATTGGTGTAACCATTGGTGGCGTATCTGGATACATGGCTGGAAAGGGGAAAAAGGGTGACCGAATAGATAATATATTAATGCGTATCGTTGAGGTGCTATATGGTATTCCATACTTACTCGTTGTTATATTGCTGATGGTAATTATGGAGCCAGGCATGCTAACAATTATTATTGCTTTGTCTGCCACGGGTTGGGTTGGCATGGCTCGAATTGTCCGCGGGCAAATCCTACAATTAAAATCCCAAGACTATGTACTAGCTGCAGAAAAGTTAGGTACGAGTCATGCCAAGATAATTAGAAAACATTTAATTCCGAATACGATGGGGATCATCATTGTTAATCTTACATTTTCAGTTCCATCCGCTATATTTTCTGAATCTTTCCTAAGTTTCCTGGGGCTGGGTGTTCAAGCTCCCTTTGCGAGCTGGGGTACGATGGCTGATGATGCATTAGGAGTTGTTATTGGTGGACAATGGTGGAGGCTTTTCTTCCCCGCTCTTATGATCTCGTTAACGATGTTTGCATTCAATGCTTTTGGCGATGGATTGCAAGACGCTTTAGATCCAAAGGTACGCAAAAAGGGAGGAAAATAACGGTATGTCTTTATTAGAGGTGAATAATTTAAAGGTTAACTTTAAAACTTATGGTGGCACGGTTGATGCCGTAAGGGGAGTCTCCTTTAATGTTAATCACGGAGAAACAGTAGCTATTGTTGGCGAGAGTGGAAGTGGAAAAAGTGTAACTGTACAAGCAATTATGGGGTTAATAGCTCATCCAGCAGGCAATGTACAAGGAGGAAGTATTCGATTTAAAGGAAAAGAATTATTGAAATTAAATAAAAAACAAATGCGGGAAATAAAGGGAAAGCAGATGAGCATGATTTTTCAAGATTCCATGACATCATTAAACCCAACCATGCAGGTTGGCAAGCAAATTTCGGAAGGATTAATCTATCATCAAAATGTTTCCAAGCGAGAAGCAAAGGTAAGAGCGATTGAAATGCTTAAAGAGGTCGGTATTCCAAATGCTGATAAAAGGTATGAACAATATCCGCATGAGTTCAGTGGAGGAATGCGACAACGTGTAATGATTGCAATCGCGCTCGCTTGTAATCCAGATTTGTTAATAGCAGATGAGCCGACGACGGCATTGGATGTAACAATACAGGCACAAGTTCTCGAATTATTACAAGATATTCAAGAAAAAAAAGATACTTCTATTATCTTAATAACACATGATTTAGGGGTAGTGGCCGAGGGTGCGGATAAGGTGATTGTAATGTATGGTGGGATGATGGTAGAGAAATGCAGTGTCCACGAACTATTTTCCAATCCGAATCACCCTTATACATGGGGCTTATTAGAATCGATTCCAAATGTTTATCATGAAAAAAAAGAAAGACTGAAGCCAATTGAGGGATCTCCACCAGATCTATTTTCACCACCGAAAGGGTGCCCTTTTGCTCCTCGTTGTAAATATGCGATGAATATTTGTATGGAAGAAGTTCCTGATCTTTATGACATTGCCGAAGGTCACTCATCAAGATGCTTTTTAAATGATGAATTGGCTCCGAAGATAGCGGAGTTTTCAGATGCGGAGGAGCTTGTATGAATCAAGGAATTATTCAAACAATCGATATTAAAAAACACTTTGCCATAGGCAGGCAGCAGTTAGTCAAATCAGTTGATGGGATTTCCATAGAGATTTATCAAGGAGAAACATTTGGGTTAGTTGGTGAAAGTGGAAGTGGAAAATCTACATTTGGAAAAACAATTGTTGGTCTGACAAACCCTACTGAGGGAGCTGTCTATTATGAGGGTAGTAATGTAAAGGATCTATCAAAGAAGGAACAGCAACGAGTTAATCGGGAAGTTCAGATTATTTTTCAAGACCCCCAAGCCTCTTTAAATCCACGAATGCAGGTAGGGGATATCATAGCTGAAGGAATAGATGCACATGGCTTAGCAAAGGGCAAACAAAGAAAGGAGCGAATCTATGATTTATTGGAAAGAGTAGGGATGAATCCTGATGTTGTAAAGCGCTATCCCCATGAATTTAGTGGAGGACAAAGGCAGCGTATTGGAATTGCTCGAACACTGGCGGTTAAGCCTAAATTTATTGTTGCAGATGAACCAATATCTGCATTAGATGTTTCCATTCAAGCACAGGTTCTAAATTTACTTAATGATTTAAAAGATTCTGAAGATCTAACCTACTTATTTATTGCCCATGATTTAAGTATGGTTAAGCACATCAGTGACCGAATAGGTGTTATGTATCTAGGGAGTATGATGGAATTAACAAATAGTCAGAAACTATTTAACGAACCCAAGCATCCTTATACTCAGGCACTTTTATCAGCTGTTCCTGTGCCAGACCCAACAATTTCAAGAAGAGATAGGATCGTGTTACAGGGAGATCCACCAAGTCCAGTGAACCCGCCAAATGGATGTAAATTTCGCACAAGATGCCCACATGCAATGGAAATTTGTTCTTTAAAAGCCCCGGAATGGAAGGAAATACAGTCTGACCACTGGACAGCCTGTCATCTATATTCATAGTATATTGAAGGAGAAAGAATATGATCAACTATTGAAAGAAGTACGAGTAGAACAAAATGCAGATAAACGCTTTAAGCTATTACATCAAGCAGAAGCAATATTAATGGAGGATTTACCTTTTATGCCATATTATTTCCTCTCATCAAATTATTTACCATCACCAGAAATAGAGGGAATTGTTTACTATAATCATAAATCACCAGTCTTTAAATGGGCTAAAAAAAATTAATAAATGAAAGTGTCGAGGAAGCATATTAAATATGATGGAGGGGGCAGGAAAATGAAAAACAAGTTGATTGTTATTCTATTTATATGCGTAGCTATGATTATGGCAGCTTGCTCAGAAGGAGAGAATAAATCAGGAGCCGAAGGATCAGTAAAGCAAGAGCTTGTATTAAATGCTGGTTCTGAACCAGCTAGTCTTGATCCGGCACTGAATACATCCGTTACTTCTGGATGGATTTTAGATCATATGTATGAAGGTTTATATACGCGCGATCAAGATGGAAATATCACGCTCGGAGTTGCTGAGGATGTAGAGGTGTCAGAAGATGGCACTGTATATACATTTAAGATTAAAGAAGATGCAAAATGGTCCGATGGATCGGATTTAACGGCTGAAGATTTTAAGTATTCTTGGGAAAGGGTATTAAATCCAAATACAGGAGCACGATTTGCGTACTATTTATTTGTCATAAAGAATGCTGAAGCATATAACAAAGGGGAAGTAAGTGTAGATGATGTAGGAATAAAAGTAATTAATGATAAAACGTTGGAGGTAACTCTTGAGTCTCCTACTGCGTTTTTAGATAGTCTGATGACCATTTGGACTTTTTATCCTGTAAAAAAAGATATTGTTGAAGGGAATGAAAATTGGACGTTAGATGCTAAAAATTTCGTAACAAATGGTGCTTTCTATATGACGGAATGGGAGCATGACAACAAAATTATCTTATCTAAAAATGATGACTATTATAGTCAAGATGACATCACTTTAAAACAAATTACATTTGAAATGGTCGACGATGCGACAACCGCGTATCAATTATATCAAACTGGCGATCTAGATTTTATCAGTTCCATACCTACAGATCAATTATCTGCTGTTAAGGATAGTGATGAATATATTGAATTTCCATATTATTCTACAGCGATGTTCATATTTAATGTAAATAAAGAACCATTTACGAATCGAAAGGTAAGACAGGCGTTTGCCATGGCAGTTGATCGAAAGTCTCTAGTTGAAAATGTTGGACAAACTGGAGAAACACCAGCTTTTGCTATGGTTCCACCTGGGGCTGACACACCTGATGGGGATTTTCGTGAGCTTGGTGGAGATTATTTTAAAGAAGATTATGATCAAGCAAAAAGATTAATAGAGGAAGCAATGGAGGAAGAAGGCTGGTCTGAATTTCCTGAGGTGACATTAATGTTTAGTACCTCAGATAATAATAAGAGGTATGCGGAAGCAGTACAGGAAATGCTCAAGCAGAACCTAAATATAGATCTTAAGTTAGCCAATCAAGAATGGAATACGTATTTAGATACGTTAGGGCGTGGCGATTATCAAATGGGGAGAATGTCTTGGACGGGTCTCTATATTGATCCAGCAGTGAATCTAGAATACTATCTAGGTACTAGTACGAATAACCGGACGGGTTGGGTCAATGATCAATATGATCAGTTATTAAAGGATGCTCAAGTAGAACAGGAAGTTACGAAGCGCTTTGAACTATTGCATGAAGCTGAGGAAACATTAATGACCGATTTACCTTTTATGCCTTTATACTTCCTAACCAAAAACTATTTAACATCAACAGGCGTCAAGAATGTTGCATACTATGAAAATCGGAGCCCTGTATTTAAATGGGCTAAAAAAACGGAATAAAAGATTGATACAATGTGTGGAGCCAATGACATCCAGTTATAAGTTGATTGGCTCCTAAGGTGGTGTAAGCTTGCTGAAGCATGTTTTCTTTATATTAGCGTGGTTTTTCATTATCATCGTATTAAAGGATATTCTATTTATTACGGACATTGCTTTTATAGTCGGTCTTATTTCTTTACTAATAGTTGCTATCATTCATTTAATAAACAGTGAATTGTTTTATTTGTTTTTTAAAGGTTTTCGAATTATCTGGGAATGGGTAACTCCAGAAAATAGAGGGATGAAAAGAACGGAAGAGATGGTTAAACAAGATTATTCGTTGCAACGATTTAAAAAGAGCTTTCACCAAACGGTTCAAAAATTATTAATATGGACAGGTGTCTATTCGATAGCTATTTCTATCCTTCTTTCTATTCTCCAAGCTTATAACTAGTAAGCGGAGAGCCTAAGAAAACAGTATTGTTAACTTCTGTTTTTTGTAGTTGACAATACTGTTTTTATTGCATACAATTTCACTTATATATAAGAAGATTACAATCTAGGCTATTCAATGCAAAGGGCGGGTATTTATGCATCAGCAAAGCAGAAGGCTCCGAATCATTTTAAATTGTGCTATATTTGCTGCGTTAACAGCTATATTGGCTCAAGTGGAAATTCCATTACCACTCATTCCTATTAGTGGTCAAACGTTGGCAGTCGGTATTACAGCTACTATTCTTGGCAGTCGACAAGGTGCACTAGCAATGATTTGCTATGCGTTACTAGGTGCCTGTGGCCTACCGGTATTTGCAGGCTTTACTCAAGGAATACAGGTTTTGGCAGGTCCAACGGGAGGCTATATTTTTGGATTTATTCTCGCTGCCTATATTACAGGGTGGGTATTAGAAAAAACTAAGTTTAATTTAGCTTATGCCGTCCTTGCAAATACAATAGGTATGCTGATCACATTAATCTGTGGTACGATACAAATCAAGTATTTACTAGCTTTTGATTGGACTACTGCGTTTTTAACTGGAGCACTTCCTTTTATTGTAGTAGGCATGATTAAAGCATTATTAGCTAGTTGGATTGGAATTATAGTAAGGAGACGTTTGATACAAGCAAAGCTTATCTTAGCAAATAAGCAAAGTGCCGCATAAGACATAAACTTTTATCCCACATATAACTGGTTAGTGATCGTTATTTGTGTATAGAAAGAGAAAAATAAATGAAGGAAGAGGACACTGATGAAAGAGAATGATGACGCTCTTTACAATATGAGATAAAATGATGAAACAGCGATGTACCAATTCTTGATTGGATTATAGTACAGTTTTATTTGGAATTATTCCATTTCTAATATATTTTTTTAAAAGATACGAATGAACCTATCCTTTAGTGGAACCTTTTATTATAGAGGCTACTACTAAGGGATTTTTTTAGGTATATAGCATTCTATATGCCCGCACATAACTGGCAGTACCCCCCTCACTTCAAGCAATAAAGAGAAACCAATATGGATAAGTGAGGGAACAACTGCCAGTAAATGTCCGATTGGTTCACCTAACCACCCGTGGGATAAAACAACCCCCACGGATGGAAGCTTCACTTTATATAATTTGATGCATTTCCCTTGCACAAAATACATTAGGGGGGTATAGTATATGTGTAAGGTGAATGTGAAACTACATGTAAGGGGATGAAATAGATGGCAAATCAAAAGCATGAGCATCCAGTAACACCTAGAACAAAAGATGAGAAGTCAGCTGTTACCAATAGGCTCAAACGAATCGAGGGTCAAGTAAGAGGGATACAGAAAATGGTTGAGGAGGATCGGTACTGTATTGACATTTTAGTACAAATAAGTGCTATTAATGCAGCACTAAAAAAAGTTGGATTTTCAATTGCTGAACGACATACTAAGCATTGTGTTACCGATGCGGTTAAATCTGGGGAGGGCAATGAAGCAATTGAAGAGCTAATGGAGGTTTTAAAGCAATTCTCGAAGTGATGGAGGCGTATCCAATGCATGAAAAAGATCATATAACCATTGGGGTAACAGGAATGACCTGTGCAGCCTGTTCTTCAAGGATTGAAAAAGTGTTAAATAAAATAGATGGAGTCGAAGCACAGGTTAATTTGACTACAGAAAAAGCAAATGTGGACTTTGACCCAGAGACCGTAAGCATAGAAGATGTTACAGGGAAAATAGAGAAGCTAGGTTATGGTGTTGAGACAGAAAAATCGGAGCTGGATGTTTTAGGAATGACCTGTGCTGCATGCTCAACAAGAATTGAAAAAGCTTTAAGTAAAAAACAGGGAGTTAGGAGTGCATCCGTTAACCTAGCCAATGAGACAGCTACGATTGAATATAACCCGCTAATAGTTGAAGAACAGGATTTTATAGATGCTGTACAAAAACTTGGCTATAAAGCAAATCCTAAAGCTGGAAACGATATACAACAATCAAAAAAAGAAAAACAGCTCATGAAAATGAGATGGAAATTGATGGTTTCAGCTACATTATCCATTCCACTGTTAATTACCATGCTTGATCATTTATTCGGTTTACAGTTGCCAGCTATCTTTATGAATCCGTGGTTTCAATTTGCTTTAGCAACACCTGTTCAGTTTATAATTGGTTGGCAGTTTTATGCTGGAGCATATAAAAATCTTCGTAATAGATCTGCAAATATGGATGTACTTGTCGCTTTAGGCACAAGCGCTGCATATTTTTATAGTCTTTATGAGGTAATGAAAGCAATGGTCGATCAAAATTATATGCCTCATCTTTATTTTGAAACGAGTGCGATCTTAATTACGTTAATCTTGTTTGGGAAATATTTAGAAACAAAGGCCAAAAGTAGAACAACAATGGCAATTTCTAAATTATTAAATCTTCAAGCAAAACAAGCAAGAGTGGTTAGAAATGGCACTGAAATGATGGTACCGATAGAGGAAGTAATTCAAGGGGATCGATTAATCGTTAAACCAGGTGAAAAAATACCCGTAGACGGTGTTATTATGCGTGGAAGAACATCTGTGGATGAATCGATGCTTACCGGAGAATCACTTCCAGTTGAAAAAGATCGTGACTCAACAGTGATTGGTGCAACCATAAATAAAAATGGCACATTTGAAATGAAGGCGACAAATGTAGGGAAAGAGACTGCACTAGCTTCTATTATTAGGGCTGTAGAGGATGCACAAGGGTCTAAAGCACCGATTCAACGATTAGCTGATATCATCTCAGGTTACTTTGTGCCAATTGTTGTTGGAATTGCCTTGCTTACCTTTTTAGCCTGGATCTTGTTTGTTGTACCTGGTGAACTGGAGCCAGCGTTAGTTGCTGCTATTGCAGTACTTGTTATCGCTTGTCCATGTGCACTGGGTTTAGCTACACCTACGTCCATTATGGTAGGCACAGGAAAAGCAGCGGAACATGGGATATTGTTTAAGGGTGGGGAACACCTTGAGCGAACGCATAAGCTAGATACAATTATTTTTGATAAAACCGGAACGATTACTAAAGGGAAACCAGAAGTAACAGATTTTACTAGCGATGAGCGTGTATTACAATTGGTTGCAAGTGCAGAAAAAGGTTCAGAGCATCCCTTGGCAGAAGCTATTGTAGCTTATGCAACGGAAAAAGGATTAGATATGCTGGATGTAGAAAGCTTCAATGCTATACCCGGTCGAGGTATAGCTGCACAGATAGATGGTAATCAGGTACTTGTTGGTACCAGACTATTAATGAAGGAGAATGATATTAACTATTCAACTGATGTCGAAATGCAGCTTCACACATTTGAAGAGCATGGAAAAACAGCAATGTTGATTGCCGTAGATAAGGAGTATCAAGGCATTATCTCCGTTGCCGATACGATAAAGGATACTGCATTACAGGCAATCAAACAGTTAAAAGATCAAGGGTTGGAAGTCGTTATGTTGACAGGAGATAATGAAAGAACGGCTAAGGCAATTGCAGATCAAGCTGGAATTGACCAAGTAATTGCTGAAGTCCTACCTAAAGAAAAAGCAGCTAAGGTGAAGATGATCCAAGAGGATAAAAGAAAAGTTGCAATGGTAGGAGATGGTATTAACGATGCGCCTGCACTTGCTATTGCAGATATAGGAATTGCGATTGGAACAGGCACCGAGGTGGCCATTGAGGCAGCAGATGTAACGATTTTGGGAGGAGAACTGCTTCTCATTCCAAAAGCAATTAAAATTAGCCAAGCGACGATTAAGAATATCAGGCAAAACCTGTTCTGGGCTTTTGCCTATAATAGTGCTGGAATTCCGATAGCAGCAATGGGATTATTAGCACCCTGGATTGCTGGAGCTGCTATGGCATTTAGTTCTGTAAGTGTCGTTTCTAATTCACTTCGTTTAAAACGAGTTAAGTTATAAAGTAAGAATAGTAGGTATCCAAGATAAAGTAATACTTCAATCAGTTGGGGTTTTACTACGGATAAATAATAGTTATCTAAACAATGAAAGGAGATTTATTTATAATGCAAACAACAATCGACGTAAAAGGAATGAGCTGTGGTCATTGCGAGCAGTCTGTAAAAGGTGCACTAGAAAATTTAACGGGTGTTACAACGGTAGAGGTGCATCTAAATACTGGGAAAGTCGATATAACCTATGATGACACAAAGGTTTCTATAGCTGATATGCAAGAGGTAATTGAAGAACAAGGCTACGATGTTATCGTATAGTGCAATTATGTTAGGTGAAATTGACTAGTGACCTGGCTAATTATCATGCTTCTGACACAATTTGGATATGAAATAGCCTAATTGTGAAAAAAATGTTGCAAATATCAAGGTATCCACTTGCATTTTAACTCATAACAAGGTAAAGTTAAAGGTGCAAAAGGAAATTGAAGTTTGAATAATACTTTACGATCTCTTTATCAAAGTAGGTGTAAAAGTATTTATGATTCAATTACTTTGCACGATATTTGTATAAGGAGGTCATTTTAATGACTGGTAAAGTAAAATGGTTCAACGCTGAAAAAGGCTTCGGTTTCATCGAGCGTGAAGATGGCGACGATGTATTCGTTCATTTCTCTGCTATCCAAGCAGAAGGTTTCAAAACACTTGAAGAAGGTCAAGACGTTGAATTTGAAATCGTAGAAGGTAACCGCGGACCACAAGCAGCTAACGTTACTCGTCTATAATAGATGAAATAAAGGGTTTATCTCATTCCGTGAGGTAAACCCTTTTTTATAGGCTAGAAAATTATAAAATTTGACCTGTGGATAAATTTGGGCGTGTTGAGCCGCGTCCAGTTCCAGCGCCCAGAAACGAGGCGACTTCACGAATCGCCCTACGTTTCTAATCGGGCGCTTGCGCTTTTATGCTACAAATATCTATAATTGGATCAAAAGGAGAGAGCGGATGAAACGCTTTGATTGGAGTAAGGAAGCGGCAGTTCTGTGGGATGATCAGGCAGATTTTTGGAATAAGCGTAGCAAGAATATGTGGGAATCAGGCAGTCGTCATCAAATCGTACCTTTTATCAAAAAGCACAGTAAACCAAATTGCCAACAACTATTAGATATTGGTTGCGGTGATGGATATGGGGCATATAAGCTTTACAAAGAAGGGTACCGAGTTACAGGAATGGATTTATCCAAAAAAATGATCGACTATGCTCAATCACAGCTTCCCGATGAAATTACATTCATTCATGGAGACATAAATCAATTGCCATTTGATGATTCCGCTATGGATGGTATTATGGCAATCAATGTATTAGAGTGGACAGAAAATCCAGACAAGGCATTAGACGAATTAAAACGTGTTGTGCGGGAGGATGGATTCCTATGTGTTGGGATTTTAGGACCTACAGCAGGTCCCAGATTAAATAGCTTTCCGCGATTACATAATCAAAAATCCATTTGTAATACGATGATGCCTTGGGAGTTTCAGAAACTTTGTGAAGAGAAAGGCTTGCAATATATGGATGGATATGGAGTCTATAAACAAGGGGTAAACAAAGCCCATTATAATGACTTACCACTTGAGTTAAAACAGGCATTGTCATTTTCCTGGATATTTTTAATGAGAAATGTTGGTGAATAATGGAGCATAGAGATAAAGAAAATAAAGTTGTCAAACGATATCAGCAAGATGAACAGATGATGATACTTATTTATGCACAATGGTGTGTCAATCATAATCTAAGCCCAACCGCATTGTATAGGCAGGCATATCCTGATCAATGGGAGAATGAAGCATTAGCAGATGCTCTTTCATTAACTGTACCGAAAGAAGATGAACAGGAGATCTCCACAGACACAGTACTTCAAGTTCTGCAGTTATTTGGCAATGATGACCTTGGCTTTATCGTTCAACAGGAGGCAAATAAATTAAAAAACGATAGATCATAAAATTATGATTAAAAAGGATAATGAAAATTTTCTGAAAAACATATCTCCTCCATTAAAGTAATTTGCAAGAAGAGGTGGAGGAAAGTGCGTTTTAATCCAAGTAGAAAATCGAACAAGAAATGATGGTTCATGTAACGGAGTGCTAAGGAAATTTATGCTGCTTTCTTTAGGAGGCTGGTAAGCCTCCTAAAGTTGACCGTACTCTGAGACTTCATCGAAGCTTTCCCTCCCTTAGAAGAAGGAAGGCTTCGCCAGCAATACAGCGCACGCAGAAAAGCGCTCATCTTTTTCAAAGAGTCTACGGATATTTCAGTATCCTATCCTTACTATTCGGTTGGTTATTCAAATAGTTTAATTAGTGCCTGTGTTCCACTATCGGCTTCACCTTTTTCCTCTAGCTCCTCGTATAGTTGGAGTGATAGCTTCAACCCATGCGTTTTAAGTCCAATTTCTTCTGCGGTTTCTAAGGCAATCTTCATGTCTTTAATAAAATGTTTTACAAAGAATCCAGGAGAATAATCCTCTTTTATCATACGTGGTGCTAGGTTAGACAAAGACCAACTACCGGCTGCACCAGTAGTTATACTAGTAAGAACCCTCATTGGATCAAGACCAGCTTTTTTTGTGTATGCGACTGCTTCACATACGCCAATCATATTTGAAGCTATTGTGATTTGATTGGCAAGCTTGGTATGTTGTCCAGCACCAGCTTTTCCTTGGAGAACTATATTTTCTCCCATAACTTGGAAAAGTTCAAATACTTTATCAAATGCCTCTGTTTCACCGCCAATCATAATAGCAAGCTTCCCATTTTTTGCTCCAATATCACCGCCTGAAACAGGAGCATCTAATGCATGGCAGTCTTTTTCCCTAGCTTCTTCGGCTATTTTTACTGCTAAAGAAGGCTTTGAAGTTGTCATGTCAATCAAGTATGTGCCTTTTGATATATAATTTAAAATGCCTTCTTTTCCAAAGTAAATAGCCTCAACATCTTTAGGATACCCTACCATCGTAATAATGATGTCGGATGATTGAGCTAGTAATGCGGGTGAATCTTGCCAAGTTGCACCAGCCTTTAGTAATTGCTCAGCCTTCGATTTGGTTCTGGTATAGATGGAAAGATTATATCCCGCTTGAATTAGATTAAGCGCCATGCTTTTTCCCATTACACCAATACCAATAAATCCAATATTCATATCTTTTGTATTCAAATTGACTTCTCCCTTCATCTTTTTCTTTATTCATCTCATTCGACAGCAACCATTCAATATCCTCTTTTAAAATACCCCATATAAAATGGAATTACGAAGTGATTTTCTAACTGACTAAAACTGTAAAAACACATTTCTGCATGAAGTATCACTCTATTTTGTGTAAAATAATATCAACCAAATGTCTGCATGATGAGGAGGAACTAGTATGCATTGGCTAAAGCGTACGTTCCATGAACTAACTAACGACGAGCTTTATCAAATCTTGAAAGCGAGAACGGATATATTTGTTGTAGAGCAAGCTTGTGCTTATCCAGAGTTGGATAATTATGATCAACACTGCGTTCATTATTGCTTAAAAACAGACGAAGGAAAGGTTATTGCTTATGCTCGGGTTTTGCCAGCGGGAAGTAAATATGCTGAGACATCCATTGGGCGGGTTCTGGTCGTTGAAGCATATCGTGGAAAAGGATATGGTAATGAGCTAATGGAGTATATAATTGGAGCTTTAGAAGAAGAAAAAACGAAAATAATTAAAATTCAAGCTCAGCTTTATTTAAAAGCATTTTATGAATCATTTAAGTTTAAACAAATATCGTCGCCATATCTTGAGGATGGAATTTGGCATATTGATATGATATGGGCAAACGATTACTAAGATCGTTGATACATAAGCTTTTTAAAGTTCCAGAAAATAGATTTTAGTTAAAAATGTCACATAAAAGTCACGAAATTTTTAAAAAAGCTATTTTTTAGAGCAAATCATCAAATTTTCCTTTGATTTTGTCAGAGGAATTTTCTTTCATCTTTTTAGTAACATGTGTATTCTTTTTTCACCAAATGAGTAATCTGATAAATAATGCAAAAGCGAATGTAAAACCCATGAACATGGAAAGTTGGCCATTTTCATCCCTTTTTCTCGATATAAAGACAGATCCTATAATTGGATGAATTTCAGATAATAGAAATTCCAAGGTTTAAGTAGAGGCTGGGGCAAAAACACAACTTCTTTACTTAAAATACGAATAATTATATTATCAATAGGAGTATCATCGCCGTACCGTGAAAATATACGCGCTTTCCACGGGAACGGCTTCAGCTAACGTGGTAAAGAAAAACACGTTACCACGTTGATCTTCGGTTTCGTGCTGTTCCCGCCGGAGTCTCGCTTATTTTAGGTGCTAAATGAATGATTCTGATCAAAAAACGAACGATAATTAGTTTAAACTAATTATCGTTCGTTTTTGATGTTTCTTCATTCGTTTGTCTCTGCCTCTAAAAGACAGTTATTTGCTTAATTTTTCAGCTGGTATTTTCCAAATTGCTTTACCAGATTTAAAAGGATCAGAAAAATGTAATTCATAACTATCTGATTCAGGAACATCAAAAGGAATTTCACCTCTTAGTGTTCCGCCCGGTTCTATAGTTCCATCAAATTGCGCTTTAACGCCTTCTGTTAATATCGTTGTTGTATATGAATAACCATCCACGTCTTTTAGTTCAACGTTCATCATAGAGGACATGGTTTGTTCTTCGTCCGTATTATTTTCAGCTGTTAGATTAACTACTACAAATTGGTCATTTTCTGGTTCGTCAAAATCTCCACCTGGTTCAATTCTTGCCTCGTTCAGAGTTATTTTCATGCCATCAAATTCAACGGCATCGCCAATTGCTAGTTCTTGTGTCTTTGGTTTTTCTTTTTTGTCTGCGGAATCATCACTAGTTTTTTCTCCGTCATCTGCGCCAGCTTCTTTGATTTCTGCCTCACCACAAGCTACTAACATAAAAATTAATACTAATGGAAACGATAACAATAAAATCTTTTTCAATATAATTGCCCCCTTTTGTTTGCTTATGCAGCCATTTTATTTTCTTTGTCTTTTTTAAATACTCCCATTAATCCGGCGATACCTATCATTATTGCTGAAACTAAATAGAACATAGAGATACTTATCAAACCGCCTATAGCGGAAATCAATAACAATATGCCCCCAACTTTAGCCTTCGATCTAACCACAACTGAACCAACAATAGCTAGTGCAGAAAATAGAAATCCTGCCCAACCTAGACCAATGACTTCGCTTGTACCAGATTCACTAAATGCGGCATCAACTCCACCGATGAATAAAGCCATAATAGATGCAATAAATCCAAAAATACCTCCAATTAGTCCTAGTACAAATTCAGTAGTACGCATGCATACTCCCCCCTTTGAGAATTTAGTTTTATATGTAATCCATACAAATGTATGCTAAATTATATACATTTGCATAGTGATTACCCTATTCATCAAACTCCTTGAATGTTTCCCATATTTTTTTTAATCGTCTTAAATCTTCTTCTTTATTTTTTGGAAGCTGTCTGTACCATCTTTCTAATGATGGGTTGTTACGGAAAGCTTTGAATGATTATCTCTTATCTAATATAACATTATTGCAGAAATAGGAAAATAAATTGCCAAATATGCATAATGTTTATCGGTATTGCGATTAATGCAATGTATATTTTAGTGAATAACTTACGAAAAAAGCAATATAAGAAGGTGTCAAAATAAAAAAATAAACCTTGAGAAAATCAAACTACTTTGTAAAGAAAACAAATTGCCTCAACGTGATATGGCAGAGTTAATCGGATTGAAAACACTATATCTTTACCGATAAGAATCAGGTCATCAATCATTTTTAGAAGAAATACACACCATTACAGAATTTTTCAATTTACCTGTTGGATATTTTTTAGTAATGACATTGCTAAACATGCAATAAAAAATTAATTAGGAGAGAATCAAATGAATTCGTCCATGTTTCTTAATTACTAAAAAAGGTTGTGACATGGTAGTCAACAGTTCTATCAGATAAAGAGCAACTCAAGGCTTTTATCAAACTATCTATTGAACACAATGAAAAGATCGAACAGCCTTATGAGCGCATTACAAACCTTGAAGAAACTATGCGTGCAGACGGAGCGCAAGAACTCACTCTTAACAAAGAAGGCAAACGAGTTGTTATAGAAGCGCTAGGTGGTAAATCATCACCTCCATATAAAAATATGGCTTTCAAAGTATTTTCAGCTAAGTTCTCCCTTTTTGGCTAGTATTTACGTTTTTTTAGAAAAGTTTTTGCTTATTCCTAATATTTCAGCTTTCAGCCGTTTCAACAGTAGAAAGTAAATTCCCCAAATAGTTAGAAAGTATTCTTCATCTAGAGTGATATGGAAAAGGTTGAATGCTTAATTAATAATGCTCTATTATATCGATAACCTATGAAAGAAATCATTAGTTATTATTTAAATATTTGATAATTTAAATAATATTTAAATTTCATGGAATTTAATGTATATTTCGTAATTAATGTAATAAATTTCTAAATGAGGGTTAATAAGGTAATTTATTCGAAATAATAAAT
>NZ_JAJERH010000056.1 GCF_016919725.2 Virgibacillus sp. AGTR
TTACTGGCTTCACTTTAAAATTATCTGTTTTCGTTGCTTTTACAGTATGATATCTTTCAAAATACTCACGAATAATTTCAACGGCATCTTTTTGAATTTCTTTTATGATCGGTTTATTGGTAAACATCGTATAATCGCCTCCACCAGATGCACGATAGTTATTGAGGACGACTGGATATTTTTTAGTATCCGCTACAGGCTGATTATGATAGGTTAGCCCTTCTATTCTTTGTCCTATAGGCATTGATACATTAATGGTATAATGGATGCCTTCCCACATATCATAGTTATAATGCTGAGGTTTTGGATGTTCAAAAACTGGATTTACAGTAACAATTCCTTGGTCATCGAGAATAAAATATTCTGCGCTTTTTTCTAGCGCTGCTTTAATATCTTTTCCAGTTAATTCTAAAACAACTAATGTATTAGGGTACATATAATTAGAAACGATATCACGCATGGTTACAGTTGATGAAAAGCCAGTGGACTCGTTATTTAATAAAGAGGTTACGGATATGTCTGCTCCACTTGCTTCCATTTGTACCTTTTGAATAAACTCTATAAATGGATGTTTGTTTATCCTAGCATGAAATGGTTCATCAATTGTCATATCACCTTCTATGTAGCCAATTGGCTGATCAAGCCATTTTTGCGTCGACTCCTCGAGAAAAGCCATGTTACTCATAATCTCTTTATCATCACGTATGTGCTCTAGCGGTCTTATAAAGGCTTTTTTATTGCGAATACACCAATGATTTGCTACTTTTTCAAGGTTTATCTCTACTTCACCATAAGCAGCTGCATTATTTCCTGGTTGAACAACAAGTACATCATTTATTCTTCCTGTTATTTTTCGATGTTGATGTCCTGTTAATAAAATATCAATACCTTCAATTTCACACATGTCATAGCCTTGATTCTCTCCTGTTAAGCTTTCAGTAGGTTCGCCAGTCTCCAAATCCTTTTCAAATCCGCCATGATAACATACGATAAGGATATCTGGTTGTTCTTTTTGCTGTATGTAGGGAACCCATTCTTTTAATGTATTAAGTGCATCCTTGAATAAAATACCTTTAATATGATCAGCAGATTCCCAGTTCGGAATATAATGTGTCGTAATTCCTATAATGGCGACTTTGATATCATTAGCAAAAGTCTTTATTGTGTATGGGGGTCCATATTTTGGGCGCCCTGTTTCTTTATCAATAATATTAGCGGAAAGCCAAGGAAAGTTGGATTGATTAATAGCATCTGCCAAGATGTTACTGCCAAAATTAAATTCATGATTGCCGATAACACCCGCATCTATATTAATCGTATTCATCGTTTTTATCATTGGGTTTTCTTTGTCGGTATGTTGTTTAACATAATGCGTCATTAGGGGGGTTCCCTGAATCAAATCGCCATTATCTAATACAATAACGTGATCTGATTTTTTTCGAGTCTGTTTTACGACAGTCGCATATTTAGCAAGTCCAAGATTTGCTTTCTCATTCGTTCCATAATGAATTGGCATAACATGTCCATGTACATCACTTGTATATAAAATGGTGAGTTTCGCTGTGTTGTTTTGCAAAGTGAGCATCCTTTCTCTATTAACTTAATTCAAATGAAAAGAAGCTGTCCCGCAGGATTCCTGAGGGACAAATACGAGCGTTTATACAATTTTTCTACGAATTCTTGCTGAAATAAAATCAATGATGGTAACGACAATGATGATAGCTAGCAAAATTAAGCCCATTTCATTCCAATTTCGATTATTAGCAGCAAAGATGATCATTGTCCCAATCCCACCAGCACCGACTATCCCTAATATGGAAGACGCACGAATATCGATTTCAAATCGATAAATCGCATAGGACAAAAATTCAGGAATAATTTGTGGGAGAACACCATAAAAAAGAATTTGAATTTTATTTGCGCCATTTGCTTCCATTGCTTCAACAACCTTCATATCAATCGCTTCAATTACTTCTGAGTACAGTTTTCCTAACATTCCGGTTGAACCAATTGCAATAGCCAGTACACCAGCAAATGCATTTGGTCCTACGGCTACTACAAACAAGATAGCGAGGATTATATCAGGGAATGCACGTACTGCCGATAGAATCCATTTTCCAATTGTTGCTAGGATTTTACTCCCTGTCATATTTTGCGCTGCTAGAAAGCCTAATGGAATGGCAAGAATTGCGGCCATAAATGATCCAGCAAATGCGATTAGCACAGTTTCCGCTATTTTTACCCCAACTTCACCAACTGCTGTCCAATCGGGGGAAAATAGCTTTGGAATAACACGATCAAAATTACTGATAACCCGTTCCAACGCACGTCCCCAATCAATATCGATCCCTACGAATGTCCAGACATATAGAGCGATGACGAAAAGCGCAATTATGATTCGTTTTGATCGTTTCCATATCGATTTTTCTTGCTTTGGAGGTAATGAATAATTTTCCATTATATCAATGCCTCCCTTAATTTATTACTTATATATTCAATGACAATAACAACAACAAATATTAAGATGATAATTGCCATGGCGTTTTGATAATTATAAAACCCTAACTGCTGATCTAGTACTAGCCCAATCCCACCAGCACCAACTAAACCTAATACTACAGATGCACGGATATTAATCTCGAACACATATAGGACGAATGAAGTGAATTGTGGTAGAACCTGTGGTACTAGTCCAAAAAAGATTACTTGATACACATTGCCTCCAGAAGCCCGCATTGCCTCTAAAGGATTCATATCAACAGATTCAATCGTTTCACTAATTAATTTCGCTAGAATGCCTAAAGAAAAAATAAATAAAGCTAAAATTCCGGGTAATACCCCAATTCCAAATAGGCCAACAAAAATTACTGCAAGTACAAGGTCAGGTATTGTTCTTAAAATATTTAATAATGTCCTAGTTAGATAATATAACGGTTTAAACGTTGTTACATTTTGAGCTGAAAGGATGGCAAGGGGGACAGTTAATATTGCCGCCGCTGTTGTAGCAATAATTGCCATCTGAATCGTTTGTGCCATTTCTCCCCAAACTTTCGGAATGACCTCTAAATTGGGAGGGAAGAATTTTTCGATGACAACAAGCATATTACCTAATGCGTCACCAAGACCACCAACCATTTCCCGTTGTGTCCAAACCATACTAAACAAGTAAAAGCCTAGAACAATAAAGAAAATAATGGTTATTTGCACTTTCGTTTTCACTGGATAAAGCGCTGGTGTCTTACCACCACCTGTTGTATTCTTTGTCACGATTGATCTGCCCCCCCACGCAAGTCATCCTCACGTATAGAGCGACCATAAATTTCTTCGAAGGTCTGCTCAGACACTTCAGAAACGGGTCCGTCAAATACTACTTCACCTGCTCGCATACCAATAATACGATCAGCATATTCCATTGCCATATCAATAAAATGCAGGTTTACAATCGTTGTAATGTTATCTTCTTTATTTATCTTCTTCAAGTATGTCATTACTTGATGAGAAGTGGGTGGATCAAGGGATGCAACAGGTTCATCTGCCAGAATATAATGTGGTTTTTGGGTAAGTACTCGGGCAATACTCACTCGCTGCTGTTGCCCCCCACTTAATTCATCTGCTCGGCTATAAATTTTTTCATCAATGTTAACCCGTTTTAGACTTTCATATGCTAATCCAATATCCTCTTTTTTATAGAGGTTCAAGATCGAACGTAACGTGCCAGTATGGCCTAGTCGACCTGCTAGGACATTTTTAAGCACATTTGTCCGTTTGACCAAGTTATAGTTTTGAAAGATCATGCCAACTTTCGTACGTAGTTGACGTAAGTCACTGCTACGGTAATCTAATATATTTTTATTATCAACCAATAATGAACCGCTAGTAGGTGTGACAAGGCGGTTTATGCTCCTTATAAATGTTGATTTCCCTGCACCTGATAGACCAACAATAACGACGAACTCACCGTCGTTAATGGTTACATTAATATTTTTCAAGCCTTTTGTACCATTTGGGTAGATAAGCCCAACGTCTTTAAATTGAATCATTGTATGTATTTCCCCCATAACAAACTTAGATTGTTCGGTAATCTTCTGAACTAGGAAAAAAAGGGAGAGATTGTGCTCCCCCTTTTTATTATTCAATTTACACTATCAATCTATAGTTCAATATCATCTTTGAATTTTTGGTATGTTTCTTTAACGATTTCATATTCTTCGTCTGTTGCCTCATCAATTGCATCCCAATTATAAACATCATTCATAATTTTTATCATTTCTTTATCTTCATTAAAGGAAAGGAAAGTTTCTTTAATTTCTTGTACTAATTCATCATCTAGTTCTTTGGTGACAGAAATCGTATCGTTCGGGATTTCTTCAGTATAGTCAAGTACTTTTAATTTATCCATAACATCTGGATATTCTTCTTCTAGCTCCGTGCGTACATCATCAAAAGTTGTTGCCACATCTGCATCTCCTTCATAAACAGCGATTGCAGCACTATCGTGACCGCCGGCAGAAGTAGTTGCACTAAAGAAATCACTTTCCAGTTCAGGACCAGAAGCATAATCAAATTCTTGCATTAATTGATATGCAGGGAAAAGATATCCAGAAGTAGAGCCTTTATCTGCATATGCCCAAACTTTATTCTCTAAGTCTGCCAATGAGTTGATATCTGAATCAGAACGAACTAGATATTGTGCTTTATATGTACCGGAGCCGTATCGAATAGATTTTAAGATTACTTCCACGTCATATTGTTCATTTGCTAAAACATAGCCAAACGCTGGTATAAAGCCAATATGTACCTGATTTGCACCCATCGCTTCAACCAAAGCGTTGTAATTTGTCATTACTTCACCTTTTACTTCTATACCTAATTCTTCGCTCAAACGCTTTGCTAAAGGTTCAACGGTATCAGCAATCGTATCCGAATCCTGTGATGGAACGAACCCCATTACTAATGTCTCTGGTTTACTGTTACCTTCGCTACTTTTGTCCCCATTACTATCTTTGGATTCATCAGAGCTTCCACATGCTGCTAGTACAATTGCCAAAAATAAGACTAAAAATAGACTAAGCCACTTTTTCATCTTGACCCTCCTAAAAAATTAAAATGTACACTTTAATTAAATACTATTTAGGACAAAAATGCTAGGTTGATTTCAAAAAAATTCTACAAATTTACAAATTCATTACAAAGTGTGGTTTATCGAATGCTGTAAATAAGGATATACTTGTACCGGAATAGGTTTCTTTTATCCTAGAGAAGGTAATAAATAGGTATAGAGGAGTGGAGAAATGTCATGTCAACATTTCAAAAGGCACTATTCTTATATAATGGTAATGCTGGTGGTGATGTAATAGAAGATAAGCTAGCCCAAACCATACCTATACTATCGCAGGCAATTAAGCAGCTTACTGTTATCCAAACCAATTCTGTCGAGGATGCTAAACGCACATGTGAAATGTATGCGAAGCAAGTAGAACTTATTATTATTCTTGGAGGCGATGGTACTGTACACGCATGTATAAATAAGATTGCTTCTTTGAAGGAGCGGCCAATTCTTGCAGTCTTGCCAGGCGGTACGTCAAATGATTTTAGTAGGATGATGCTGATGCCGCAAAGTTTGGAGGAAGCAGCACAAACGATCCCTGAAGGTACAATAATGGATATTGATATCGGAAAGGCAGACGAACGTTACTTTTTGAATTTTTGGGGCGTGGGGCTAGTAACGGAGACATCAAAAAATATTGATCCAAATCAAAAGAAAAATTTTGGTGTTCTTAGTTATTTTATGAGTACAATTAAAACGGTTAGTCAGGCGAAAAGCTTCACATATAATATAACTACGAGACAAGATAGCTATAATGGGGAAGCTGTTATGATATTAGTATTAAATGGCAAGTTTATCGGAACAAGGGAACTTCCAATTACATCGATACATCCTTCTGATGGCTTACTTGATGTCTTAATTGTGAAAAACTCTAACTTAGCTTCATTTCGAGAGTTATTATCGATGAACAATCCAGAAATGGATACAGACAACTTAAGGGAAGTCACATACTTCCAAACGGATTATTTAGAGGTGTATACAGAGGAGGAAAAAGAAGTGGATACCGATGGGGAAATAGCAGCTGGTACTCCTTCAACCATTGAGGTAGTACCATCACACCTGAAAATGATATGTGGATCTGTAAAATAAAAAAATGAATTTGATTTTTACACAATTCCGAATAAGCAATTGTCAGCTTGTAGAGACACCCCTGTTTTCATAAGTTTTTTTGATTGGGAAATTATGGTATTCGTCGTTTTCATCGAATAGACTCGCACCTAACACAACTTGAATAGGTGCAGGTAATCATCTTTATGTTTTGGCAAGCTACCCCTGAGTAATGCTTGTTCTCACATATTTTCTTCTCCGCACAAACGATAATAACGTAGCATGCAGTTCTTTTGAAAATTTCTCCTAAGAAATTGTGTTTTTTGAATCCTTTTAAGTGGATGATGCGTAGGAATAGGGAAAAATATCCAACAAACCAATCGTTATGGATAGTGTAAGTATTGTAGTGACAAAGACGTTCGCTTAATTTACAAAATGACGAAGGAACTATGCTATCATACGTTTAATTATGGATTCGGAAAGGGAGGAGAGGGAATGATCATAGATCGTACATTAAAAGAAAAAAAGGAAGACACCTCTCTAAAGTTATTCGTTGTATTATCAAAAGCGTATCGAACAATTATGGAACAAGTAGAAGCAGATATTCAACGTAGAGGGCTTAATTTAACAGATTTTGCAGTATTGGAATTACTGTATCATAAGGGAGGGCAACCATTAAAAAATATTGGCGAGAAAATATTGCTAACAAGTGGCAGTATTACATATGTTGTCAATAAATTAGAGAAGAAGAGTTATTTAAAACGAATTCCAAACCCGGATGATCGTCGCGTTACATTTGCAGAGATTACGGAGAAGGGAGCCGATTTATTGCAAACGATCTTTCCAGGACATTGGGAAAGAATCGAAGAGATAACAAATGGACTAAATGTAGCGGAGAAAGAGATAGCAATAGAGCTATTAAAAAAGCTAGGTACGTCCATTCGTACATTATAGGATTACTTTCAAGAAATAACTTATAGGGTGTGATAAATGTCACAGCCTTTAATAGAAAAATATGGTAATATTCAAATGGGATGTGGGATCCCTGCTCTTTAAAATGAATAGACAAGCGATATATGCTTGGCAATGAAGAAGCAAAATATTTATCTCAATAGAAGATATATGTTTTGCTTTTTCCCATATAGGAAACAGTATTGCTGTAACCTATATATTGTATGGATTGAAGGTTTCTAAAAGGAGATGTTGTGCGTGGAGATTAAATTAAAACCTACTACTAGGTATGTTGTAATCCTAGAAGTAGGTTTATTTTATCCCGCCTATAATCGTTTAAAAAGGGTGACTTTCTTCTATTCGAATGACAGTGTAAGAAATAGTACCTAAATTATGTAAATGAATTGTAATGTTTTTAACATAATTCAGTTTGTGTTACTCTATTGCTGGGTATTATACAATTAGAAATCTTAGTTGCTTTAAAGGAGGTTTGTGCTATGGAAGAATCAGATGTGCTCGTTTATATAAGCAGTGACTGTAAAGAATGTGAAAATCTTTTGAAACATTTAAAGGAATGGGATATCTCTTTTCGTACAAAAAATGTTAACGAGAATAGCAATTATATGAAAGAACTGCAAGAGAAGGGTATATACGGTACTCCAGCAACCTTTATTAAAGAAGAAAGTGAACCAATTTTAGGTTTCCAAAAAAATAAAATTAAATATCGTTTGGGTTTAGAAAATACAGGTATATCACATTATAGTTCCTTATTTGAGGGGTATCGAAAGTAGTATCGGTATCAGTCACACACCTTTCGTAATTGCATAAGCTATTGTAAAAGAAGAATTAGAGAAGGTGTGTGTCAAATGTATAATCGGCCTTATTTTGATCATGTATATAATCATTATGATGGCCAGCGTAATTATCCCTATCCTCAACCAACTTCCCACTATATGAACATTGATCCCGAGCAACAAAACTTTCATCAAACGATTCAGCAAAGTTTTCAATCTTATTATCCCCAAACCCCTTATGACTATTTTACTAAACCGCAACAACCTATGAGCTGGCCAGGTATTAAATCCCAAGCATCACAGCCGAATTTTCAACAAGAGATGCATAATATGCATGCTCCAGAAAACAGTGGGCAAGCACAGCAACCAGGTGAAGCAGGGCAACAATTAGACTTAGATAAAATGTTATCAACGGTAGGTCAATTAGCAAACACGTATCATCAAGTATCGCCAATCGTAAAACAGTTCGGTTCATTAATAAAGGCATTTAGATAATTGATGGCTAAAAAGCTGATGTTAGCCACATCAGCTTTTTCTGTCAACCGTTTTAAGGTCAAGCTGTAAGCTATTTTGTAGGAGTAACGAAATTGCTTTTGTTAAAAATTAGAAATCATGGGAGTAAAAATCACACGGTATCTCGAAGAAGTTTGTAATAATCTAACGAATGATCGGGTATACGAAAGGTAGGACTTGAAGAGGAGAATATAAATGATAGCATGTTTGGTTATTCATGGATATACAGGAGGTCCCTATGAGGTTGAACCTTTAGCCAACTATTTGCAAGAAAATACGAATTGGCATGTGGAGGTACCGACGTTACCAGGACATGGAAGAAAATTAAACTTAAAGAATGTTTCACATAAGAAATGGATAAAGGCAGCTGAGAATAGCTTGCTGCAGTTAAAGGCAAAGTTTGAGACGATTTACCTTATTGGTTTTTCTATGGGGGGAATGATAGCTGCTTATTTAGCAGCTAAATATAACGTCAATAAACTTGTCCTTCTAGCTACATCAGGGAAATATTTATCCTTTAAACAAATTGGATTAGACGTTGCTGGTGTATTAACAGATGCTATGAAGGGGAACTTAAGAAAAAACAAATTGTATCAAAATTATCGAAAAAAAATAGGAGCAGTGCCGTTAAAATCGAATATTGAATTTCTTAAATTGGTGAAATTTACACGTCGTTACTTAAGAAAAATTGATTCACCAGTACTTATTGCACAAGGCCAGCAGGATGGGATGGTCCCATATAAAACTGCATATTACTTAAATAAAGAAATTACTTCTAAACGAAAAGAGGTTGTCTTTTTTGAACGATCTAGGCACTTAATATGTCTAGGAGATGATAAGGATACACTGAACCAGATGGTGTTTTCTTTCCTTACGAAAGAACCAGTATCGAATGAATAGGCGGTAGTAATATCATTTTAACACTCAGTTACTTCGGACACTTTATCCACATATAACTGGCAGTAATCCCCCAACTGCAAGCAATAAAGTGAAACCACTATTGGGTAATTAGGGGGGCAACTGCCAGTAAATGTCCGATTGGTTCAAAGGCCTTTTGGTCATACTCTTGTGGTACTACCAATCAGTGGCAAATCCCTCATCTTATTTTCTATTATTTATTTGTATTAAAAAAGGAGATAACTAATGCTCCTTCCCCGCCATAAGTTGAAATTAACGGACCGGTATCCATGAGATAAGCATCCTTAAAGGGATATTTACTACGTATGTCGGCAAGTACTTTTTTCGCTCTTTCTTCTGCATTACAATGAGACATAGATATTACTTTATCTTCGAAATTTTTTGTGTATTCTCCGATTTGTTCAATAAAACGTCTAATCGATTTTTTATCGCCTCTAACCTTTTCCGTTACTTCGATTGCTCCTTCTTCACTAGCTTTCATTAACAACTTTATATTAAGAGTTTTGGCAATTGTCCCCTTAACCTTATCTAGACGACCACCTAGTACTAAGTTTTCTAATGTCTTGAGCACAAATAATGTAGTTGTATGCTCGACTAGGTAATGTATGTGATCCACAAGCTCTCCAAACGAGTAATTATCTTCTATTTTATTGATTGCTTCGTGAAGTAGAAGAGCGATACCACAAGAGGCTGTTTTCGTATTAATCACTTCAATGATCCGGTCAGGCTCTTCCTCTAACAGCATATTCATTCCCATAACTGCATTTTCATACGTACTGCTTAATCCTTTAGTAAGACTAAGCATAAGTATAGGAGTTTGTTTACTTACTTGTTTATATGCCTCGTAAAAGTCATTTGGACTAGGAGCAGCAGAACGTGGAAGTTCATTCATTTCCTTTATTTTTTTATGAAAAGTTGGTAAGTCTAAATCGACATCGCTTTTGTATTGACCATCACTAAAGTGCAGGTATAACGGTACTTGAATAATCTCTGTTTTACGAAGCAAACGCTGTGGAATATCAGCTCCGCCATCTGTCATTAATTGTATGTGCATGCCTTCACCCATTTCATATAAATTAATCTTGTTGTTCTTTTTTTGCAATGGTTACCTTCTTTTTCTGGTTTGTACTTAAAATGAATAGGAACAATCCAAATAAAACGATGGTACCACCCAGTAATTGAAAGGCGGTTACCTTCTCTTCTAAAATAATATAGGCAAGTATGGAGGCTCCAACTGGTTCAAATACAATTCCCATTGAGATAGTCGCTGTGCTCAGCCATTTTAACGCCCAATTAAACAGGGTATGACCAAGAAAAGTAGGAATGATAGCTAGTGCTAAGAAAACCCACCAATGGTCTGCTGGATATCCAAAAAAAGGATGTTGAAAAGCTAAATTATATAGTATAAGTGTAATGGCGCTAACACTATATACTACAAATGTATAGCTCATCAAAGAAAGGCTTCTTCTAACTCGTTGTCCAAGTAAAAAGTATGCCGTAACCGTTATAGCACCGCCCAATGCCAATATGTCTCCATATAAAGCCATTCCACTTATTTTAAAGTCACCCCAGCTTATGATAATGCTTCCGATTAATGCAATCAACATACTTATTACTGCTCCAGATGAAAAACGTTCCTGAAAAAAGAAATACGTACCTAAAAATGCAAAAATTGGTTGTAAGGATACTAGTACGACAGAACTAGCTACGGAAGTAAAATTTAAGGATTCGAACCATAATATAAAGTGGAAGGCTAAAAAAACTCCTGCAAGAATAGATAGAAGCCAGTCTTTTCTATTTATTAACTTTAATTCATGACGATATTTTAATAAAATGATGGGAGCCATCAATAATACAGCAAATACTAATCGGTAATTGGCTATTATCGAAGCAGGTGCTTGATCAGCAAGCCTGACAAATATAGCAGACGTCGATACAGAAATTACTCCGATTACAACTGCAATGTATGGATTAAATGGAGGAAGACGCATCCCAAACCTCCTTATTTCTATCTTGTATATCTCATTCATTTTATCATGGTATTACTAAAAAATCATTTATCTAATTAGTATCCTTGTGAAAAATATGTTATGATATTGATTGCATGAGTTTACGATTGAGGCCTCTTACCATATAAGGTGAAGCCTTTTTGTACTTTAGGAAGTATAAAAATACATTCTATTAATAGAATATAAATTTTAAGTGATACGATTTGTGTAGATTCCCTTTAAATAAATTTTATAGTGTGTGTTCTTACAAAAGGGCAAGATTGGATCAAGAAGTACAGCCTTTATATGGTTAGTAATATAATGGTCTGAGGAGCAGAATACGATCTGCATACTATTTCATGGACTTTTTGAAGATCCTCTAATACGATGCTGTGAAAGCGGGGACCATAACAAGGACTAAAGTATAGAAGCAACACGGCCTCTTTTACAATAAAATTTTTACACAAAAAAGGAGTAGAGGAATAGGTGACAACATTTAAAGAACTAGGCATCTCAAATCCCATAATGAAAGCATTGGAGAGAATGGGTTTTGAAGAAGCAACCCCAATTCAAGCAGAAACAATACCATTAGCGATACAGGGTAATGACGTTATTGGACAAGCGCAGACAGGAACAGGTAAAACCGCTGCTTTTGGTATTCCTATGATCGAAAAATTGGATGCCAAAGCACGAAAAATCCAAGGGCTAGTTGTAGCCCCGACAAGAGAATTAGCAATTCAAGTAGCGGAAGAACTTAATCGACTTGGAAAATTAAAAGGGGTACGTGCATTTGCGGTATATGGTGGACAGCATATGGACCGTCAAATTCGTTCACTAAAGGATGGTCCCCAAATTGTAGTTGCAACTCCAGGTAGATTACTTGACCATATGCGTAGAAAAACGATACGTACAAATAATATTCAAACTGCTGTCTTAGATGAAGCAGATGAAATGCTAAACATGGGTTTTATTGATGATATTCGCGATATTCTAAAAGGCATACCTGAAGAAAGACAAACACTTCTATTTTCGGCTACGATGCCAAAAGAAATACGTGATATTGCAACAAATTTAATGAAGCAACCTAAAGAGATTAAGATCAAAGCGAAGGAAATGACAGTTGAAAATATTGACCAATATTTTATAGAAATTCCTGAAAAATATAAGTTTGATACGTTGAATAATCATTTAGATATTCATTCACCTGATCTAGCAATCGTATTTAGTCGTACGAAAAAGCGGGTAGATGAAATAACAGAAGGTTTACAAGCAAGAGGTTATCGCGCAGAAGGAATTCATGGTGATTTAACACAAGGGAAACGGATGTCAGTGTTAAACAAGTTTAAGAATGGGCGTGTCGATGTTTTAGTGGCTACGGATGTGGCTGCTAGAGGTCTTGATATATCCGGTGTTACCCATGTATATAATTTTGATATTCCACAGGATCCAGAGAGCTATGTACACCGTATTGGGCGTACAGGTCGTGCAGGTCGTACAGGTGAGGCTATTTCCTTTATTACTCCACGAGAAATGGCACACTTGCAGTTGATCGAGAAAGTAACGAAGAGTAAAATGAAGCGTTTAGTTCCACCGACTAATCATGATGCTCAAAAAGGTCAACAGCAGGTAGCGCTGAAGAAAATTATGGATACGATAGAGAAGAAAGATCTAAAGGATTATCATCAAACTGCTAATCAATTGTTAGAGGAGCACGATTCTGTCTCTGTAATTGCAGCAGCTCTTAAATTGCTTACAAAGGAACGAAAAGATACACCAGTCAAAATATCTTCTGTAGCCCCTGTTAGCGTGAAGAAGGCGCAGCGTTCTAAGGATAATCGTCGATCAAATAATAAACGGTTCTATGGTAAACGTGGTCAAAGCGGTCGTGGTGGCCAAGGAGGGCGCAATCAAGGTGGACGTAATAGAAAGGGAAATTACCAGAAGCGCAGGAATCGTGATTCCTAATCATATCATTACAACTTCTTCGTTGTAAGAAGCTTCAAGCTGTCGAGAAATTTTTTCTCGGCAGCTTTTTAATAACGTGCTAATTTAAATATGGTTGCCTTACAAAAAGGTGATGTTTTAGGTGATGCATATGAATATCTGATTGGTTAATTTGCAATGGGATCAGGTGAAAAGGCAGGGGAATTCTATATACGCCACGTCAAGTAGCTTTATCTCCGTTAACTCGCTCCAGTCGCTACGTTTCTAATCGTGCGCTTGCAGAAGATGGTGCAATGCTTTATTTACAACTATGCTTCCACTATTAATTTTGAATTTTTTCGAAGTTTCCCCACTTATAACTGGCAGTAATACCCTCACTTCAAGCAATAAAGTGAAACCAATAGTGGTAAGTAGGTGACTCACTGCCAGTATATGACTGATGGCTTCAAAGACCATTAGGTCATACCCTTGTGGTACTAACCATTAGTGGGGAATAAACAAAACCCCCAACTTTTTATGTTCCAGTATTAGTTTCTCTATCACGTATTTTCTAAATAGTCTGCTTACAATTTAATAGTTCATTGGGGGTAGTGAATATATAATTTGCATCTTCAAAGCCTTCTTTGGATTTTGCCCCCCAATAGGCTAACCCGAAATCAACACCAGCGGATTTTGCACATCTTAAATCATATACAGAATCACCTATATAGATTGCCTCACTTGCTTTACAATTCAATATTTTAAGTGCTAATTCTAGTGGTTCTGGATTAGGCTTGTGTTTTTCGGTATCATCTGCACAAATAACGGATTGAAAGTGATGAGCAATATTTAATTTTTCAAATCCGGCTTGCAATTCTTTCTTATTTTGAGAAGTTACGATTGCCGTATTTGGAAGTTTGGCAATGACCTCAATCATACCTTGAAATACAGGTACATGTTTCATGAAAGGTTTTTGCTTTTCTAACCAAGTATTGAGTGTGGTTGGAATATCTGCGATCTCAAGGATTTCCAAAGTTCTTAATCCAGGAATCCCGATGGAAAAACGTAACTCTTCAATATCTTTTAGAATTCCGATTTGTCGTAATGTGGATTGTAATGCCTCAAGCCCAATTCTTTCTGAATCAATAATCGTTCCATCTAAATCAAATATAAAGCTTTTATACATGCCTATTCATCTCCCATCTTATGATACATTTATGGTAGATGATGAAATGGATTTCAGGTCAATAGTCAGATTGAAGATCGCCGAATAATATTATATGGAATTTTTATTTTATCACGGGATTTTCTGATAGCAAGCTCAAAAGCCTGCTCGCCAACATGCATTAAATGATGATCTACAGTAGCTAAACCCAGTGCCACCCCTACTGGTTGGTTTTCCTGTCCGATTATTGCCAAATCTTCAGGTACTTTTAAGCCAGAAGATTGCGCATATTGATAAATTCCACCCGCAACCTCGTCGCCGTTGGCATATATAGCACTTGGTTTATTATTAAGGGCGAAGAACCTTTTGGCTGCCTGAAAGCCGTCCTCTAGACAATAGCATTGCGAAATATACGTGCCGGGTCTAAGTTCTCCGAATACTTCTTTATACGCTTGGCAAGTTTGCTGTGTACTAAGACTTTCTTCTCCCCTAGCAGTCGTAAAAGCAACAGAGGAATGCCCCAATTCCTTTAATGTTTGAAAGGCGTCTATATAGGAAGCATATCTGTCAATATAAGAACAGCCTATTTTCTTGAAGTCTGTATATTCACAAGAGATGATGGATCCATAAGTTGTAAACGGTAAGATTTCATCCCACGCATTTGCTTTTGAGGTTATGATGATACTGTCTAGTAATTTATTTTTTAGCATAGCGAGGTATTCCAATTCTTTCTTTTTATCATATTTGGTAGGAAGAACAATGACAGAAAAGTCCATTTTTACTGATCTATGAAGGATTCCTTGTAACATTTGATCAAAAGCTTGATTATTATTATAAGGTAGGATTACTCCAATTATATTTGTTTCTCCGCGAATTAGATCAATCGCATTTTTATTAGGTGTGTAGTTTAAATCGTTAATGACTTTTTGAACGGCGTTTCTTTTTTCCTCAGAAACGTATTTATAATTATTTAGCACTCTCGAAACCGTTGATACGGATACTCCGGCTATCTTTGCAATATCATTAATATTTGTCATTTTTTTCTCCTGTAATAGGTTTGTATAGTTATGAACGATAATCAGAACAGGCCAACCCGAGTACTGAGCGGGTTAGCCTTTTTTAAGATAATTATAAAATTCTACTCATTAATCCAAGAAAAACTAAAATCGCAAAAATAATCCACCAAATATGATTCTTCCATTTTGCTGGAAAGCGTTTTTTATTCCAGCGATTAGGGTCAAATTGGATCGAGTCATCTGAATGATTTCTTCTTGTGGCAACTGTAGCCCAGGGATTATACATTTTTGCGCCTGTCAGTACGATGGGGGCAATCGCGAATCCACCAATAAAACCAAAAATGTGTCCATAAATATTAATGTTTTGACGGATGAATGTCATAATAAGTCCCACGATTACGATCGTTAGTATTATTTGTGAGCTTGTTTGATCAATGAGATGTTTACGGAATGTAACCATAAATATATAAATCCCAAACAAACCAAAGATAGCACCAGATGCACCGACATGGACAAAGGAGAAATCCAATGAGCCGAAGAGATATGTCCCTAAATTGCCAATAAATCCAGCTGCTAAATAAGCAATTATAAATTTTGTTCTACCAAGCATTTGCTCAAGAGCAGGTCCGAATAATACGAGGGAGAATGAATTGAATAATGCATGTGTCAAGTTTACATGAAGGAAAATTGGTGTTATTAGACGCCAATACTCTCCTTGATGAATATAGTAATTGCTACCTGCTCCGAACTGATAGAGCGTGTCACCGAATGGTAACTGTAAAAGATCAATGATTATCCATAATCCAAGATGAATAATAACTAAAGTAGTTACAATAGGATATGCTTGCCTAAATTCTTTTATACTTCTTTCATTTCGTATAAACATTGGACTCCCCCGACTTATACTTTTTTAGAAATAGAATTACTATGGTATTCCATTCGTTATTGTTATTATTATTATTGTAATATACGATCATGTATAGTATGACCAATTTTATCGTACTAAAATAATAATTAAAAACATAGTAATTTGCACGAATAGACTGATGCAATAATAAGAGAAGTAATTCGATTGGATTCTTCAGGTGTATTTAACGACTTTAGCCAGTTTGAAAAGGAGTAAGATGTTCATGATCAGAGGAATAGGAATTGATCTTATTGAGTTATATCGTATAGAAAATAGTATGCAGAGAACTCCACGTATAATAGAAAGAATTTTAACTCCGATCGAAAGGGAGAGATTCTATGCTCTCCATAACAAGAGGAGGCAGGTGGAATTTTTAGCTGGTAGATTTGCAGCGAAAGAAGCATTTGCTAAAGCTGTAGGAATAGGCATCGGACGGCTTAGCTTTCAGGATATAGAGATTCAAATTGGAGAGAATGGTGCTCCAATTTTACATGCTAAAGGGTATGGAAAAGAGAAAATATTTTTGTCCATTACACATACGGCTGATTATGCTGCTGCGCAAATTGTGATTGAAGCTCTATAAGGACATGCATAATCGCTCAGGTTGTCTCATATATTTTAGTGCGGGTAGGAGGGAACACATTGTATATTGTCACCGCAAAGGAAATGTACGATATCGATCACTTTGCAATGACCGAAATTGGTTTAGATGGGAAATTGTTAATGGAGAATGCTGGACGAGCTGTTGCTGATCGTGTGACAGCAATTGTTAAGGATACGGACAAGATTTGCGTGCTTGCTGGTTCAGGTAATAATGGTGGAGATGGTTTTGTTATAGCTAGAACACTTCTAGACAAAGGTTATGCTGTTCAGGTACTACAGGTGGTTGCTAATGATAAAATCCTTGGAGATGCGTATTATCATAAACGACTATTTGAAAGGTGCGGAGGCATCATATCCTTATTTGAGGGTAAATGTACATCAATGATAACTAGTAATAATGTAATCATTGATGCAATAATTGGCATTGGTTCGAAGGGGATATTACGTGAACCATTAGCATCGTTGGTTCATTATATTAACCGTGAAGCGAAAAAAGTAATTTCTGTAGATATTCCTTCGGGACTACCGGCAGATGAAGGTAAAGGGGAATTTATTTCTATTCAAGCAGACTATACTTTTGTTATAGGTGCGCCGAAGGTCAGTGCGTTTTTGAATCACACCTCTCCTTATTACGGAAAGTGGGAGCCTGTTTCCATTGGTTTACCTTCCCGTGCTTTCAAAACTAACACATCTAGATTCGTATGGGGAATAGATGATGTTCGGAATAGTTTACCTGATCGGAAACCAGATGATCATAAAGGAGAGCACGGTAAGGGTCTGGTGATAGGAGGGAGTAAGGAGATGCCGGGTGCGCTAGCTATGAGTTTAAAAGCTTCGCTACGAGCTGGAGCGGGTCTCATTACTGGAGCAACTACCGAAGGCGTCATTCGGATGCTTTCTGCTAATTGTATAGAAGCTACCTATAAAGAATTATCTGAAACAAATGGTTTTCTTGATAACCGAACTGATGTAAGTCTAGAAGGCTATCATGCTGTCGCTATAGGAATGGGCATGGGAAGAAGAACGTGTACCGGTGATTTGGTTCGAAGCTTAGTTCATACAGCTGAATGTCCGATTGTGATAGATGCGGATGGCCTATATCATATAAAAGAGGATCTTTTAGATATAGAAAATAGGCGTTATCCAACAGTAATCACACCGCATCCTGGAGAAATGGCAATGCTTTTAGGGATTACTGTAAATGAGTTACTCCTAGAACCATTTAGGTATTCGCGTGAATTCGCTATTAAAAATAACTCCTATGTCGTTCTCAAGGGAATGATTACCATTATTACATCTCCTGAAGGTGAGCAAGTTGTGAATATGTCTGGTAATCCTGGTCTTGCCAAAGGGGGAAGTGGAGATGTGTTAACAGGCATTATCTTAGCAATGATTATGCAGGGACAAACGATTTTTCAAGCGCTGTGTAATGCTTGTTATATTCATGGAAGGTCCGCAGATGAATTAATAAGTGAAAAGCATTCCTATCATGACCTACTCGCTAGTGATGTGATCGATGGGCTTGCGAAGGTATTTCGTATTATTTCTTGAGAGGTATTAGGTGATAACGTTCCCTTTGTTTTTAACTGAGACAAGGGAGATATGTCCATGAAAAGAAAAATTGGCGGTTGGATCATTGTATTTGGCTTCGTACTATTATTATCAGCCTGTGGAGAAAAATCACAGGAGGATGTTGTTGCAGAATTAAAAGACAATTTGGATGAAATGGATGGTTACAAAGCTAAAGCAGAAATGAGTATGAATACCGGCCAGGAGCAGCAAAAGTTCAATATTGATGTTTGGCATAAAAAGGATGATCTCTATCGCGTTGCCTTATCTAACAATGAAGACGAAAAAGGAAATCAGATTATCCTAAAAAATAAAGATGGTGTATTTGTTTTAACGCCTGCATTAAGCAAAAGCTTTAAATTTCAATCAGAATGGCCAGATAATAGCAGTCAACCATATCTTTATCAATCCTTAGTTAAGGATATTGAAAAAGATAAGGAAGCAGCATTTGAAGTGAGTGACTCCCATTATATCTTTAAAACAAAAACAAATTATCAAAGCAACAATAATTTGCCATATCAAGAAATTTACTTTGATAAGAAAACCTTTCAGCCTGTTCAGGTAAATGTACTAGATAAGGATAAGAATGCATTGGTAGAAGTAAAATTTTCGAGCTTTGACAAAAAAGCTACGTTTAAAGACAATGACTTTACTATGAAGAAGAATATGGCGAGTGGAGCAGTAGCTGAGGAAGAGGTTTCTGGAGATGGTGTGGAAGATACACTTACTGTATTTTATCCTTCTTATATGGCAGGATCTGAATTAACAGAGAAAAAAGAAGCCTCAACGGAAGAAGGGGAACGTGTAATTTTGACCTTTGAGGGTGAAAAAAATTTCACGTTGGTCGAAGAAAAATCAAAGGTACAAACGACAATGATGTCTCCAAATGAAGTGAAGGGAGAAATTGTCAATCTAGGATTTGCTGTTGGAGCAATTTCAGCTAACAAGTTAGAGTGGTCTCATAATGGGGTAGACTTCATGTTAGCAAGTGATGAATTAACGAAGCAAGAACTAATTCAGGTTGCTCAATCTGTGCAAAGTAAAGAAGTGAAGTAACATGAAATTCTAACAAGCAGACTCGCAATTACTTGGGGTCTGCTTTTATTTTTGGTTATTTTTAACATAAGTGATCTGATTAAGCGAATGAATTGTAGCTATACTCAAGACGTTCGATTGTGGTTTTACTTCAGGTTTTGCAATTACTCATTATCATAATATTGACATCAACCTCCCCCCAAGAAATAATAGGGGTATTATTATTTTTATCCCTATATAACTGGCAGTAATACCTCCAATTCAAGCGCGATAAAGAGAATCCACTATTGGTAAGTGGGGGATCGACTGTCAGTAAATGTTCGAGGGTTCAATGTCCTTTAGTTCATATCCTTGTGATACGAACTATCAGTGGGGGCTAAACCAACTCACGAACTGATTGAAGTTTCAATTTATATAACCATTAACGTAAGAAACCTCGCGTTATTTGCGAAAGGAGTTAGAGCTAGTGGAATTACATAGATATACTTGGGTTGAAATAGATTTGGAGGCAATTGCATATAATATAAAACAAATAAAACAAAAGCTCCCGATAACAAGTAAAGTAATTGCTGTTGTAAAAGCGGATGGCTACGGTCATGGGAGTATTCCTGTAGCAAAAAAAGCCCTGACAGCTGGAGCGGAAGCGTTAGCTGTGGCATTGCTTGAGGAGGCAATTGAATTACGAAAGGCTCAAATAACAGCGCCGATCTTGGTATTGGGCTGGGTTCCTCCTGAATCAGCTGTTGTAGCAGCCGAACTTGATATTACATTAACCTTTTTTCAACAGGATTGGCTAGATCAAGTAAATAGTTATACACTTGCTAAACCATTAAAGCTTCATTTAAAAGTCGATTCTGGTATGGGGAGGATCGGCATAAGGTCAGAGAAAGAGCTATATTCTATTCTATATGCATTAAATAAAAATAAAAGCATATATTTAACAGGAGTATACACCCATTTTGCAACAGCAGATGAACCAGAGTCAGCTTACTTTTTACAGCAAAAGGAGCGATTTGAAATACTGTTATCGAAACTGAAGCAGCATTGGGCTGGGGAGCTTGATATTCATATAGGCAATAGTGCGAGTGCTATTCGTTTACCAGAAGATATGTACGATTATATTCGATTTGGTATTGCCATGTATGGATTATATCCTTCTAAAGCAGTAAAAGATAAGGGGGAGATAGACTTAAAGCAGGCTTTTTCGTTACACAGCAATCTAGTGCATGTCAAACAAATTGAATCTGGAGATACTGTAAGTTACGGCTGTACGTATACGGCAAATGAAAAAGAATGGATTGGTACAATACCTATTGGATATGGTGATGGGTGGCTGCGAAAAATGCAGGGTTTTTCAGTATTAATCAATGGAAAACGATTACCAATAGTCGGCAGAATTTGCATGGATCAAACCATGGTTCGACTGGACCGCGCTTACCCTGTCGGAACAAAGGTCACATTTATTGGCAGGCAAGACGACACGTTTATTGCAATGGATGAAATCTCCGAGCATGCAGAGACAATTAATTACGAGATTCCTTGTGTAATTAATAAGCGGATTCCACGAATATATAAAGGCCTTTAAGGAAAAGCTCATCATAATTAACTTAATTACATGATATACCACATTTAGAGAAAGAATAAACGACAAAACAAGATATTTTTTGAAAAAAATTAGGGAACCCTTTGCAAATGGGCGAATTCAATGATATCATTAAAAATGACTTTTACAAAGTTCGTTCAACAGTTGGCGGAGGTGTGATGGTTTTGTCAGAGAGCTTACAAGAAGTATTAGTTAAGATACCGAAAAACCTGTTAAATGAGGTGGATGGTCTAATGAAATATGAGAATAGTGATTTAAGTGATTTCATTTGTCAGGCAACTAGAAGCTATCTTCAACACAAAAGAGATGAGCATATCCAACAATTTCGTGAAACGATGCAACGAGGCTATGAAGAAATGGGCCGCATTAATTTAACAATTGCTTCAGAAGCTTTTCAAGCTGAAGAGGAGGCAAAAAATACCTTGGAACGCTCTGTGATCGGGGTGTAACCATTTGATCGTACAAAGAGGCGAAGTATATTTCGCTGACCTTTCCCCTGTTGTTGGATCAGAGCAGGGAGGCGTGCGCCCGGTATTGATCCTGCAAAATGATATCGGGAATCGTTTCAGTCCTACCGTTATTGTCGCAGCAATTACAGCACAAATTCAGAAAGCGAAGCTCCCAACGCATGTGGAGATTAACGCAAAACGTTATGGATTTGATCGGGATTCCGTTATTTTGCTAGAACAAATTAGAACGCTTGATAAACAACGATTAACAGATAAAATAACAAAGTTAGATAAAGAAATGATGAATAAGATTAACCAAGCATTAGAAATCAGTCTAGGGCTGAAAGATATGTATGGTCAATAAAAACACCCTTGTTTATAGAAGAACAAGGGTGTTTTTGCATGCAGAAATACGACATTATTCTTCATACATAATTTTGATCTGTGTTACAATTAACTTTGACAAGACAGGGTTATAAACAAAAAAATAAGTAGCAATGTCAGATGAAAAATTGTTTTATTGCGGGTTAATAGTCAATAAACGTAACTGACATAATTGTATTTAGTTAGCTATAATAAAAGTTTCGTATATTGCTTAGTAACAGTCACTTTGAAGAGAACTTTCACTTTACACCTATAACAATCATTAACAATCATTTAACCATAAATGGGGGTAATCCAATGGACGAGAAATTTAAGAAGATTGCGATTGAAAACAGTGACTCAATTGTACAAATGTGGATGGAAGAAATCAATTCATTGAAAGATGGGAATTATACTTCAAGTATTTCCGATGAATTATTTGAAAGCACCAATAGAGAGTTTGTTAATGTTATCTTTACAAGTATAAAAAATGCAGGGCCACCGAAGGCAGTTGAGAGCTTTTCCGAAAAGATTATTAATCTTGGTTGGCCATTAAGCTATATCACTGATGGTCTACAAGTATTTCGCCGAGTCACTGTAGATTATATTTTAAGTCAATCTGAACAAGTAGACTCTGCTTTTATCTCTAATGTTCTTAAAAGCGTAGATGCATGGGTGGAGCCGTTAATTAGACAATTGGTAAATGAGTATTCTGGTAGCTGGGAGAATATTGTTTCTTTACAGCGAGTCGCTCTTCAGGAACTATCAGCTCCATTAATTCCTGTTATGGATAGTATTACAATTATGCCATTAATTGGAACGATCGATACAGAGCGAGCAAAGTTAATCATGGAGAATTTGTTAGACGGCGTGATTAAGCATAACTCGGAAGTGGTGCTAATTGATATTACTGGTGTTCCTGTTGTAGATACGATGGTTGCGCATCATATTATTCAAGCTGCGGAAGCCGTTCGTTTAATCGGGTCAACATGTATTCTTGTTGGGATTCGCCCAGAAATTGCCCAAACAATTGTAAATCTTGGTATTGATTTAGGGAAGTTTCCGACAAAGAGCTCGCTGAAAAAAGGTTTTAGAAGCGCATTGGAAATAACAAACCGAAAGATAGTTGATTTAGAAACGAAAGAAGAAAGTATTGAAGAATTAATTCAGTCATTGAAAGGGGAGTGAAGGCATTGCGAATACCAATCTTAAAACTCCATAATTATTTATTGATCTCCATTCAGACAGAGATAGATGATCAAACAGCAATTCAATTTCAGGAGGATCTCTTAGATAAAATTCATAAAAGTGGTTCTTCTGGTGTAGTCATTGATTTAACATCCGTCGAAATCATTGATTCATTTATTGCTAAAGTTTTAGGTGATGTGGTTACAATGTCAGATCTTATGGGGGCGAAGGTAGTTTTAACAGGTATTCAGCCAGCAGTTGCAATGACATTAATTGATTTAGGGATTCATTTAAAAAATGTTCCAACTGCATTAAATTTAGAACAAGGCCTTATCAAACTCTACCAGGAATTGGGGGAATAGAGCCTATGAAACCTCAATCTTGCGTAAATATAAAGAAAGAGTGGGATATAGTAGGTGCCAGGCAATTAGGGAGAGATATTGCGAAGAAGGTTGGTTTCGGTATCGTTGATCAAGCTCGGATTGCTACAACAATATCTGAACTGGCTAGGAATATCTACTTATATGCGGAGCATGGACAGATATGTTTCGAAGTTATTGATAACCTTGAGCATAAAGGAATGTGTATGATAGCCATTGATGTCGGTCCAGGCATTGAAGATATTGGTCAGGTAATGGAGGATGGTTATTCTACTTCAGGTGGACTGGGGGCTGGATTACCGGGAGTAAAGCGATTAATGGACGAGTTTGATTTGCAATCAGAAGTCGGGAAAGGTACAAGAATAAAAGCAATAAAGTGGTTAAGATAGTTTTATCCCACATATAACTGGCAGTAAACCCCCTTTCATGCAATAAAGTGAAATTTATATGGAAAGTGGGAGATCGACTGCAGTAAATGTCCAATTGGTTCAAAGGCCTTGAGGTCATACCCTTAGTGTACTAACCATCCGTGGGGGATAAGACAAAACCTCCACTAATTGAAGTTTCACTTTAATGGAACCGAGGTGTGTACATGATTAAGAAGTGCACACCCTATCTTTATATATACTGTCAAATGCTCTTGCTTTTTGTTGGATGTTAGGGGGATACGTATGGATGATACCGTTAAAATAGACGTAGAAAATTATAAAGAATTGATGAAGCGTTACATTGAAACAAAGGATGAACAATCACTTTATGAAGTAGAGCAGGTCAGTAAATCCTTTATAAAAAATCATATCCTACCAGATGAGATCGTGAATATGCACATTCAGGCTTTAGCGGAGCTGTATCCTTCTCTAAGTGAAGATATACAGTCTTCCATGAATTTTTTATTAGAAGCTATGATTGCCTATGGTATCGCACATCAGGAATACCAAATGCTACGTGAAAAGCAGTCTGAATTGAAATCCGAAATATCCGTAGCCGCTAGTATGCAGGAAACACTACTTGGAACAATAAAACCAGAAATAGAAGGACTGGATATTGGTGTTATTAGTGTACCTGCGCACCAAATGAATGGTGATTATCATCACTTTGTAAAGGGAAGTGATGGTTCATTAGGTATTGCTATGGCAGATGTTATTGGTAAAGGAATTCCAGCAGCTTTGTGTATGTCTATGATTAAATATGCCATGGATAGTTATCCTGAGGAGGCAATGGAACCAAGGGCAATTTTAAAGAATCTAAATCGTGTAGTCGAAAGAAATGTTGACCCCAGTATGTTTATTACTATGTGTTATGCACAATATATACCTTCCGAACACACACTTCGTTACGCCTCAGCTGGTCATGAGCCTGGGTTTTATTATAACGCTGAGAAGGATATATTTGAAGAGATGGAAACAAAAGGCCTCGTGCTCGGTGTGACCCCTGATGCCGATTATGGTCAATATGAATTAAACATTCATAAAAATGACTTAGTTATCATGCTTACAGATGGAGTTACAGAGTGTAGAGATGGTGATCGTTTTATTGAAAGTGAAGAAGTATTGAGTGTCATCAGACAATATGCGCATCTACCCGCTCAGGAGATGGTAAATCAGGTTTTTAAATACTTCGAACGTCTACAGAATTTTGAACTGCGAGATGACTTTACGTTACTTATATTACGACGGGAAGTTTAATCGTGGTGTTATGTGGGTAAATGTTATGGAGAAGTCAAACTATAAGAAGCGATATTATACAATATGTCTTATCGTGAAGATATAGGAGGAAGCAATTATGAATTTAACCATTAATGTAGTGGAAGAGACGAAAAAGTCAATCGTCAATCTTTCGGGTGAAATAGATGCGTATACAGCACCACAATTAAAAGAGACGTTACTTCCGTTAACGCAACAACGTGGAAATATAGTCGAAGTTGATCTTGAAAATGTCACGTATATGGATAGCACTGGTTTAGGGATATTTATTAGTGCATTGAAGTCTACAAAAGAACATGAAAGTATGATGCGGCTAGTAAATATACAAGATCGTGTGCTTCGATTATTTAAAATAACAGGACTAGATGAAATTATGGATATAAATGCTGCGATTCGGGGTGGAAGCGAATAATGGAGAGATTTGATTTTATTGAATTGAAAGTTCCTGCGAAAGCAGAATATGTCGGTGTTGTTCGATTAAGTATCTCAGGCATAGCGAATAGAATGGGTTTTTCTTACGAGGATATTGAGGATTTGAAAGTCGCTATCTCTGAAGCAATTACAAATACTGTGACTCATGCTTATCATGAGCAGGATGATGGCGAAGTAACAATAGGTTTTGGAGTTTATGAGGACCGTTTAGAGGTAATGGTAGCAGACCATGGAGGAAGCTTTAACCTAAATGAAGTCAAAGATGGTATTGGACCATATAAAAATACGGAATCAATTGAAGATCTAAGAGAAGGGGGTTTTGGTCTGTTCTTAATTGATGCACTAATGGATAAAGTACAAATTAACAATAACTATGGTGTCATTGTATTGATGACTAAGTATATACACGAAACTGAGGTGGACTTTGATGACGACCAAATCTCAACCACACAATAGCGGAAGAGATGAGGTTTACCAGCTAATTGAAGCTATCCAACAAGAACCGACTGATGAAGCATTACAAGAGAAGCTAGTTCTTACTTATAAGGATCTAGTCGAGTCGATTGCACGCAAGTACTCAAGAAATAGTGCTATTCATGAAGATCTTGTTCAAGTTGGTATGATCGGGCTATTAGCTGCAGTTAGAAGGTATGATCCGTCATTTGGTAAATCCTTTGAATCTTTCGCAATACCTACTATAATCGGAGAAATTAAACGATTTATTCGCGATAAAACCTGGAGTGTCCATGTACCAAGACGAATAAAAGAACTAGGACCAAAAATAAAAAAAGCAGTAGATACACTAACGACAAACAATCAGAAATCCCCAACAGTGAGAGAAATAGCAGACTATCTAGAAGTATCGGAAGAGGATATTCTTGAGACAATGGAGATGGGAAAAAGCTATAAAGCATTATCTGTAGACAGAAAAATTGAAGCAGATTCCGATGGTAGTACGGTAGCAATTTTAGATTTGGTTGGCAATGAAGAGGCTGGATATAATACGATCGATCAACGAATGCTACTAGAAAAGATACTCCCTATTTTATCTGAGCGTGAACAGCAAATCTTGAAATATACCTATTTTGAAAACATGAGTCAAAAGGAAACTGGAGAGTTACTAGGGATTTCGCAAATGCATGTTTCTAGACTTCAGCGTCGATCCTTGCGTAAGCTAAGAGAGGCCATACAGTCAGAAAGTACGGAGGTTCTTGAATAATTATGAAACGTGTACAGGTATCTGTCTTTCAAAGAGCGAAGAAAGGTAATTATTATTGTGGGGACAGTTACTTTTACAAGGAAACAGATAAAGAATTTATTTGTGCTGTGGCAGATGGACTTGGTAGTGGTGAATTTGCAAAGGAATCGTCCCAAATTGTGATTAATATTATTCAAGATAATGCTCATACGTCAATAGAAGGTATTATAAAAAAATGTAACGAACAGTTATATGGCAAACGTGGTGTTGTAGTTGGTATTCTTAAGCTCGATTTTACTACAGGAATGTACTCTTTTTCTTCGATTGGAAACATTGGTATCCTTACCATCGTGAAAAATCAAAAGAAAAAGCGAAATATACCTAATGCTGGTTATTTGGCAGGCTATCACCGTCCCTTTAAAATCATTCAAGAAAAGCTAGAATCAAATATGATGTTTATCATGTTTTCTGATGGAGTTTCGGATAGAGATCTGTCGGAAAAATATTTTTTAAATGAAGATGTCAAGGCAATTACGCAGACGTTTGAATATGTAAGTGAATCTAATCGCCAGGATGATACTACCTTAATTGCTATGCATTATAAAAAGGACTGACAATCTTTGTCAGTTTTTTTGTTGTCTAGAAAAATTAAAATTAGCCCATGTGGATAAAAATGGGCGTGTTGAGCCGTGTCTCAAGCTCCAGCGCCCAGAAACGAGGCGAATTCACGAATCGCCCTAAGCTAAGTCATCATCGGCTCGCAAGCTCACCGTGCTTCCTTTATCTCCGTTGACTCGCTCCGTTTCTATTTGT
>NZ_JAJERH010000057.1 GCF_016919725.2 Virgibacillus sp. AGTR
TAGAGGAAGCGTAAATCTGAGCATTTAGTGATAAGGACTGAGCGAATTTTGCTCAGTTTTTATATGTGTGTCAATAAGCCCATTACTTTAGGTGGTTTTTTTCTTACAATCTCTTAATCTTCAGTTTAGTTTGAATTAACAGAGCATCGTTATAATAGAATTAAATACAGAACAAAGAGAGGGAGATTTAATGAAGCGTATTGTTTCAATTTTGCTAATGACATTTATTGTCATGTCCATGTTTACCACAGCTACATTTGCATCAAACAGTGAAATTAGTAAGAGAAATAAAGTTGTCAATGTAGCACATAGGGGTGCATCAGGACATGCTCCAGAGAATACGATGGCAGCTTTTCATGAGGCGTTTAAAATGAAAGCAGATTACATTGAGATTGATGTTCAAATGTCAAAAGATGGAGAATTAGTACTTATTCATGACACCACACTAGACCGTACTACAAATGGAACGGGTTATGTTGGAGATCATACGTTAGAGGAATTAAAACAACTAGATGCAGGAAGTTGGTTCAGTGATGAATTTGCCGGCGAGAAGATTCCAACCTTCGAAGAAGTATTAGATGCTTTTCGCGGAAAAATTGGTATCTTAGTTGAGTTAAAATCACCAGAATTATATCCTGGCATCGAGGAGAAGGTAGCTAATGCATTAAAGGAACGAAATATGGATAAGCCAAGAAATAATAAGATTATTATTCAATCTTTCAATCATGATTCTGTGTTAACGACCAAATCTTTATTACCACGTATACCTGTAGGAGTACTGGCTGGAATGAGCTGGAAAGATGTTACGGATCAAGAGCTTGAGGAATTTGCTTCTTATGCTGACTATTTCAACCCAAATATGAATATTTTAGACGCTGAATTAGTAGACAGAATTCATGACATAGGTTTGGATATTTGGCCATATACGGTCAGAGAAAAGGAACAGGCAGATCGACTGTTAAAGCTAGGCGTGGATGGAATTATTACTGATTTTCCTGAATATGTATATGACCAGCCTGGAAGACATAAATAAGGAACAAAAGCGTGTCCGATTAGAAACGTAGCGATTGGAGCGAGTCAACGGAGATAAAGGAATCACGGTGAGCTTACGATCCGATCCTGACTTATCGTAGGCGATTCATGAAGTCGCCTCGTTTCTGGACGCGGCTTAACACGCCCTTATTTATCCACATGGGATAATTTTATAATTTTCTTGATTTGCTTGACTATGAAAAAAGGGGCTGAATAAGTTTAAAAAGACTTGAGGGCCCTTTTTTATTTTAAGACTTAAATTCAGAAAACCAATTTAGCCGTTAACAATCGTTCCACCATTTACATGGATCATTTGTCCACTGACATAGCTTGAATCCTTACAAGCTAAATATACGTAAGCAGGGGCTAATTCCTCTGGTTGACCAGGTCTTTTCATTGGAGTATCCCCTCCAAAGGAATCAACTTTTTCTTTTGTGAATGTAGAAGGAATTAACGGTGTCCAAATAGGACCAGGTGCTACAGCATTTACACGAATTCCTTTGTCAGCTAATTCCTCTGATAGTGATCGAGTAAAGGATGTGATCGCTCCTTTTGTTGCAGAATAATCAATTAAATCTTTGCTACCTTGATATGCTGTTATGGATGAAGTATTGATGATCGCACTTCCTTTTTTTAGGTTAGGAAGTACTGCTTTGGTTAAATAAAACATACTGAAAATATTAGTACGAAATGTTTTCTCTAATTGGTTACTTGTAATATCCAATATACTTGACTGTGGATGCTGCTCAGCTGCGTTATTTACCAAGACATCGATTTTCTTAAACTTTTCGAGTGTTTCTGCTACAGCTGCTTCACAAAAGGCTTGATTACCTACATCACCATCGATGAGGATACATTTTTTTCCTTCCTGCTCGACTAAGCGCTTTGTTTCATTAGCGTCAGAATGTTCATTAAGATATATAATCGCGATATCTGCACCTTCTCGCGCAAAGTGAATGCTTACTGCTCGTCCAATCCCACTATCTCCTCCAGTTATTAAAGCAACCTTACCATATAATTTATTGCTACCATGATAGTCTGCACGGATGTATGCTGGTTCAGGCTTCATCTTTGCTTCTATTCCTGGTTGTTTATTCTGCTGCTGTGCTGGGGGTGTCAGCTGTCCATTCTCTTTTTCCATTTTCATATTTATACCTCCTGTTAAGCTGCTTTCTTTACTCTAATGGAAAGTGTTAGTTTCATTTTCCCCGAATCGTACTTTTTCAATCATATAATTGCTAAGGCGTTATAATGTTCAACAAAACGGGACAATAAAAAAATACTCAGCATATGAATCTTTTTCTGAGTATTTTTTAAGTGAAAATAGTGGATACAGATTTCATGTAGAGAGTAAATCAAATTCCTTCTTTAATAAAATGATGTAGGAAAGGGCTTCTTTGGTGTGTTGTACATATATTCATGTGCAGAGCTGGCACCTTGAATTTTAAGAAAGGAATAAATTTCTCGATACATGACAATATCTATTTCACCGGTAACATATTTCTTTTGATAATAATCTAGAATATCATTCATAGAATTAGGAGACTGATTACGCTCATGTTGATACATCTGGATTAATTGATCGATGTACATGCTATCCCCTCCCTTTGTAAGTTTTGTACAACCTAATACTACATGATTATGATCGGAGGGCAGTTTTCATGCATGTAATTTTCGTTTTATCCTATAACGTGACTTACTTTAATTCTGTATCTGTTGGTACATTTGGTTGATCTGGCAAGTTTAAGGTGTGAATGACTTTATCGCTATTCATATCATATACCTTCATTTGATTATAGGAAAAGGTATATAGAACGTTATCGATAGATGCCATTCTTCTCGTTTCTGACTCCCATTCTGGATGGTCATTTTCCTGTTTCTGGTGTGTAATGGATTCCTTTATTTGAATGCCATTTTCAGACGAAATATTAAGTAATAAAGCCCCTTCAAATAAAAATTGCGGTTTTTCATATGTTATATCTGCTTCTTGGACAGTCTTTGTCTCAAAGAGAGTAACTGGAAAGCCAAATAGATTTTTGTCCGGATGTTGATACAGTGCTTTATGATTATGGTTTAATTCGGTAAAGGAACCTTTTTCACCGATCACCTTACTAAACGTTTCTTTTGGTTTAGTAGGGTTACTAACATCAAAGATAGATATCTTAATTCCGCCGGTTTGTACAAGTGGTTCTGCATGATTCGTATTATTATCAACCTCGGTGTGCATTCCAAATCCTATCACATGCTGTTTATCCAATGGGTGTAAATAATTACTAAATCCAGGGATTTTTAATTCGCCCAAAACGTTTGGATTTTTGGGGTCTTTTAAGTCAATCACGAATAAAGGATCGATTTGTTTAAATGTAACCATATAAGCGACATTATCCATAAAACGAACACTATAGATTCGTTCGTCTTTTGCCAATCCTTCAATGGATCCTAGTCTATTTAATTCTAGATCAAATGTATATAAATTATTTGTAGTGTTTTCGTTTTCATCTATTCTATCGTTCGTAGTGGCTACACGAAAGTTATCCTTTCGTTCATCCATAGCAAATTGATTAATTAAGGTACCTGGCACCGTTGTCGAAGCTTGAAATTCTATATTGCCATTGTCTACAGCAAATTGCATGATTTCCGTTTTTACAGGCATTGGTGCAATCATTGTTGCTGTCTCTTCACTTCTTGAAGTATTATTTTGTTGGTACTTAGCAACAGCAATATACATATGCCGTTTGGACATATAGATGTCATGTGAAGCACCTAAATAGGATTGTATCTTTGCTGTTTCATTTATATTGTTGAGATCGATGGAAGTAAAGAGCAAGAAGTTCTTTTCCTCACTTTCTGGAAAGAAATACATATCATCATAGTTAATAGGCTTTCCATCTTTTGCATCTGCAGCAGTATCCTTTATAAATGGACGGATTTCTGGATTAGAATCAGCTTCTTCTAAGATTCTAAAATCAGGTTGCTCATTAGCAATAAGATATAGTTGGTTATCTGTTTTCCGTGAAGCTGAATAATTTCCCTCCAATGTTACTTCCCGAATCCGCTCGGGATTTTCCTTGTTGGAGATATCATAAATAAACACTGTAGTTTGACTGTGATGTGGCATTATATCTCTTGTTAGAGAACTGTTTTGTTGCTTTGTTGAATGATTATCCTCTTTACGTATCGGTTTATAACTATGGCCTATACTAATAAGATAATTATCATGTAAATATAGTTCCAACGGTTGAAAATTTTTCTCTGTAATTGTACTAATTACATTGCTTTCATTACTTCCCGCCGTAACTATGAGCAAATCATTTTCGCGTGAGAAGTAAAGATATTCTCCATCACTTTTTAGCTGGTCTCCCTCGTCGATACCTGCTACTTGAACATTTGTATTTGAAGTAGGAGTTGCAGCGGGCTTATCAGCTGCTAATTCGTTTGTCGATTCAGCCGTATTCGCAGATTCCTCTTTGATTGTCATCGTGGATCGTTCTTTAAGGATTGTTATTAATTGCTGTGCATCTTTGATTTTTGGAATATCGTTAACGACTGTAAAGGTATGTGTGAGAGCATCCGAGAGGTAGTCTCCCTTTGCTGTTTTTACGCGATTAGATATGTTAATTTGGTAGGTGTGATCTTGTTGATAGCCATTTTCTGCATTAATTTTCAAAATGGTGTTTGATTCTTCCCAGTCAAAGGAAATAGATAAGGGCTCATTGTTTTCATTACGAATGGTAACACTTTCTTGTGTAATTGAATTTGGATCCATTTCTTTATTAAAATGAATGGTCCAAATTTTAGCTGTGGTAGCATAACTTGTGGCATTTGGTATATTTGCGGTTACCTTATTTGTTGTAAGCGAATAAAAAATTCCTACGCTGCATAGTAGAATTACTAAAAATAGCAATCCAGTTATTTGCTTATTCATTATCGAACCTCCTTTTATTTTGTTGGTGAAAAATTATTAATATTTACTTGAATACATCTATTTGAAGCGTGAATGCTTACTTATCTAGTTAGACGGACAAAATGATTGATTTGTTACAATGTTGTCAAAAAAAAAGCTTAACCCAAGTTTAGGGTTAAGCGAAGTCATTACTTAGAGTTATTCAAGAAGAAAAGTGCAATTGTTCCAGGGCCTGAATGAGAACCAATCGCGGAGCCAACCATTTCAATAACGACATCTTTAACAGGAAATTTCTCTTTGATCATTGCAGCAAGTTGCTTTGCACGTTCAAGGTCATCACCATGAGAAATTCCAATTGTTTGATCTGTGAAATCTTTGCCCCGTTCTTCCATTAAGTCTAACATGCGTTGAAATAACTTTTTGGAACCACGGATTTTTTCTAAAGGAATTAATTTTCCATCTTCTACATGAAGAATAGGTTTTATCTTTAAAAGTGTGCCTACAAATGCAGCTGTTCGGCTAACTCGACCACCACGGTATAAATATTCTAAATTATCTACCGTGAAAATATGTTCCATATTTACTGCATATGTACGTGCAGCTGAGATTATCTCTTCCAATGTTGCGCCTTGTTTAGCAAGCTTAGCTGTATGAAGAACTACAAGTCCATAGCCTAGGGAAGCGCATTTTGTATCGATAACGTGAATAGGTGCTTCTGGGTGAATCTCCTTTACTTCCTGTTCCATCATCTTAGCTGTTTGATAGGTACCGGAAAGTTCAGAAGAAAATGCAAGATACACTAGAGGTTGATTTGACTCAGCGTAAGCAGTAAAAATATCTTTAAAAGTTTGTGGAGAAACCTGTGATGTTTTTGGGCTTTTCCCTTCTCTCATGGCATGATAAACTGTCTTAGGGTTAATTGTTTTTCCATCTTCATAATCATTATCATCAAGATGAACCGTTAATGATACCATTTCTATATCAAATTCGTTATAATAAGTCATTGACAAATCACATGCGGAATCCGCAAGAATTTTTATCGTCATATATATTCACCTGCATTTCTAAACTAGACTTTATTTTAGTTTAAATTGAATTTGTAGGATAGTCAAAATATATTTACGTAAAATTTTAAAAAATGTAAAAAATAATCAGTATGTTATACCAATTTGTAGGGAGGTAGCTATGTTTATATTTGAAGCAAAACGGATTTTCGTAGTCATTTTTGGAGCATTCTTAAATGCGTTGTCGCTAAACTTTTTCCTCATTGGAGCAAATGTATATGCTAGTGGGTTTACGGGTGCTGCCCAGCTGGTTTCTAGTGTATTTAACGATTTCATTGGTATAGGCGTTAGTACGGGAATTTTACTTGCAGTATTCAATATTCCTGTAGCGATCTTAGGCTGGTTTAAAGTAGGGAAAGGGTTTACGGTATACAGTATCATATCTGTAATGTTTACATCCGTATTTTTAGAATTATTACCTGTATTAGAAATTTCCGAAGATATAATTTTAAATGCTGTATTTGGCGGAGTGATTGCAGGAACGGGTGTAGGATTAACCTTGAAGGTAGGTGCATCTACTGGGGGTATGGATATTGTAGCAATGGTATTATCTAGAATGAAGGATCGCCCAATTGGAACGTATTTCTTAATGCTCAATGCAATTATTATTGCTTTGGCAGGGATTCTTTATCAACCAGAAAATGCTTTATATACATTATTAACATTGTATGTAACTACCCGTGTAATCGATGCTATTCATACACGCCATGAAAAAGTAACCGCGATGATTATTACCCATAAAGCGGATGAATTACAAAAAGAAATTCACAAAACGATGGTAAGAGGGATCACTATTTTGCCTGCTAAAGGTGCATATACAAAAGCAGATAAGCACATGATGTACCTAGTTGTGACACGCTATGAGTTATACGACCTGGAACGGATTATTAATGAAGTTGACCCCAATGCGTTTACCAATATTGTACAAACGACGGGCATATTTGGGTTCTTCCGAAGAGATTGATCCTTAAAATAGGCATAAGAGAAGGGGATACGATGAAATATTTCAGTGTTATTTTAATCTTATTATTTCTAATGGGGTGTGGTGACCAAGCGGAAACAGGTGATGATTCATCAAACCATTCCTCGATGAATAAGGAAACAACTGCTAATACTGCAGTAAGTTTTCGGAATATCGATATAAAGGTAGAAGATGGAAAAGCTATTATGGAAGGAGAAGTCAATGCAAGAAATACAGAAGTATTATATATCCTTGAACATCAAAATCAAGAAATAATTAGCGAAAAACAAGCAAATACCAAACAACAGTCAGTAGCATGGATGGATTTTACTCTGGAAGTTTCACTTCCAGAAGAGGTGATGACTGGAAAAGAGCCACCGATTTTAATTCTTTATGGAAAAAATGAACAAGATGAAAGGATTAATGCAAATTATTTTCCAGTTGATATAAATAATGAATAATGACACAAAAAGGTCATGCAATCAAATGCTGACCTTTTTTATAGCCATATGATGTATGGCTTAATAGCCATAGTTTTCTAATACACTTATTACTTGGGGAGAAAGGTTATCCCATTCAACATCGAATTTTTTGTTTATGGTGATAAAGTTTTGGTAGCCAAATACATTATCAACACCTTCTAATTCCATAAGATCATTTAAAATTTGATGTTCGCTCGTATCACCAGGCATAACAGAAATGCTGTTTGTTCCTTCAAAAATTAGTTTATCCGTTGTAAATTTCAACGCGTTTGGGTTTGGGGTGGCTTCTGCTCGAATTCCCATTCGTCATCCCTCCTAAATCATACTTACTTCTATAGTAGCAGAAAAAGGTGGGATAAAAAAGCATTTTGTCGAATGAAATCCATGATACTTAAAGGATTCATTTGCATCAGATTAAAGTACAAGTGCCCGATTAGAAACGTAACGACTAGAGCGAGTCAACGGAGATAAAGGAAACACGGTGAGCTTGCGAGTCATGATGACTTATCGTACGCGATTCGTGAAGTCGCCTCGTTTCTGGAATGTGGAGCTGGGCGCGGCTCAGCACGCCCATATGTATCCGCATGGGCTATTTTTATAATTTCCCAGACAATAAAACTGCCTCTTCAAGTGGAAGAGACAGTTTTATTGCTTAAAGTAAATCCGTTTCATCATGTCCATTAAAAACTAATGAATTGGAATTTACCTTCACAATATATGCAGAGGCTACTGTAATTGATTATGCTGTTTTAGTTGGTTCTCCAATTGCTGTAATTGCTGCTTTTCCTCAGGAGTGGCTTCATTATATGCAGCTTGTATAGCATTTTGTGCTGCTTGCTTATCCTGAGCACTAGCATTGTTTCCTTGCATATTCATAAAGTTTGTAACAGCATTTCTAGCTTGTTGAAAAAGGTTATTGTTATTATTATTCAACTTAAAAACCTCCTACTGTGTGGTTATCTGCTTCTTCCTGTTTTCTTTCTGCATCAGAGAATCTTGCCCTGTACGGAAATCGCTCAGCATGTTTTTTAACAGAATCAGCGCTCTGTTGGCTAAAACGCTTAGACTTACTTCCTTTTCCCACGATACTTCCTCCTTAGGAACACTATTTTGGAAAGAATCATGTTACACAAAAGCATGTTTAGCGTTCTTGAATAGCGCTCGCTATCCTTTTAGTCAGAATGGTACATTTGGAAGTTATGCAAAAAGTGAACGCATGTAGGCGTTCACTTCTAGTATGGCTGCTATGTTTTTTTATATAGTAGGAAATATTTGTGAATAATTAAACGGATTCAACCTCTAATTTTAAATATTCTTGAAGGAAGTTACCAATGCCATCCTCTTCGTTTGTATCAGTTATGTGTTTTGCCACAGCTTTTAATTCATCAATGGCATTTCCCATTGCAACACCAACACCAGCATAGTCAATCATTTCCAAGTCATTATCTTCATCGCCAAAGGCAATGATTCTCTCCTTTGGAATATGGTAATAATGAGCGACCTTTTGTAGACCTACCGCTTTATTCATCCCTTTTCTAACAATTTCTATGATATTCCACGGTGCACCCCATTTGCGATGTTCAATTAAATCAGCATGGTACTGATCAAGATGCTGACGCAACGTAGTAATATGATCTTCTTTTGGGTGAATAAGAATAGAAGTTGGATCTTCTCTTAATTTATTCTTAAGACTTCCAATGGTAAATGGCGGATCATTTTGAGTCATATGGAAGATGTCAATAATTGCTTGATCGTATTGATCCAAATAAACCTCATCCATAACCTCCGCTAACACATTATGGACATTAAGCTCATAGCAGGCTTCGACAATCTTATGTGCAGTTCTTATGGGCATAGGACTATGTAGCGCATCCCATTTACTATCTTGAGGATGATGAATTAGCGCACCATTAAAATTCACCATAGGTGTTGATAAACCAAGGTTTTTATAATAGTTAATACTAGCTCGATGTGGTCTTCCAGTAGCAATAACAACTATATGCCCTTCATCCATTGCTTTCCATATCAGCTGTTTGGTTCGGGGACTAATTTCCTTTTTATCTGTTAAAAGCGTACCATCTAAATCCAATGCGATTAAATGTCTATTCGTTTGCATAATTATTTCACCTCATCTGACAATAGTGTATAGTTGATAGTTATAGATGTAAAGTAAAATTTATCTAAGCATCATTTGCATTTCCAAACAATGGAATAGTAAAATTGTAAATGAAAACATACGTAAGGGGACAGTCACGATGATTGGAATATATGAAGAACAAATAAATAACATTCCGAGCTTGATTGTAGTTGAAGCAGATAAAGCAAAAGAAGCACTACCTGTCATCACATATTTTCATGGATTTACGAGTGCAAAAGAACATAACCTTCCTTTAGCGTTTTTACTTGCTGAAAAAGGATACAGGGTTATCTTACCAGATAGTAAATACCATGGTGCTAGAGAACAAGAAGTATCCTCTTTAAAACGACAAGTGTCTTTCTGGGAAATCGTCATACAAAATGTAAAAGAGCTAAAGGATGTAAAAGAATATCTAGATGATAAAGGTCTTGTCTTAAATGACCAATTTGGTATTGCAGGGACCAGTATGGGTGGTATCACCACTTCAGCAGCCCTTACACAGTATCCTTGGATTAAAACGGCGGCGATTTTAATGGGCTCTCCTAAGATAACAACCTATGCAAAAACACTGGTTGATAGCTTTAAAAAGATGGGGAATCTTCCGGTAACGGATGAAGAAATTAATTCCTTATATGAGCAATTGAAGTTATACGATTTGTCTGAACGGCCAGAAAAATTAAATCAACGTCCGTTGTTATTTTGGCATGGAGAAGACGATCCAGTTGTTCCGTTTGACCATTCCTATACTTTTTATGAACAAGTTGCCAAGGATTATATGAATCCGGAAGACATTGTATTTTTGAAGGAAGCCAATCGTGGGCATAAAGTGGGAAGGTATGCCATATTAGAAACAGTTAAATGGTTTGATAGGCATTTGTAGTTTGAAACAATGATATTTAAAAAAATCTATAAATATGTTTAAATAGTAATATCAAGTTAGAGGAGGTATGAGGGTATGGATGAAGCGCTAAAAGAGAATTTAATGGGTGCCTTAGAAAATGTTATTGATCCTGAATTAGGTATTGATATTGTTAATTTAGGTCTAATATATGATGTTGATTTAAATGACGAAGGTGTATGTAAAGTAACGATGACACTTACTGCAATGGGGTGCCCACTTGCTGGACATATCGAGCAAGATGTAAAGCATGCACTATTTGATATACCAGAAGTCAAGGAAACAGAAGTAAATATTGTTTGGAATCCACCTTGGGGTAAAGAAAGAATGTCTCGCTATGCTAAAATTGCCTTAGGTATTCCTGATTGATAATAATTTAGGTTAATTCATAGTATATGGATTGACCTTTTTATTTAGAATGATTAGGGTTGGTTTTTTTCTTTCTAAAAAGGAGATGAACCACTAAACGTAGCTGAAGCAATAACGAAGGTAATAAGTTCTGACGCAGGGGCAGTTAATCCATTTATTGGAATGGTTCGTGAATTTACGAAAGGTAAACGAACCGTTTATTTAGAATACCAAGCATATAGAACGATGGTTTGGCAGAGAAAATGTTAGCGCAAATTGGCGACGAAATTAACCAAAAATGGGATAATGCGGATACGGTAATTATTCATCGAATTAGTAAGTTAGATACTTCAGATATTGCTGTTGTCATTGCAGGATCAACTCCACATCGTAAGGATACGATCGAAGCAAGTAGTTATGCTATGGAACGGTTGAAAGAAATTGTCCCTATTTGGAAGAAGGAGCATTAGGATAATGAAGAGGTTTGGATAGGTGTTCAAATACAGGAGAATACGAATGAAGTCTCTGTGATAGCGAAAGGGGAATTTCACTTGATTAAGGTGTTGATGGTTGCTGAAATAAAAGAAATAGTAAAAGATAAAATTTTACTGGGCGGAGCTGGGATGACTGTAAGGGAATTAAAGGAGAAATTGCAAGTAACATTAAGCGTGGAAGTATAGAGTCTGCACTCGTTGTAATTAACGAGGAATATGTGGATGAGCAGACATTGTTGAAAGAGGGCGATGTAGTAGCTATCATTCTCATCTGTTAGTGGGGGATAATCGAGCTGCTTGTCTGTATGAATAATAAAGCTGGATGACAATAAGTTATAACGGATTGAAGTGTGTAATAGGCTAGGAGAAGTACAGTCAATTACAGTTATTATGAGTTAAAAGGGCGGACTGCTTTTTCGTTGGCATTCCGCGTATTAATGAATAGTACATAAGTGAACAGGGCATTCTTCGCAATTAATGGCATTTTTAAGGTATTGTAAATTATGAATAGTAATGTATCCTTTGCAAATAGTTAGAATCCCTTTGCGCTTTAACTCGTTTAGTAAACGACTAACACTTTCTCTTGTTGTACCGCAGAAATTAGCTAGCTCTTGATTCGTAAGAGCTATGTTAATGAAGATAGCTTGTTCCTGCTTGAGCCCATAGCTATTTGATAATCTAATTAATGTTGAGTAGAGGGCACCACGCTTTCCAAACATGACTAAATCTCTGAATTTAGTTTGATCTCTCCGTAATGCGTTATTCATTAAATTGATAAAATCAATTGCCAGCTTACCGTCTTTTTGTAATTCTGTTTTTAGTCGTGAGGTAGTAAAAACAGCCGCTTTCGTATATTCTAGAGCCTTAGCATGTAATAAGAAGAAGTTACTTTCTAAACCTATATTTAATTCACCGATCACGTCTCCAGTAGAACATAAGCGTAAGGAAAGCTCTTTACCATCAGGAGAGGTTTTACCAACTTCGACTTTCCCCGATTGGATGATATATAGTTCTGTTGCTAGATCGGCTTCATGAAATACATAGTCTCCTGCTCGGAATTCTTGATAATAATCAGGATTATTTAGTAACTGTGTTAGCCTCTGAGAAAATCCATTTGCAGTACTCATATAAAGCTCCTCCAATCCATGAAGATCATCCGTTAAAAAATAGAAGCAGCAGTCATTAAACTGCTGCTTGAAGAAAATAATTATGTTACAAGAAAATAATAACAAGGATACCTACAATAAAGCAATAAAATGCAAAGTATTTCAGGTTTCCTTTGGCCATAATATTAATAAACCATTTTAAAGCAAAATACGAAGCGATGATTGAAACAAGAAATGCTAATATGTTCGGAATCATTAATGCGCTAAACTCTGGGCTAGTAACTATTTTTGGTAACTTTAATACCGTTATCCCTAAGCTAACAGGAATGTATAGTAGAAACGAGAATCGTAATGCAGTCTCTTGTTTCATACCAACTAACATCGCTGCTACAATCGTAGCACCTGAACGACTAATCCCTGGAATGAGTGATACTGCTTGGGCAGCCCCTACAATTAATGCGTCCTTTACAGTTAGATCACCATCATTTTTCTTCCCTCTAAGGTTTCGAATAACCCATAATGCTGCTCCCGTAATTAACAATGTGTAGCCGACAACTACAGGGAAACTTAGTTTCTCACTAATATAATCCTCGAATAATAGTCCTAAAATTCCTGTAGGAATCGTAGCAATGATTAGAAATAAAATAAACTGAAAATCCGCCTTTGCTGTTTCTTCTTTTTTACTAAGATAACGCCAGCCATTTACAATTAGGCGAATAATATCTTTGCGGAAGATAACAAGAACAGCCAGTAATGAACCAAAATTAACAAGTATTTCAAAGGAAAGACCTTTGATTTCTATACCAAAAAGTTCTCGTAAAATGACTAAGTGCCCGCTTGATGAAATTGGAATTGGTTCTGTAAATCCTTGAAATAATCCTAGAATTACATATTTTATTAATGTCCCAAGTTCGGTTAGTGTTTCCATGAAATGTTCCTCCTCTTAATGTATTATTTATTTTTATCACTTATAGTCACCAACCCATAGGCTAATGAATAGGCTAGGTGGTGAGGAGGTAGATAAAAATGAATAATAATTATCAACATATATACGATGTGTGCAAAGATCATATGCATGCTTATGTGCTTATTGAATTAGCAGATGGTTCCAGTATTGATGGTATTATCACGGGACTAGATCAGGAATCAGTTTACATTGCAGTACCTTTAGAAGGTCATGAACAACAAAATATGATGTCTCAGCATCAGGCACCCTCCCATCAAAGACAATTCGGATATGGGTATCCTGGTTATGGGTATCCACCACCACGTTTCAGAAGATTAATTTTGCCATTAGCTGCGATTGCTGCATTAAGTATTCTGCCATGGTACTAAGACTACAAATGTTCGCATAGCAGCGAAATGTCTACACGTACTAATTCCTAGGATAGAACATAGTAAAACCCTTGCCCACTGTGCAGAGAAGGCAAGGGTTTATCCGGGCATACACAGGTTATTCCTCTCACTTACAGATTTACTATCGAAATATAAGATCAATTCACCTGTTTTCGTATTCCATCTACCGAATGGCAGCTATGCATAGTTGCTAAAGAACATGCTAATCACATTAATTTTCATGATTAGCTTCTGTTTGATCATCAGTTAACACACTATCACCCAATATGGTAATGGCTATAAACATAGTAACAGCAAGTACGATTGTACCCATGACGTCAAATTTATCGCCACCCATGCTTGATAAAACATAAGAAAGCACACTACTGATTAGAAGTGCCCAAACAATTGTTGCAATATAACGCATTTTATACACCTCAGCTTTTTGCAATTATCTCTACTTCATCTTTAATTAGTTTACCAAAACCGATAGGAAAAAAAAAGTATTTCTTTAGGTTATTGCTGCCATTGTTAATTAGGTATGCATCCCGCTTACTTTTATGTAAGAGGAACTACATAAATGTTTAGTTCCAATTGACGGTTCAAAGGGGGAGGAGAATTATTTATGACTTGTTTAGTTATAAATTGTAATCATTGGATAGGTTATCATATTGTCAATGATCTATTGGAAAAAGGTTGGGAAGTCGATGGATTAGTAAATGAGCAGCTAAATGATTCACTAAGCCTTTATTATGGAAGAAATAGTAATTTTTCGTTTTATCAAAGTGCAAATAAAAAACACTATGATACAAAGATTCATGTAGGTTCTATGAAAAGGGTAGAAGAAGTATCAGCAGATCTATCTGTAGTAATTCATTCAGTAGCTCCTGATCATTTACATGTGAATGATTTTTTTATTAAAGCTCCCTTACTTTTTGGTGAATGGATGCCTATGACTGAGAATGGAATGTATCGTAATCAACTCTTCATTCCGTTTAATTCAACATATTTCCTTACAGAGGCTGTCTATATTAAGGATTTCATGCATGCATTTATGGATTGGCTGGAAAAAGATAATAAAAAAGGTGAAAATAAAGAAAATAAGCAAATAAAACTTGAAAAATCAGCTTATCTTCGTGACAATATACCTATAGAAGAAAAATTAGATCATGTATTAGAGCATTATCATTTGAATAAGGAAATCTATTAGGTATGTTGGGTAATAAAAAATGCATATAGATTGGAGTGCCCACAATTGCAGAAGTTTGGATTGCTAGTAATTTTACTAATATTTGCAGTTATTATTGTAACTGGTTGTAGTTCCAATGTGGGTCAAGGGAAAATGCAAAATGTTGGAATGCTATTGGAAACTTCCATTAGTGACCAAGTATGGGCTGAAAAGGGATATCAAGGGTTAAATGAAATAGGTGAAACGTTTGATACCGATGTCTATTATAAAGAAAATATTAAAACAGAGGCAGAAGTAATTAAAGCAGTAGATGAGTTTGTACAGCATGGAGTAAATCTTGTTTTTGGACACAGTAGTATTTATGGGAAATACTTTACAGATATAGCAAAAAATTATCCTGACTTACATTTTGTTTATTTTAATGGTGGATATTTTTCTGATAATGTAACCAGTTTTAACTTTAATGCACATGCAATGGGTTTTTTTGCTGGTGTTTTGTCAGGGGCTATGACAGAGACAGATAAAGTAGGGATAGTTGCTGCTTACGAATGGCAACCAGAGATAGAAGGATTTTTTGAAGGTGTAAAATATCAAAATCCTCAAGCAGCTGTACAACTTGAATTTTTAAATGATTGGAACGATACGCAAACGGCAACGCAAATTTATCAAACGATGAAGCACGAAGGAACAGATGTGTTTTATCCAACGGGTGATGCTTATAGTGCTGAAATTATTGAGCGAGCAAAGCAGGACGGTAATTATGCAATTGGTTATGTGACCGATCAATCCGCAGTTGGTAGAAAAACGGTATTAACGAGTACGATTCAACATGTGGACAAGCTGTATCATTATGCTGCAGAACAATTTAATGATGGGGAGCTTGAAGGCGATATAAAAACATTCGACTTTCAAGATGATGCGATATCGTTAGCCCCATTTAGCTCAGATGTTCCAATTGCCATCCAGAAGCAACTGAAACAAATGGTTGATGCCTATACGGAAACAGGATTACTACCTCATGAGCAGTAATGTGACAACCATGAAGCTAACTTGCAAATTAGGGTAAAATACATTAAAATTAGTACCAAGTCATAATAATAGATAATAACATTATGTTTAAGGAGATGGAAATATGGATGTTGGTGTTTTAGGTACAGGTCACTATGTTCCAGAAAAGATCGTGACAAATAAAGATATGGAAAAAATAGTGGAGACAAATGACGAATGGATCCGCACAAGAACAGGAATTGAAGAGCGAAGAATTGCAGGAGATGATATAGATACGTCAGATATGGCCTATTATTCCGCAATAGACGCCCTAGAGAATGCAGACATGACACCAGAAGATATTGATTTAATATTAGTTGCTACCGTGACACCAGATACACCCTTCCCCTCTGTAGCATGTATAATTCAAGAAAGATTAGGAGCAACAAATGCTGCTGCTATGGATATAAGTGCTGCCTGTTCTGGATTTATGTATGGAATGGTTACAGCCAAACAATTTATCGATACAAATACGTACAAACATGTACTAGTAGTTGGGGTGGAAAAACTTTCGAAAGTAACAGACTGGAAAGATCGAAGTACTTGTGTGCTCTTTGGTGATGGTGCAGGTGCCGCAGTAATGGGACCTGTTTCGCAAGGAAGAGGTATTCTATCCTTTGAACTAGGATCTAATGGTGCTGGTGGGAAGGAATTATATCAAGACAAAGATAGCGGCTATATCTTTATGAATGGTCGTGAAGTGTTTAAGTTTGCTGTTAGACAAATGCCAGAGTCCTCTGTAAATGTAATTAAAGCAGCAGGTCATAACGAAGAGGATGTTGATTACTTAATTCCACATCAAGCAAATATTCGTATTATGGATGCTGCTAGAGAAAGACTTGGTATATCCGAAGATAAGATGGCGAAAACAGTGAAGAAATATGGGAATAATTCCGCAGCATCCATCCCTATTGCTTTATCAGAATCAATTAAAGATGGTAAAATAAACGATGATGATTTGATCGTTTTAGTAGGCTTTGGTGGTGGATTAACGTGGGGAGCTTTGGCATTACGCTGGGGCAGATAAATGTATATGATGTAGGAGGTCAATCGTATGGAGCAAAGAAGAGTAGTTATAACTGGTGTAGGAGCTATTAGTCCTGTTGGTAATGATGTAAATACGATGTGGGAAAATCTTATTAACGGGAAATCAGGTATTGACTATGTTACAAGAGTAGATAAAGATCTTTATGCAGCAAAGGTAGCTGCAGAGGTTAAGGATTTTGAGCCAACAAAGTATATAGAAAAAAGAGATGTCCGTAAAATGGACTTATTTACACAATATGCAGTTGTAGCATCTAAAATGGCAGTCGAGGACGCAAACCTAACGATAGATGAAAGTAATGAAAATCGGGTAGGTGTGTGGATTGGCTCCGGTATTGGTGGAATGCAGACATGGGAAGATCAGCATAAGAAGCTATTGGAAAAAGGTCCAAAACGGGTTAGTCCGTTCTTTGTGCCGATGATGATTCCGGATATGGCAGCTGGCCAAGTGTCGATTCAATTAGGTGCTAAAGGAATTAATTCCTGTACAGTAACTGCTTGTGCATCTGGCGCAAACTCTATTGGTGATGCTTTTAAGGCTATTCAGCGTGGAGATGCAGATTATATAATAACCGGTGGAACAGAAGCACCAATATCAAATATGGCTTTTGCTGGTTTTTCATCTGCCAAGGCTTTGTCTACAAACGAAGACCCAGAAAAGGCAAGCAGACCATTCGATAAAAATAGAGATGGGTTTATAATGGGTGAAGGTTCAGGTATATTGATTCTTGAAGACCTTGAAACGGCATTATCCCGTGGGGCACATATTTATGCTGAAATTGTTGGTTATGGTGCGACTGGTGATGCTTATCATATAACAGCACCTGCAGAAAGTGGAGAAGGTGCAGCCCGAGCAATGCAGCATGCATTGGATGATGCGTCGATTTCTGCTCAGGAAGTAGATTATATAAATGCTCATGGTACGGGTACAGATCTTAATGATAAATATGAAACAGCAGCAATTAAGGCTGTATTAAAGGAACATGCTGATAAAGTAGCAATTTCTTCAACAAAATCAATGACAGGACATTTACTTGGAGCTGCTGGAGGAATTGAGTCGGTTATTGCTGTAAAATCCATTGTAGATGGAATTATTCCACCGACAATTAACTATGAAACTCCAGATCCAGAATGCGATTTGGATTATGTCCCAAACGAAGCTAGAAAGCAGGATGTAAATGTTGTATTGAGCAACTCACTAGGTTTTGGTGGTCATAATGTTGCATTAGTATTTAAAAAATATGAATAGGAAATCAAAGTCGATCCGATTAAATGGGGGTCGGCTTTTTTATTGTCTAGGAAATTATAAAATTAGCCCATGTAGATAAATAGGCGCGTGCTGAGCGGCGTCTCCCGCAGAAACGAAGCGATCTTCACGAATCGCCCTAATCTAATTCATTCATCGGCTCGTAAGCTCACTGTGATTCCTTATCTCCGTTGACTCGCTCCAGTCACTACGTTTCTATTCGGACGCTTGCACTTTTATTCATAGAAGAACAACGACTGCCACTTCAAGCAATAAAAGTGAAACAATTATGGGGAAGTGGGGGATCGACTGCCAGTAAATGTCTGATTGGTTCAAAGTCCTTTAGGTCAAACCCTTGTGGTACTAGCATCTGTGGAGAATAAACAAAACCCCACGGATCGAAGTTTTACTTTATTTGTGACTTGTACATTTTTTTCATTTCTTTTATAAGACAAGCATATTCTATTAAAAAGTGGACAAGGTAGGCGAAAAGCAATGGGGTATGTGTTTATCTTTCTAATGGGTTTTGGTTTTTCGGTGATGGGTGGAGTAACGATAATTGCTTACATGAACTTCCTACCAGCTGGACTTTCATGGGGAGAATACTTCACGTTTATTGCTAGTAGAATGGAGTGTTATTTTCTTCCAATAGGAATTATTATCATGGCAATTGTGCTGGCTCGATTTCCAAATAATACTAATCGCGGATCTTAGGGGACTTTAAAAAACAATTATATTTGTATGGATTATTAGCAACGGAGCGTTATTAGCCAATGAAATGATTCATCACAATGGATCGGATTTACCTTAAAATATCCTCATTTAAAAATGGGTCACTTAGAATATTTTTCTAAATGATGGTCATAATGTATGTTAAGTTCAGTTAATAAAGTGAGGGTTGTTTTATGTTATATATGCATGATGTATGGGTGAATTGGTTTGAAGGAGAAGAGAACGGTTATAATGTTTGTTATTTTCAAGAATGGCGTAAAGAAGATGGCATCGAGTTGCTAGATCAAGTGCCACTGCTATACATAACAAAGGATTTGTATAACTATATTGAAAATGACATGCATGATTTGCCAAAAGCCTTGCTAGATGCAATTTACAAACGCGCATATATGAGAAAAGGACAGGAGCGAACCGTATTAGACTATGCTTGTATTGTAACAGATGGAAACGATATTGTAGCTTTTGATACGATTAGTTATAAAATTCCTGTTCGTAAAAGTAGACTAATTCCGAGACAGGAGCAATTGGTGTATGACATGATAAAAAACACCAAACCTCAATCATTTAAGTTTGATAATAAATTTTATCAAAAGGAGTACCATATGCTTTCCATGCCACCTGAGCTTGTCTTTGGATTAACTAGAAGAGAGAGACAGTTGAAGCAATTATTAATGATGGGTTTAGACCAATTACGTACGGCGAATAATTTAGAGGAATTACGATATTGGTTGACGGAATGGGATCCCAAGAACTACCCTTATATCCGCTTCATGGATGAAGAGAAGGTTTGGACAGCTTTATATAATGGAGTTAGGGAAGGCTGGAGCTCTAGGCATGAGGACTTGTGTGGAAAGCTGATAAAAGGGCAACCATTTTTAGAGAAAATGTGGGAAATAGAAAACGGTCAAGAACAGAATACATCCAAACAGCAGTAATTCTTATGGGAGGATAGGCTGCCTACCTATTTTAAATAGGAGAGGGCGAGGCAAAAAGAAATTTAATAAAGGCTCCGAATTATAACCGTGTATATAAAGCTATATCTGGTTCATAGTTTGGAGCCTTTATTGTTCATTTTTTGAAGTGGAAGATGAAAGCGTAAAATGTTGTTCCCATATATAACTGGCAGTAAGAGTAAGCCCCGCTCCAAGCAATCTGTGAAACCACTATTATTAAGTGTGTGAATCGACTGCCAGTAAATGTCCGATTGGTTCAAAGGCCTTTGAGTCATACCCTTGTGGTTCGAACAGTCCGTGGGGGAAACCACCTACGGATGGAAGCTTCACTTTATTTGCAGTCTTTACGTTTTGTATAGCATTATTTTTTCTTTTTTACTCTTCCTAAACCTATTGCTTTCTTTGCTTTCGCTACTGTACGATTCGCAGTGATGGATGCTTTTTCAGCCCCATTGTCTAAAATCTGATCTAGCTCATCTGAGTTAATTAAAGCATTATATTTATCCTGAATTGGTTTTAGTACTTCAATGACAGCGTCGGCAGTACCTTGTTTGAATTCACCATATCCCTTTCCTTCATATTTAGCTTCCAATTCTTGGATGGATTCTCCTGAACAAATGGAATGTATGGTAAGAAGGTTTGATACACCTGCCTTGTTCTCTTTATCATATTTAACAACACCATCAGAATCCGTGACGGCACTTTTAATTTTCTTCTCAATTTTATTTGGTTCATCAAGCATGGAAATAAAACCTTTTTCATTGGAATCGGATTTACTCATTTTTTTCAAAGGATCTTGTAATGACATAATTCTCGCACCGACTTTAGGAATGCTTACTTCAGGTATTGTAAAAATATCATTATATCGATTATTGAAACGATGGGCTAGATCTCTGGTTAATTCTAAGTGTTGTTTTTGATCATCGCCAACAGGAACAATATCTGTATTGTATAGTAAAATGTCAGCAGCCATTAGCGAAGGGTACGTTAATAAACCAGAGGATACAGCTTCTTTTCCTTTTGATTTATCTTTGAATTGCGTCATACGCTCTAATTCACCCATATAGCTAATGGATTGTAAGATCCAACCTAGCTGTGTATGTGCGGGCACTTCAGACTGAATAAATAGGGTTGACTTGTCAGGATCAATCCCAGATGCAAGGTATAATGCTGCAAGTGAGCGAATATTATATCTTAATTTTAAGCGGTCTTGAGGAACTGTAATAGCATGTTCATCTACAATACAAAAGTAGCAGTCATGATCGTCTTGTAGTTTTGTAAAATGTTTTAAAGCTCCTAAATAATTTCCTAACGTTAGTGTACCACTTGGTTGAATACCAGAGAATATTGTTTGCATAATAATTCTTCACTCCATTTCAATTTTGGGCCATATAAAAAGGTCCAATTATCCCTAAAAATAGGGACGATTGAACCGCGGTGCCACCCTTATTATCTTACATTATTAATGTAAGATCACTTTCAACATATAAGCTCTAAAGCCCATTTCCAATCATCCATAGCGCTTGTTTCCACCAACCACAAGCTCTCTGTTACATGGTGTTTTAGGATAATGCTCCAATGAAACAAACGAAAAACCCCATAATTTTTGCTAGCGGGACATTGTACTATATCTTTATCATCGCTTTAACTTATTAATTTACATTATTATATATGATAAGACATGGTAAAATCAAGTTACACTAGCTCTGCTTTACTAGCAAACTAAGCGTGATATTATATATATTTTTTAGTGTTTTAGCATTCGTGTATCCTCAGCATAAAAGTGCAATTACTCTAAGATGCCGAGAAATGAAAGAAACGCATGGAAAGGGGTTCAATTATGAAAGTACTAATCGTAGGTTCAGGGGCGATGGGAAGTTTATTTGCAGGCAAGTTAAAGCAACATGGTGTAGATATCACATTATTAAATAGGCCAAATAGCCATATAAAGGCAATACAAAAGACTGGGTTACAGATTGTCGAACAAGACGGAAATCTTGCTACAATTGATCTTATGGTAAAAACAAATGCTGCTGATTTAAACAATGATTATGACCTTATCCTTTTATTTGTTAAAGCATTTGCTACAGAATCTGTATTATCAAACGTTTTACCATTCCTTTCACGTACTACACCAATTCTCACGTTGCAAAATGGTGTTGGAAATATGGAAAAGATACAAAAGCTAAGTCCGTCACGTAACGTAGTTGTAGGTGGAACTAGTACCGGCGCTGGAATAGTAAAACCTGGTGTAGTGGAGCAACGTGCTTGGGGGAGTACATTTATCGGATCTACCGTACCAGAAAAGCACAAGCAATTACTTGAACAAATTGCCTCTCTCTTCTCTGCAGGGGGAATCAAGACACATGTATCTGAGAATGTTCAATCTGTCATTTGGAGTAAATTAATCGTTAATGTAGCCTATAATGGATTAACAGCCGTTACACGATTAACAAATGGGGAGGCAATACGGACAGATGAGGGGAAGGAACTAGTTGCAAAGCTGGTAACTGAGGCTGTGCAAATTGCAGAACGAAAAGGGATTCTGTTATTGTATGATGATCCAATAAATGAATGTATCCGTTTAGGAATAGAAGAGATCGGCAAAAATACATCATCTATGTTAACAGATGTTCTAAACAAAAGAAAAACGGAAGTTGAAGTAATTAATGGAGCAATTGTTAAGGAGGGAAAGAAACACAACATGGCTACTCCATACAATGAAATGATTCTGAAACTAGTTTATATGATTGAAAACAGCTATGAACAACGCTTATAAGAACCTTATTTTAGTCGAAAGATAAAGCGGGCAGGGCATAACTAAATGGTTTCTAAAGACGAACAACATACTATACTATCTCCGGACATTTACGTAGATCTCTGGGGGAAATTATTGGTGAGTCTTACAAGTGCATCAGCACGAGAAGGCTCACCAGCTGTTTATTATCTGGCTAAAACACTTTTGTCCCAATCACCAATATGTCTATGATTCTATTGTTGTTAATGGAGGCTCCTGTTCAAGGATTTCTCTAATTTCATTATTTTCATTCATAATAGCCACAAGCGGGCGATGTGCAGCCAGTTCTTCGTTTGAGATTAGTGCATAGGAAACAATAATAACAACATCTTCCTTCTGTACGAGTCTAGCTGCTGCTCCGTTTAGACAGACAACTCTTGATCCTCTTTCACCAGGTATAACATATGTTTCAAGTCGTGCCCCGTTATTATTATTGACAATTTGTACCTTTTCATGTGGAAGGATATTTACTTTATCCAAAATATCTTGATCAATAGTCACACTGCCAACATAATTTAAATTTGCCTCTGTTACCCGGGCTCTATGAATTTTACTTTTCATCATAGTACGAAACATACGATTTCCTCCTAGTTATAGCGGTTAATAATTTTTCCATTCGGATGTAAAATTAAATTATCGATTAATCTAGCTTCATCAAAGTAAACTGCCGCTGCAAGAATTACCTGCTGATTAATGGTGGAAACAGGTTTTAATGCGGGATAACTTAATAATTTAATATAGTCAATCTTTCCTGAAATATGTTTTTCCACTGTTTGAGTTACTTCTTTTATAATAAGGGCTGGATTTCCTTCACCTTTAAGAAGAAGCTGTTGACCAGCTAGTAACCCTTTATATATCCATACAGCTTCTCTTCTCTCATGTTCTTTTAAATTTACATTACGACTGCTCTTAGCTAAGCCGTCTTTTTCTCGAACCGTAGGTAATCCAATTAACTCCATTGGAAAATTTAAGTCTTGAATTAATGCATCAACTACAGCAACTTGCTGTGCATCCTTCAATCCAAAATAAACCTTAGTTGGACGAATAATGTGGAACAGCTTTGTTAACACGGTTAATACGCCATCGAAATGTCCAGGGCGAGAATGGCCGCATAATACATTTACTCTCTCCCTGATACTCATATGAATGAGCATCGCATGTGGATACATTTCTTTTACAGTTGGTATAAATAAGACATCAACACCAGTTTTTTCAGCAAGTAATGTATCAGATTGTTCATCTCTAGGGTATTTTTCAAAATCTTCATTTGGGCCAAACTGTAGCGGATTGACAAATATACTAGCTACAACAATTGCGTTCTCCTTTTTTGCTTCCTTCATGAGTTGTAAATGTCCTTCGTGTAAAAAACCCATTGTAGCAACGAATCCAATTTGTTTATGTTGTAAATGGTATTTTTGAATAATCTCACTCATTGTATTTACGGAACGTATGACTTGCATATAAATATCTCCTTACTCACTAATAGGCAAATAATCTTTATCTTTAATATGGAAGGATTGTTCATCAGCCGGGAAGGATACCTGTTTTACTTCTAAAATGTAAGATTTCAGTGCATTTATTCCTTCTGTATTAAAGTCAGTATAGGGCTTCACAAATTTTGGCAGACGCTCAATACCATATTTCATAATATCATGGTAAACAAGAACTTGACCATCACATTCTGGACCTGCACCTATGCCGATGGTTGGAATATCTACTGTAGCTGTTATTATTTCTGCTAGCTCCCTTGGAACGCATTCTAAAACAAGAGCAACTGCACCGTGTTCAGCTACTTGTTTTGCATCTTCCAGCAGCTGTTTGGCAGCAGCTTTATCCTTACCTTGTACTTTAAATCCGCCTAACACATTTACGGATTGGGGAGTTAAGCCTAAATGGGCGATGACTGGTATACCAGATTCTGTTAATCGTTCCATGAAATGAAGTATTTCTAGAGAAGCACCCTCAATTTTAAGGCTTTGCGCATTAGTTTCTTGAAAAAGCTTTGTGGCATTACGTAGCGAATTTTCTAAAGATATATGATACGACATAAATGGCATGTCAACAACAGTAAATGTATTCGGTGCACCGCGCTTGACTGCTTTAGCATGGTGGATCATATCATTGACCTTCACCTCAACAGTTGATGAATAACCTAGTACAACCATACCTAACGAATCACCGACGAGTATGGTATCAATACCAGCCTGTTCTGCCTGTTTTGCCGATGGGTAATCATAGGAAGTGACCATTGTAATTTTGTCTTGATTCGCTTTCATTTTTTTGAAATCTAGTACACTTAGCATTAAATATTTCCCCCTTTTCAGACAAGTTTAGTATGTATGTATATTCATATGTAGAATTTGACTTTCAATTGCAATGAAGTTAATTATACAATAAACAGGGAAAAGAATAAATCAAGTGGAATTTTTTCTGCAGAATCTAGTTTTTTTCGTTCAAAATTGACAAATTTTCCTTTATACTAGATTCATATTACATAGTTGGGGATTGATAGCTTATGAAGAAAAATAAAAACATCATCATCGCTTTTCTTGGGATTATATTGCTAAGTATTCCAGTAATTGTGAGTGGAGAGGAAGCACAAAAAGTGACTGCTCATCAGGAGAGGCAAATTAATATTAAACCATTAAAAGCGAATAAAACATTGAAGCGATTTGTACATACTTCAGGCTATGATTTTGAATATCCCGACGCGGTACGTGGGATATATGTTACTGGAAATTCAGCTGGAGGCAGTCGTTTCGATTCCCTTGTGGAGCTAGTGGATCGTACGGATTTAAATACAATGGTTATTGATGTGAAAGAGGATAATGGAAATTTAACTTTTACCCCGGAAAAAGGATCTCCATATGAGGAAATTGCGAAGGATTACATTGATAATCCCAAAAAAATGATGAAGGTTCTTGAAGAAAAAGGGATTTATCCGATTGCTAGAGTTGTTGTATTTAAAGATTCCGTATTAGCAAAAAAACGCCCAGATTTATCTTTTACTAAAAATGGTAAAGTATGGGTCAATGGTAAAGGTGAGGCATTTGTTAGTCCTTTCCAAAAAGAAGTATGGGAGTACAATGTAGAAATTGGAAAAATGGCAGCATCAATGGGCTTCCAAGAAATCCAATTTGATTATGTTCGTTTTCCAGAAGGTTTTGAACATCGAGATAAAGAACTGGAGTATTCATTAGGAGATTATGAAGATCTTGACATGAATAATATTAAAAAACGTGTAAAGGCAGTAACGGATTTTGTTCACTATGCAAAAGAAGAGCTCAATAATTACGATGTGGATGTATCTGTAGACATATTTGGTTATGCAGCAACTATTGAGGAAACGCCGGGAATTGGACAAAACTTCTCGAAAATCGCGGAGAATGTGGATATAATTTCTTCCATGATCTATCCTAGTCACTGGTCTTCTTATTTTGGAATAGAAAAGCCTGATACAGAGCCGTATAAATTAGTAAATGAGTATGCGAAAGTGGAAAATAAAGTTTTAGGGAAATTAGACGATGCTCCTATTTCTAGACCGTGGATACAGGATTTTGAGGCTCCTTGGTTATATAGTGGTGCTACAAAGCAATATGGAAAAGCAGAAGTAGAGGCACAAATCAAAGCATTGTATGAAAATGGTATCAATGAGTTTCTGCTGTGGAATGCTGGTAATTCCTATACAGAAAACGTAGATTATAAATTAGGTAAATAACAAAAGTGAAACAGAAGCTGAGACAAAAGAATGAAGAAACAATAAAAAAAGAACGATAAAATAATTATCGTTCTTTTTTTGATCAGAATCATTCATTTAGCACCTGAAACAAGCGAGACTCCGGCGGGAACAGCACGCGTCCGAAGATCCTCCTATTGATAACATGATTATTCGTATTTTGAGTAAAGAAGTTGTGTTTTGTCCCAGCCTCTGTTTTTTACATGATTTAGTGTAGAATGGGCAAGCTATAATAACACAAAATTATGAAACGATTTAACAAATCATTACATTTTCGTTATACTTAATACGACTACTAAAAAATAAGGAGTAGATCAATGAACTGGTATGAAAAGTTGAACAAGTATTTTCCTGTAGAAGAGATGAAATCAAGAGAACACATGGAAATGCTCTTAGAGGAAAAAGGAGATGTCTATTATAAAGACGAAAGTAATCAGCATGTTTTAATGTACGCTGAATTCGATACGTTTTTATTCATCGATTATCTATGGGTATCCGCAAAAACAAGAGGACAAGGGATTGGTCATTCCTTAATCGAAAAATTAAAGGCCAAGAATAAACCAATTATTCTGGAAGTAGAACCTGTAGATTATGAAGATTCAGATACAGAAAAAAGACTCCATTTTTACCACAGGGAAGGGTTTACCCATGCCCAATCTATCGGCTATAGTCGCCGTTCATTAGCCACTAATGAAGCTACCCCTATGGAAATACTTTATTGGTCACCTAATGATGATTCCGAAGACTTTATTTATGAACAGATGAAAAAAATGTATGAAGATATTCATACGTATAAAGATGAAGAAATTTACGGTCAGTCTTATCAGCCTGTGGATGAAGTGTTGACGTATGATGAAAATCGTTCTTCTGGAAATATTATGGAGAATTTAAAAACAACAGAGAAAGCCTAAGTAAAAA
>NZ_JAJERH010000058.1 GCF_016919725.2 Virgibacillus sp. AGTR
ATAACGAAAGCTAATTTATAGGTTATTTTGCAGTAGCAAAGATACTGGTACTATGTCCTGCATGTAATTTGGCTTTGGGATCCGCTATTTTCTTAGCATGATTCACAGCTATTGGTGCTTCACCAAAGCCTGTTGCAATTAATTTGGCTTTTCCCTCGTACGTACAAACATCGCCTGCTGCAAAAATGCCTGCTATGTTTGTTTCCATTCTAGAATTAACAAGAATAGCATTTTTTTGAAGTTCTAATCCCCATGTTTTAACAGGTCCTAAAGAAGTGACAAAACCGAAGCTTACAATCACATCATCTACATCATATACGAATGATTCATCACCCTTCACTTCTTGAATTAAGACTTTTTCTATAGCTTTATCCGTACCAATAAGCTGCTTAACCTCATAAGGTGTTTTAACATTGACACTTGATTTTTCTAAAAGTGATACACTATGTTCATGAGCACGAAAAGAAGGTCGTCGATGTATTAATGTTATCTCTTCGGCTATAGATTCCAGTGCTAATGCCCAATCTACAGCAGAATCTCCTCCCCCACAAATTAAAACCCTTCTTTCGTTAAATTGTTCTAGGTTCTTGACTGAATAGTGCAGACACGTTTGCTCATACAGATTTGCATATTCTACTTTCAATTTTCTAGGTTGAAATGCACCAGCTCCAGCCGTAATAATTATAGTCTTAGAATAATGGATATCCTTCGATGTTATCACCTTAAAACTACCATCTTCTAAACGAATGATATGCTCTACTGTTTCACTTAAACGAAATGTTGGTGAAAAAGTGAATGCTTGTTCATATAACCGCCTAACCAATTCATGGGCTTTAACACTAGGAAATCCACCGACATCATAAATATACTTATCAGGATATAAAGCAGACAATTGCCCACCCACCTCTGGCAAACTATCAATCACTTTAACGGATGCATTTCGCATACCTGCATAAAAGGCAGTGAAAAGACCTACTGGCCCTGCTCCAATAATGGTAATATCATACAACGTATCTTCTGACATTACCCTTCCCCCTTTCAATTAATATTGCAGTCACAGTCACTATCATGTAAAGCACAAACCAACAACTAAATATCGTATTACGTTTTAAATACGAATCCAAAATATTTGTTATATAAAAGCATACGTAATTCACCATGTACTGTCAATATAAATATGAGAATATTCTTTATAACAGCTCAGGACCTTGGGGATAGACAACGGAATTTTAAAAGCTAATATGATAAAAAAGAACGGCTACTTAAATCGCACCGCTCCTCTCTTGTAATCATATTCGTTTAGAAAAGACGTCACTTAGAATTTCTGCCATGCTATACCCATATGGGTTTCTCTTTATTACTTGAAGTGGGGGCTTACTGCCAGTTATATACGAGATAAATTCCGTCCTTAGATTACCTCATGATTTTCCAAATGGTAACTGATGGTTATAAAGGGTTTGTGCCTCTTGCATCATTCGTTGAAAAAGCTCTTTAACCGTCGGGATATCATTAATAATCGACGCGACCTGACCAGCATTCACATGACCTTCTAAAAACTTTCCTTCTAGTGCTCCCAAAATATGATGGTTTTCATCCGTTAGATCTAGGTATGTTTTTAAATCTGGATTATTCCTTTCTTCCTCTAACAAATGCTTCCCATAAGGGGTCTTTAAGATCCTTCTTATTTTTCCATATGAACGACCAACAATCATCGTCCCATCAGAGTCAGCGGCACAGAGCGCGCGTTTATATAAACTATGAACTTTCGCATCCTTTGTCGCAATTAGTCTTGTTCCTAACTGCACTCCTTGTGCACCCAAGCTCATTGCAGCCAACACTCCCCTTCCATCACCTATACCTCCTGCAGCAATAACTGGAATAGCTACAGAATCGCATATTTTAGGGACTAGTGTAAATGTAGTAAGCTCTTCCGGTGCATTAATCCCAGCAGCTTCAACACCCTCTGCCACAATAAAATCTGCTCCTTCTTCCTCTGCCTTTATAGCTTGCCTTTCGTTCGCTACCACACAGATTACAATAATATTTTCATTCTTTAATTTAGTTATAAAGGGTGCTGGGTTACCAGCAGACAACGAAACAACAGGGATTTGGTATCCTATAATCAATTTTATTAACTCATCTACATTCTTCTGTACTGATAGTGGTACATTTATAGCAAATGGCTTAGAGGTTTGTTTACGGATTTTGATAATCATATCTTCCAGATAGTTAGGCGAAAGAGTACCTGCTCCAATTGTTCCCAACCCTCCTGCCTCAGACACAGCAACAGCCAATTCTGCATGACTTATGTTACCCATGCCTCCTTGAATGAAAGGAAGGGAAATTCCTAGCTTGCGTGTTAAGTCATTCACTTTTATCCACCTCCGTATAGAATGTGTTATACTGAATTATAACATACTTTATAGGGAGGAATGTAGATGATCTACCGTTATAAAGATGCTATACCATCTATAGATGAAACCGCTTTTATTGCTGATGGTGCAAAAATTATTGGAAATGTTGAAATTGGAGCAAAGTCTAGTATATGGTTTAACGTTGTGTTACGTGGAGATGAAGGTCCGATTAAGGTTGGAAAACGCTGTAATATTCAAGAAAACACCATGTGCCACTTGTATGAACAATTTCCATTAACACTTGAAGATGAGGTATCAATTGGCCATAATGCAATTGTTCATGGATGCACATTAAGAAGAGGTGTACTAGTGGGAATGGGTGCTACGGTATTAGATGGGGCTGAGGTAGGAGAATATACGATTATTGGAGCAAATAGCCTTGTCCCATCGGGAAAAGTAGTCCCTCCTCGCTCTCTCGTTCTTGGCTCTCCTGGAAAAGTTGTAAGAACATTAACAGATAAGGATATTCATATGATCGAGGAAACGATTGATACGTATGTTCAGAAAGGACAAGAATTTAAACAAATAGATGTCCTTGAAAAAGTTTTTGAATAGATATTTTCATAGGCTGGAATATACGAAACCTCTCGGGAAGCACAGACACTCGATGAATCGATTTCCCTGACGATATGGAATCATTTCTTCCACGGAAGTGGAGTATATTCCAGTTTTGTAAGAGCAATACTATCTTTTGCGACAGCCCTACTCGCTATACGTTAATATCTCCAGAATCAAATACAGACTCAAAAAACCTTGTAGCTGGTTCTTTAAGGATTTGATAATAATCTGTGAAAAGCGAAGCAGCTGAATCACCTAACCAATTGTCTGGTAGTAATTCTTTAGGTAGACTAGGGTCGATAAATAAAAATTTTCTGTATTGGTGTACAAGTAATGTTCGTTGCACAAAACAGTTGCCGTCATTCATCTCGCCTTTTTCAATTTTGCTCTTATCAATAATATATTTTTGACTATATGCTTGAATAAATTGTGAATAACGTTCATTCACTGCTTCCAAATCCCAGCACTGCTCTACTAAATCTTTATTTTCCTTTGTACCCTCATATGTACCATGAAAAAAGTTAACATAAGCGTCAATATCATATTTTTTTATTAAATCTTTTACCTGCTGTTCTAATGGATTAGGTGTGATCCAACAGCTATTAGATAAAAGACCAAACCCACTCCATACTAATTCTTGCCGCAATTCATCTCTAAGATGGCGCTTTTCTTCTGGAATCGTATAAAGAAGTAGCCTCCATTGCCCATCCCATGACGGTGCTTCTATTTGATAGATCCGTTGAGCAGCTTCATCCATACGAGCCTTTCCTCTCTCTGTTAAAAAGTAATAGCTCCTATTTCCATTCTTTTGGGACTTTACCCACCCTTGCTTATTCATACGAGAAATAGCCGCACGCACCGATTGTTCATTATGACCGAATTCTTCCAATAACCGAATTAAGCTTCCAATCCAAATAACATTGCCATATTGACTAACATAGTCACCATAAAGCGTGAAAATCATGGAGCGTGTATTAAATAATTTTGCCATTTTGTAATTCCATTCCCTTAATCATTGTATATATTCAAAATCATTGAACAAGTTATCCATTCCTATTCTAGCCGAAATAGCTTAACTTGAAAAGAAAGAATCTGAGATAAAAGTAAATAAGAACCAATAAAAAACGAATGATAATTGTTTTAAATTAATTATCATCCGTTTTTTGATTAGAATAATTAATATAGTACATTACATATGCGAACCTCCTTGAAAAAGAAGAACGCTTTTTCTGCGTGCCATGTATCGCTGCCGAAGCCTTCCTTATCCAGGGGGAACAGCACGAGTCCGAAGATTCACTTGATAACGCACTTTTCTTTACCAAGTTAGCTACGTACGTGCCCGTGCAAAGTGAGTATATTTCAGATTGTGCGATGATACTCCTATATCGATTCATATTTTGTAGCACACTCTATACACTATAATGTGGCAGACATCGACGGACGTTTATCAATAATTCGTCTCGCCTTTCCTTCTGAACGTAAAAGTGTTTTAGGCTTTGTCAAACGAACATCAACAGATACAAGCAGTTCCATTTTCAATGTCTTTTTAACTTTTTGAATGAGCTCCAATGACTTTTGGTCATTAAATGATTGTTCAGATAAAGAATTATAAAACAACTCGCATACTTCCACGTGCAATTCCACATGGTCCATTGCACCTTTCTTCAGCAAGTGAATTTCATAATGTGGCTCCAATTCTTCTGCACTACAAATGTAACGTTCAATTTCAGACGGAAATACATTAACCCCTCTAATAATTAACATATCATCAATTCTGCCCTTCACACGGCTCATTTTAATTGTTGTCCTACCACATGCACATCTTTCTCTACTTAATGATGCAACATCACCCGTCCGATATCGAATAATTGGTATGGCTTCCTTCGTCAAACTCGTGAAGACTAATTCTCCATCCTCCCCATCAGGTACAGGCTCTAGCGTTTCAGGATTAATAGCCTCTATAATGAAATGATCCTCGGCAACATGCAATCCTTCTTTACATTCACACTCCATTGCGATGCCGGGTCCCATAACTTCACTTAAACCATAGATGTCTAACGCATCCAGATCAAACATTTGCTCTATTATATCCCTCATTTTCTCTGACCAAGGCTCTGCACCAAGGATTGCCAATTTCAACGACGTGTTTGCTGGATTAATTCCTTGATTTATCATTGTCTCACCAATGTTTAATAGATAAGAAGGCGTCGAGCAAATAATACGTGGCTTAAAATCTTGGATCATAGCTATTTGCTTATTTGTATTCCCTCCGGAAATTGGAACAGTTGCACATCCTAGATATTCAGATCCATGGTGAATACCTAATCCACCTGTAAAAAGACCGTAGCCAAAAGCATTATGTAGAATATCACCCTTCCGGCCACCAGCCATATAAATAGCACGAGCCACCATATGTCCCCAGTGGCTAATATCATTTTTTGTATATGCAACGACAGTTGGTTTACCACTAGTACCAGATGATGCATGGATTCTAACGACCTCATTAACTGGAGTCGCTAACAACTGGAACGGATAATTCTCGCGTAAATGGTGTTTTTTCGTAAAAGGAAGTTCTTGGAACTGCTGCCATGAACAAAAGTCATCGGGAGTAATAGGAATGCGTTGCAGAGCTTCTCTGTAAAAAGGTACATTTTCATAAGCATGTTTAATGGATTTCTTTAGTCGAGACCATTGTAAATCCTTCATTTGCAGATGACTCCACTGTTCTTCTTTTGAAAAAGTAGACATAATATTCCCCTTTCACATGATATTTTTTAAACGAATTCACCAAAATTGTTACATATAAAGTATCTTTTATTGAAAGCGCTGTCAATATTTGTGATGCTGTAGTAAAAGCAACAATTCATTCATAAGCTTAATTACATAGGTGTTTATTATATTAACAAAAATTTAAAAATATTTCGCTATTGATATTTATATAACGTTTTATTATAATTGCGTTAATTAATCGTAATAAGGAGTTGAGAAAATGTATATTTATGGAGGCGCATCTGCTGCTGATCATGAAAAGGATACAGAAAAGCATACTGTTTTCATGAAACGAATAGAGGCAGGAGAAAAAATTGAGGCAGATGACTGGATGCCAGATGAATACAGAAATGCATTAATCAAACTCATATCCATGCACGGAATTAGCGAAATCATGGGAGCTCTACCTGAAAAAGAATGGGTACCCAAAGCACCCAGCTTGAAAAGAAAACTAGGCATTATGGCTAAGGTTCAAGATGAAATGGGTCATGGCCAATTATTACTTCGTGTAGCTGAGGATTTAATTAAACCCTATGGTAAAAACAGGGAGAATATCATGCAAGACTTATTAAACGGCAAGCTTAAGTTTCATAATGTTTTCCATATGCCCACAAAAACATGGGCAGATGCAGGCATAGTCGGTTGGTTAGTAGATGGAGCAGCTATCATTTCACAAACAAATATGTTAGACGCCTCATATGGACCTTACCAACGAGCACTTCAACGAATTTGTCAGGAAGAAGTATTCCATGCACAGCATGGAGAATCTATTATTATGGCTCTTGCAGAAGGATCTAACAAGCAAAGAGATATGTTACAGGAAGCTCTTGATCGTTGGTGGTCATCATTACTCATGTTTTTTGGGCCAGCTTCAGCAACAACAACTGGTTCTTCTAAGCAGGAAATAACTACGAAATATCGAATTAGGAAAAGTTCTAATGAGGAACTAAGGCAAGCTTTCTTGGATAAGTACTTACCTCGAATTTTCTCTTTGGGATTAACGGTACCAGATGAAACTATTCATTATGATGAAGCCAATAAACGTTGGGAATACAAGCAACCAGATTGGAATGAATTCAAAAAAATCATTAGTAATAATGGGCCTTGTTCAAAGCAACGATTACGATTAAGAGACATAGCCTACGAAAATAATCGATGGGTTCGACAAGCTTTAGCTCCTCAAGCTGTCGTCTCCTAATTAAGAAAGGAGGATCATGCAGATATGACTAGTCACGATGGATCGAATTTTTACCAGGAGTATGAAGTTTTTAGCAAAAAAAATGCAAAATCACCTATTCAGCATCAATTTAGTTTACTAGCACCTAACGATGAAATGGCATTAAATATGGCACAGGAAAATTTTATGCGCAGAGAAAATGTTATTGATGTATGGGTTGTACCACGCAGCCAAATTCGTTCTATGACCAGTGAGGAGCGGCAACTATGGACGAAACGATTAGATAACAAGGAATATCGTACAACAAAAGGCTATGGATACCTACGGAAAAAATGGCGTGAAAAAGAGCAAGGAATGCTAGATGAGAAAGAAATTATGTCGTGGAAAGAGGTGAAAAAATTGTGAAACGGATAGATACAGCAAAAGAAGCGAAACAAAATCCTTCCTACTTTGAGGCACTTGTTGAATTACTATTTCAGCTTGCCGACGACGACTTTATCATTTCCTTCCGAGGATCTGAATGGCTAGGCTTAGCTCCTCACATAGAAGAAGATGTAGCTCTTTCGTCCATTACCCAAAATACAATGGGGCACGCTTCTCTATATTACCACTTGCTAGAAGACTTAGATATAGGTAACGCAGATAAGTTAGCACATGAACGGCAAGCGGTGGAAAGAAGAAATGCCAGCTATTTTGAGAGAAAAAACGGTGAAGGTTCATACTTGCAAGAACCTTATTACGACTGGGCGCTAACAGTAGTAAGACAATTTCTTTTTGAAACAATGAAGAAAGTTAAATTGGAGACCATTATAAATAGTTCCTATCAACCACTAGCAGATATTGCTAATAAAGTTTTAATGGAGCAGCCATATCATTTAGCACATTGGCGCATGTGGTTAAAGCAGTTGCTTGGATCGACAGAGGAAGCACAAAATAAGGTTCAGTTTCAATTGGAAGCTGCCTGGCCAGCTTGTGCGGATATTATAGGCTTAGGTCCAAAAGCATTTGAACTTGAGAAGCATCATTTAATTGCAGGTGAGGATTACCTTCGAAAGCAGTGGCTAAAAGAGCTGGAACAGTCTTTATCCTTACCATCTTCGCTTTTTGTTGATAATCATCCTGCGAGGGGAAGATATGGAGAACATACAGCAGATTTAGATCAAGCATTAAGCACGCTAAGTGAAGTATATAATAGTGACCAAAAGGCTGTATGGTAAGCATTTGCTTAAGGAGGTGACCAACTTGAGTATGGAGCTAAAACAAAAGGAAATCTATGAAACGCTTAAGAAGGTTGATGATCCTGAATTAACCGCAGTTAGCGTGGTTGACCTAGGAATGGTTCATAAAGTTTCTATCGATGGAGGTACAGTATCAATTACGATGGTCCCTACATTTGCAGGCTGTCCTGCTTTAGATTTCATCCAAAAAAATGTGCAGACTGCAGTCCAAAAGCTTCATTGGGTTATGGATTGTCAGGTTACTTTCTCCTTTCAATTAACATGGTCGACCACCTCCATTACGAATCATGGCAAGCAACAGTTAAAAAAGCACGGGATAGCTCCTCCACCTGAAAATTATATTCCAGGGGATGAGTGGACAGTGGACTGTCCATACTGTGGTTCTGCATTCACATCAATGGAGAATGTATTTGGACCTACTGCGTGTCGTAGTATTTTATATTGCGCAGCTTGTAAAAATCCATTTGAAGCAATGAAACCTGTATTAGATCATCATACCATCACTTAATTTAGAAAGGGGTATATATATGGTGAAACTTATTGCGTTATACAAACAACCGGAGGACAAGGAAGCATTTGATGAGCATTATTTCAATACACATACACCAATAACAAAAAAGATTCCTGGATTAAGAGAAATGAAGGTTACTAGAATTGTAGGTTCACCAATGGGGAAATCTGATTATTATTTACTATGCGAGATGTATTATGACAACCATGATGCATTGAAACAAGCAATGAAAACAGCAGAGGGAAAGGCATCAGGAAAAGATGTTATGAATTTTGCAGGTGACATCGTATCACTAATGATTGGTGAGGAAATTGATGACGAGTGAGTATATAAACACGTATACCATAGATAAGGTCGGTGTCATCCAGCTATTTCGCCCCAATGTAGCGAATGCTTTAAACAGGTTAATGGTTAAGGAAATTGTTGAACAGTTGGAGCACTTTGACCATAATTCTTCGGTTCGAGTTATTCTTTTGAAAGGAAATGAAAAAGCGTTTGCAGCAGGTGCAGATATTGGTGAAATGCTGGATGATTCTCCACTATCACTTGAAATGTCTAACCCATTTGCTGACTGGGATCGTATCAGATTAATTAAGAAACCAATCATTGCAGCTGTTGAAGGTCTTGCCTTAGGTGGAGGGTTTGAATTAGCACTACATTGTGATTTAGTAGTTGCTGGAGAAAACGCTACATTTGGTTTTCCAGAAGTGTCATTGGGCGTCATGCCAGGAGCAGGTGGAACCCAACTTTTAACAAAAGCAGTGGGCAAAGCAAAAGCATTGGAATGGATATGGCTTGGAAAAATGATCCGTGCACAAGAAGTACTCGATCACGGTGTCATTAATCAAGTAGTAGCTAACGAAATTGTTGAAGAGGAAGCAATGCGACTGGCAGAGCAACTTTCTAATCAAGCACCTTTGGCCATTCGGTTAATAAAAGAGGCAGTATATGAAGCTATGGATACATCTTTAATGGAAGGGTTGAAGTTAGAAAGAAAGAACTTTTATCTTACTTTCTCTTCACAGGATCAAACAGAGGGCATGAAGGCATTTATGGAAAAACGAAATCCTTCTTTCAAAGGAGAATGAATATGAATGAAAATTTTCAAGCCATTAACTATAGCCAATCAAACGGCATAGCTACTATTCTACTGAATCGACCTTCTGCCTATAATGCTTTTACAGAAACCATGAATCTAGAGATTATGAAAGCTCTACGATTAGCAGTAAAGGACGATTTAGTTAGGTGTATCGTCATTACAGGTGCAGGAAAAGCCTTTTGTTCAGGAGAAGACTTAGCTGGCATAGATACTAACACAAATCATGCTACTCTATTACGCAAACGCTATCATCCGATGATGGAAGCTATGAGAAAAACTTCTAAACCCATCGTTGCAGCTGTCAATGGAACGGCTGCAGGCGCTGGCATGAGTTTAGCATTGGCAGCTGATTTCCGATTAGTGAAGCCAGATGTTAAATTTGTAAGTGCATTTATCAATATTGGCTTAATACCAGATTCTGGATTCTTATATATCCTACCACGCCTTATTGGATATGCCAAGGCATTAGAAATATCTATACTTGGTAAACCGATAACCGGCAAGGAGGCATATCAGCTTGGATTAGCAACCGAATTAATCGATTCATCTGAATGGGATGAAAAAGTTAGTGCGTTTTCGCAAAAACTTGCGGCTTTACCGACCAAATCCGTTTCATTAATTAAACGCTATATGCTAGATGGCATGAATCTTCCTTTTGATAACATGCTCGAAAAAGAAGCGCAAGCACAGCGAATTGCTGGAATGTCAAAGGATCATCATGAAGGATTGCAGGCATTCAAAGAGAAACGCAAGCCAACATTTGTTGGCAAATAATAAAAGGAGTGATAACAATGGCAAGTACTGTCGTAGCAGATTTAGCAAAAGAGGTTAAACCGATGAAACGAGATTACTACCGAATGATTATAAATGGGGAGCGTGTTGATAGTAGCTCTAAAGAGACATTCACAACATACAACCCGGCTAAGGGTGAAATTTTAGCCACAGTTGCAAGGGCAACGACAGAAGATGCAGAAAGAGCTGTACAAGCAGCAAGGCAATCATTTAATCACGGTAAATGGAGAAAATACCCTGTAGGTAAGCGTGCTCGTGTCCTTAATAAAATTGCTACTATTATGCGGGAGCGCTTCAATGAGCTTGTTGAAATGGAAGTACTTAACAGCGGTAAATCGATAGGAGCTGCACAAGTTCAAATAAATCAATCTATCGAAGACTTTGAATTTTATGCCGGAGCAATTGTCGGTCATCGCGGAACCGTTAATAACATGCCTAATGGATTTCTAAATTATACACACAAAGAACCAATCGGTGTTTGCGCTCAGATTATACCGTGGAACTATCCAATGATGATGGCAGCCTGGAAGATAGCGCCCGCAATTGCTGCAGGATGTTCTGTCATTATAAAGCCTGCTAGTTTAACACCTATTACAGCAATTATATTAAACGAAATTTGCCACGAAGCTGGAGTACCTGAAGGAGTTGTTAATACACTTCCTGGTTCAGGTAAAGTTATCGGCGACTATCTTGTAGAACACAATGACATCAACAAGGTAGCGTTCACCGGATCGACCGATACTGGTAAAGAAATTATGAAAAAGTCTGCAAGCACCTTAAAGCGTTTAACGCTTGAGCTTGGTGGAAAGTCACCAAATATTGTATTCGAAGACGCAGATTTAAATGCAGCAGTACCAGGTTCATTATTTGGTATCTTCTTTAACACTGGACAATCCTGCGAAGCACGCTCTCGACTCTTCGTTCATGAATCTATCTATGATGAATTTATGGAGCAATTTATTGCCAAAACGGAAAGATTACAATCTGGTGATCCCTTTGATAAAGGTACACATCTCGGCTCCATCATTAGTCAAGAACAATTGGAAGTCATTGATGGGTATGTGCAATCCGCAATACAGGACGGTGCGACAATCGCTACTGGTGGCAAGGCATTGAAAATAGAAGGGTTTGAAAACGGATATTGGTATGCGCCGACCATCATTACAGATGTCACTCCTGACATGAAAGTAGTTCGAGAGGAAATATTCGGACCGGTAGTTGTCATAGAAACGTTCACAGATGAAAAAGATGTTGTTAAACGAGCAAATGATACTGAGTATGGGCTTGGATCTGCTATTTGGACTACTAATCAAGGTAGAGCAACACGAGTCTCCCACCAAATTGAAGCAGGTATTGTAATGATAAATAATCCATTTTCAGCATTCCCTGGAACACCATTTGGAGGATATAAGCATTCCGGATTTGGTAGAGAACTTTGTGTCGAAACACTAGATCTCTACTTGGAAGACAAAAGTATACTCTCTTATTATGGACCCAAACCATTAAATCCATTTGGTGTGTAGGAGGATACAGATGACTAACCAGAATATTACAGTCGCTGGTGCAGGAGTTATGGGCCGAGGCATTGCATATGTCTCTGCCCTTGCTGGCTTTCATACTATTTTAGTAGATGTTTCTAAAGATCAATTAGAGTCCGCCATAAAATATGTAAATACCACGGCTCAAAAAGGCATTCAAAAGGGAAAAATCACTGAAAAACAGGCAAAAAACGTATTAGCTAATTTAGAAACAACTAGTAAATTAAAAGAAGCCCTTGTGACAACAGATTTATTTATTGAAGCAGTTCCAGAGAAGCAGCATATTAAGAAAATGCTAATGCAAGATGCTGATGCGTTTGCTCCGAAGCATACTATATTTGCATCTAATACTTCTACTATTAGTCCGACCGAACTAGCATCTTTTACTAATCGACCAGAACAGGTTGCAGTCATGCATTTTTTTAATCCAGCCATACAAATGCCGCTTGTTGAAATAGTTCGTGGCATTCAGACAAACGATCAAACAGTAAAAGTTATTCAAGAGGTAGCAAAAAAATTGGGAAAGGAAAGTGTACAAGTTAATGAGTTTCCAGGTTTTGTTACTAGCAGAATAAGTGCATTAGTAGGAAATGAAGCATTTCATATGCTTCAAGAAGGTGTAGCAACTGCTGAAGATATAGATAAGGCCATTCGTCTAGGGCTAAATTATCCAATGGGTCCTTTAGAGCTATCCGACTTGGTAGGACTAGATGCACGTCTCAATAATTTAAAATATTTACATGAAACATTAGGAGAAAAGTACCGGCCAGCACCATTATTAGAACAGCTTGTAAAAGCAGGTCGATTAGGAAAAAAAACAATGCATGGCATATATAAGTACAATGAGTAGGAGGAAATACAATGCACGAAGTTGTTATCGTTGATGCCGTTAGAACCCCCATCGGTCGTTACAATGGCGCTTTAAAAACGGTGCGTCCAGATGACTTAGGTGCACATGTCCTACGAGCCATTAAGGAACGAAATCCTGCATTACCACTTAATAAAGTAGAAGAAGTCATTATGGGGAATGCAAATGGTGCGGGTGAAGATAATCGCAATGTTGCTCGGATGTCTACCCTCTTGGCCGATTATCCAACAGAAATTGGCGGAACTACGATCAATCGGCTTTGTGGGTCAGGATTAGATGCTGTTACTTATGCTGCAAGAGCCATTGCATTAGGACACGGTGATATTATGATTGCAGGTGGAACAGAGAGTATGACACGAGCTCCCTATGTATTGGGAAAATCAGATAAGGACTTCAAACGTGGTGATCAAATTCTCCAAGATACAACAATTGGTTGGCGATTTACGAATCCTTCCTTAGAAGAAAAATATGGTACCGATTCTATGCCAGAAACAGCAGAAAACGTTGCTAAGCTATATGAAATCTCTCGATCAGAACAGGACGAATTTGCTCTTCAAAGTCAAATGAAAGCTAAATCAGCAATGGACAATGGGATCCTTCAAGCAGAAATAACTCCAGTACCTATTCATGATCGAAAATTAGGGGTATATAACTTAGAAATAGACGAACACCCTAGATCGCATACTTCTAGAGAAAAACTAAAGAAGCTCCCTCCCTTGTTTTCAGATGGTAGCGTAACTGCAGGAAATGCTTCTGGAATTAACGATGGCGCCTCTGCCATCCTGTTAATGAACAGAGAAACAGCGAATAGGCTAGGATTAGAACCAATGGCTACCTATGTTACTTCAGCTGTTGCTGGTGTAGAACCGAGAATCATGGGAATTGGTCCAATTACAGCTACTAAGAAAGCATTGAAAAGAGCAAATATGACTGTCGATGACCTTGATTTAATTGAGTTAAATGAAGCATTTGCTGCGCAATCACTTGCTTGTATACGTTCATTAGAATTAGATCAGGAAAAAGTAAATGTTAATGGGGGGGCCATCGCTTACGGCCACCCATTGGGAGCCAGTGGAGCGAGAATCTTAACCACTTTAGTACATGAAATGAAAAGAAGACAATGTAAAACCGGTTTGGCTACAATGTGTATTGGTGTCGGTCAAGGAATATCTATCATTGTTAAAAGAGATTAGGATGCAGTGAAACTTTAATCAGTTGTGGACTTTGTTTATCCCCACGGATTGTTAGTACCATTAAGAAAAACGGAGCAAAATTCGCTCAGTCCTTATCACTAAATGCTCAGATTTACGCTTCCTCTAGTAGCTATTATGGAATCACTCCGGCTGCCCACTTCCCTTTCCGTGGGGTTTGTCCTTCAGCTAACTTTTTTAGCAAAACCCGCTCAAAAAAGTGGATCTTCAGGTCAAACATTTCCCACAGGAGTTGAAGTGGCCGCCCTTCGCTATTATCAGGCTCTACAACGCTAGCATGAAGTAACACAGCTGCTATTATACTCACGGATAACGATTTTCACTTTACCCATTGTAAAAAAAGTCAACCTATTACTTATGACAAGAATTGTTGCACATTCTCATAGCGGAGACTAATTACGTAGACTCCTGCGGGATTAGCGCGAGCCGAAAATCCACTTTGCAACGTGTTCTTCTTTGCAAAGTTAGTTGAGGCCGTGCCCACGGAAAGCGAAGTAATTAGTCGGAGCATTGCCAATATACATCAAACATTTCAAAATAACTACTTCGCTTAACGCAGTCATTGCACTGATTTTATACTTTCTTAACTTACAAGGATATGACCTAAAAGCCTTTGAACCAATTGGGTGTTTACTGACAGTCGATCCCCCAAGTATCATATTCGTTTCACTTTATTGCTTGAAGGGGGTATTACTGCCAGTCATATGTGGGATAAACTGTTGCACCATAATACCGTTTTCCCTTCATCCTTTTCAACGTACTAAACAATAACACTACAAAGCTTATGCCTTATAAAGTATGGTAATTCGATAAAGTAAAGGAGACTTTTTTATGGCATTTGTTATTACTTCACCATGTGAAAACGAAAAAGCAGCTGAATGTATAGAAGTATGTCCTGTAGATTGCATTGAAGAGGGTAAAGATATGTTTCATATTGATCCCGATATATGTATTGAATGCGGAGCATGTGAAGCAGCTTGTCCTGTACAAGCGATTTATATGGAAGAAGATATTCCAGAAGAAGAGGAAAAATATATACAAATTAATCGAGCTTTTTTCGAAGATTAAAACCTAACTCTACAAAAACCAATCTATACGATTCAAAAAAATAACAAGACTTTGATTGACTGTTATCAAAGTCTTTCTTTTATATCCTATTTAAAAATTAGTGATTAGCTACGCATATATGCTGTGACTTGATAGAAGTTCAGCTATTGATCGTTGGGTGGATGAACTTCTTTAATGACTTCATCATACGGACTACTATTCTTTAAAGCTGAACCTTCATATGTTGAAATAGAATTACTTTCACGATAAAAAACGTCCTTAATATTGGCCATATAGTTTTTCATTACTGTTAGTTCTTGTAACAGAGGCTCTAACGTATTCATCTGCGAACGATCTAAGGCATACAACTGCTCGATTACTTCATTCTTGTTATTCTTAGCTTGCTGAATACCTCTAAGTAGATCATGGTCATCGAGCAATGGTAGAGAAATAATATCTTGGATCTTATAAATTTCATGATTTACTTCATCTGTTATTCCCTTCGTCACATCTTCCACTCGCTGTAAGCCATGTTCCAGATCATTTTCTAAAAAAGATTGCTGAACTAAGCCATCTGCTGCTGGTTCATATGAGTGTACAGCCTCTTTTAATTGGATAAGCGCCTGATCGTATTCTGTAAGAAAATTATCGAGATATTGTAGAAATGGTTCATGGACATCTGCAAAAAAAGAGCGAATTGCAGTTCCCGTATTTCCTTGCAATGCATGGTCCAACGATGTCAATTGGTGAACGGCTTGTCGTATATCATTCATTTGTTCTTGTACAGTTGTAAGCTTTGTTCGTAACCTATCAATATAGTGATTTAACTCCTGAATGTCTAATGTTTTCATGGAAACCTCCTGATGGGGAACGCTGTTGAAGAGTTATCGTGGTCGTTTTCCTATTATTTAACAATCTGTATGTTGGAAGCTATTCGTTCTTCCGTCTCTAATAATTGATTTACTGCTTCCAATGTTTCTTGTTCATGAGTAAGAAGTAATGCTTGGTAAGAGCTCAATACATCTTCTAATAAAAGATTAATTTCGTTTACTTTATTTACCATGTCTAATGATATGTCACTTTGGGCATCACTTGGTATTCTATTTTCCAATGATTGAATGTTTGTTCGTAAGTTTGCTAACGCCTTTTCTATCGGTGCATAATTTAGCTTTATTTCTTCACTCACTAACTCATTAACTCCCTTCGTTGCTTATCATATAAGTGATCAAGCTCCGTATTATGTGTAGATACATCCATACGAATATCAATAATGGCTTGCTTCGTTTCCCTTATTTTGTCATTTAATTGATCAAGCGTTTGAACTAACTGATAGTCATACAGGGATTGATAATTTGATAGAATTTCTTGATCCCGATACTGTTGGAACTGATTTGCAAGTTGTCCATACCACGTAGTTTCTGATAATTCTGGGTTTATACATAGATCTCTATGCTGTTTAAGCTCTTTCTGATAATCATATAAATTAGAATGGACTAATGCCAGTCGCTCCAATTCCCTGCGTTTTTCATCTAATTGAGCATTTAACATGTAAAGGGAATTCTGTGTCCGACTGATTTGTCCATTAATCCAGTTTAAGGATTCCATTTTCTCACCTCGGTGCCGCTTGAAGCTTCAGTCATACATCATAAAATATATTAGCATTAACATTACTATTATATAGCATAAAATTCCCCATTTTAAGAGGCATAAAAGCCTATATTTAGAAGAGCCTGTTTTTACAGGAGTGATTGTCTTAGGTAATACGAATCAAAAAACACTAAATGTATTAAATATTTAAATTCGTTGTAATATAGCACATTGATTTTAATTAGGATATCATTTATAATTACCTAAAATGACATACTTGTCACTTTAGGTAAAGGAGGCAATATATGGCCCCCAAAGTTACTAGTACATACAAAGTGAAAAAAAAGCAACAGCTACTACTTGCGGCCCGTGAAGTCTTTCTAAGTAAAGGATACACAAATGCAACTATACAAGATATTATTGATATTGCTGGTGTATCAAGGGGAACAATATATAATTATTTCAAAAATATAGATCATGCCTTTGTGGAGGTACTCTATAATGACGATCAGTACCTGTTGCCGAATATCCAAATAGATAGTAGAAAATCGGTTTGGCAACAACTTACTTTTTGGATTGAACAACTAGTAGATATTCACACGAATCAGCCATCCCTTGTACAAGCACGCAGTGAATTCTTTCTTTCTTCTAACTATGTTAACAACAAGGAGCATTTCTCTTATATTAAAAAGCGATATGAAGTAATGGTTGAAGGAATTAAACGTACCATCCAACAAGGAAAAGATGCCGGTCAATTAAATCCAGTTACAGATGGAGATACCATTGCACACTATCTTATTTCATTTATGGATGGAATGATATTAAACACCGATTTACTTGGATCACAGGTGACAAGCATGGAAAAGCAAATAGATTTTTTCTTGGAATCGTTAAAGACTTTGCTTTGTCCAATAGTACAAACACCCCAAAAATAGGAGCGTGATCATATGTTATTTGAATCTTCTAGAATAAAGTTAAGAAAAATGACAATCGAGGATACGGACCTTTACCACCAATGGAGAAATGATATAGATGTTATGCAGACAACGAGTCCTAATCTAGATATTTATACATTTGAAGAAACGAAATCATTTGTCAGAGAAGTCATTCTCCATAGTAGCACATCAAAAAGCTACATCATTACCGTTAAAGACAGCGGCGAAACACCCATAGGCGTTATTTCGCTAATACAAATAGACAATGTAAACCACAACGCAGAATGCATTATTGATATTGGTAATAAAGACTACTGGGGAAAGGGCTATGGTAAAGAGGCAATGCAACTGCTACTAAACTATGCATTTTCAGAAATGAATTTACACCGACTATCTTTACGAGTGTTTTCCTTTAACCTAAAGGCTATTAAGCTTTATGAAAAATTAGGGTTTTTTCACGAAGGAAGATCTAGGCAATTTTTATATCGAAATGGGAAATGGCATGACTTATTACATATGGGAATGCTACGTACTGAATATGTTTGAAAGGAGGCAGGGACAAAAGTAGGCTTATCAAAAAAAGACGAACTATACTAGATGTATGACAGCATCGGAAATATACTTCACTTTCCACGGGCACGGCCTCCGTTTCTGTAGCTCCTCATTTCGAGTCGCTACAGGGATCTTTGGACTCGTGCTGTTCCCGTAGAGTCTACGTATATTTCCTACGCTTCACTACTATTGTTCGTCCTTTCAGTTACATCACTGTATAAACCTTTAGGGAAAGCCTCACTCTGATTTAAATATATGCATTCCAGCAGATTCATCTAAGTGAACCTTAATGGAATGATCAATACGGACAAAAAGTAAATCCTGACCATAAGAAATGTCTGCACCATTACTCATAAATTCCTCACCAGTAAATTGGTTAAATGGAAATTCCCTCTTAAAGGTATTCTCCTCTACTGAAACTTCTTCTGGCTTCATCATGTATAGTACATTTTTCTCTTGCTTGATAATTGGTAACGGGGCTTGATCTGTCATTCGCTTTCCATACATATAAGTAGGTGTTTGATAAAAAGTGACCTCAACCTTGTCTTTTAAATCATCCGTCCGTTCTACGAGAATCGTTGTACCATTGAAATTATTCTCAGGTGCATAGATTTGCAGTTCTTCTTCTGCCAATGAATATTCCCATTGTCGACGGATAAACCGAGGATCAATCTCATCTTTCCTTCCACTTTCTATATAATCATATATATACGGTACATTCTCTACCTTCTCTTCCTTAATTGGCTTTTCAATTGGTAATATATAAGAAATACAAGCAGCAATAAGTAGCGTCATAATATATAGTGCAAACAACCACTTGATACCTCTTCTATAACCACCTACATATTTCTTCCATACATTTGATATAACAAATACGATTGTAATAATAACAAGAAGTAAGACAATAGGTAAAAAGGTTACGATAACATCATTCATTGTCTAACCTCCTTTCTATTACTAAGTAGTGTAGCTGCACTACATAATAAGGCAATCGTTACAACCATCTTTGCACTAAATAGTAATATGGAGGTTTCTTGATAATAAAACGCTGTCACTTTGGAAGTGAATTGCCCTTCCCCATCAAAAGCAACAAGTATTCCTATGAATACAACCGGAACAATGATAGTGAGAAGTCGATGCATTTGCGTAACAGTGCCAATAAGATAGCCAATCGAGCCTGCTAATAAAATATACAAAATGGTCGCTATAATTCCACTTAGTTGATCCATCCTGCTAATCGCCGTTTCTGCTTCTATAAAAAATGTGTCACCAATTACGTATAAGACTACTTTCATTAACGGCTTGGATAGTAATGCCGTTGAACCACTAATAATACTCATAGTCAATATGACTGCGATATTTGAAAGATTATTACTAAGCCGATTCGTAACAAATGTATAGCTTTCTTCTTGATAGCTTCTAGTTGTCATTAATATAGAACTAAAAAATGCCCAAAGGATGGTGAAGATGATAACTAAATCGGCGGAGTAATAATTAACATCTATACGAATCCCATATCCACTCGTACCACTCATACCAGAGCCACCTAGAGCAAAAAGAATGGCAAGTAGCTGTAAAACAACCAAAGAATTAAATAATCCTATATAGCTTTTTAATTTATATATATACTGACTGTAAACCAGACTTCTAAATGAAATACTATTTAAAGACATCGTCAATCCTCCCTTGTTCCTGATCAGTTAGATAAATGCAAAGATCACTGGGAGTAACAGGTGATACGCTAATGCCAAGTCGCCTAGCCTGATCTAAATCAAATGGGTCATTTTTAATAACTACATAGGAGCTATTTACACCAACATTCTCCATATGGATGATCTGTTTATTTTTAACCCATTGCCTTACTATTTCAGTTCTACCTGTTAAACCAATCGCATAATTCTTAACGTCATCGATTGGCAAATGAAATAATTTCTTTCCGTGCTTTAACAACAGGACATGCTCTAGCAATTCTTCTATTTCCTCTAGGTGATGACTAGAAATGATAATCGTTCGCGGAACAGTAAGATAATCCTTTAATAATGCTCTGTAAAAATCCTTTCGAACAGCATGATCCATACCTATTGTTGTCTCATCAAAGATTGTCACTGCACATCTTGAGGCTAGCCCCAAAATCATATGAAAGGTGCTTCGCTTCCCCTTAGATAATTGACCATGTTTCTGCTTCGGATGGAATTGAAAATATTCAAATAAACGATTGGCTAATTCCCTATCCCAATTTGGATAAAATCGTTCCGCCTCTATAAGAATATCCTTAAGAGAAAGTGTCTGTGAGAATACCATTTGATCATCAATATAAATAGAGTTAACAGCAACAAATAAATTATTGAAAGGATGTTCCTCAAGAACATGCACTTTCCCAGAAGATTCCCTCCATAATCCTGAAAGAATCTTTAATAATGTCGTTTTTCCCGCCCCATTCCTACCAACCAGTCCAGTAATTGTATTTTCATTGATAGAAAAGGAAATGTCATTTAATGCATTTTCGCCTCCTCGACTTTTACTTAATTCTTCACAGGTAATCAATCCCATTACACATCCCCCTTTTGCTTCTTCATTGTTAGCTTTAACATTTCTATTAACTCTTCTTCGTCTACATCTAACCGGTCTGCTTCCAACGCTACTTCCAGTATGAGTCCCTTTAATGTTTGATTCTTCCGTTTATCAACAATGATTGATCTTGCTTCCGTTGTTACAAACTTTCCAAGTCCCCTTTTTCCATACAAAACCTTTTCGTCTGTTAATATATTTAATCCTTTAGCTGCAGTTGCAGGATTTATGGTAAACATCTCTGCGAGTTTATATTGAGAAAATACTTTATCATCTGGCTGGAAATTACCATTTAATATTTCTGTTTCGATCCATTCTGCAATTTGGACGTAGATAGGTTTCGTGCCATCAGTACTCAAATGCATTCCTGCAGCCTCCCTTCCAATCAGATGTAGGTTAGTGCATTAGTCATGTAATGTAGTATATTACTTTTTCAGATAAATTACAATAGGTAAAATCATTAAATAACACCAAGACTAATAAATTTAACACAAAATAAAACCCCAACTTCTAAATATTTTCTAGAAATTGGGGCAAATTATACATTTGCAGTTTTTACGATGAATGTGACATATCGACAGCGAATATTTCTTTAAATCCTTTTTCTCCCTCAGCTGTAATTTTTATCGCACGTGTTTTAGGTAATTGCTGAATCCAATGTAATTCTATAAAACGCTCTAACAATGCATTTCCCAGTGCACCGGCAAGGTGTGGTCGCCTTTCACTCCAATCTAAGCATTTATGTGAAAAAGAACGACGCTTCTTTTTTAGCTTCTCTAGATCTATTTGAAAACTTGTAAAAAATTCTTTCCCATCCTCAGTAATTGTAAATATTTCTTTCTTTTCATCAATTAAACCTTTATGAAGGAAGGAAGTCGTTATTGCTACACCGAGATTACCAGCAAGATGGTCATAACAAGTTCTAGCATAACGAATGGCTTTATCTTCCTTTGCTTGCTTTAAAGACTTAATCTTAATAGGTGGTGCTATCGATAAAAAAGATTCCATTACTTGAGCAACTTCTTGACTTTGGATTCCGTAATATCGATGCCTTCCATGCTGAGAAACAGCTACGACATTTGCATCAACCATTTTTGCTAGATGAAAGCTTGCTGTCTGAGGTTTTATTCCTGCCATATACGCTAACTCACTAGCAGGATGATATCTACCGTCTAGTAATACCGTTAATATGGCAGCTCTTGACGCTTCACTTACAAGTGAAGCTATTATCGCCGCATTTGTATTTGTTTTCATAGACTTCCTCCTTTTGTAATTCATATTTCGATGATAATCGAAATAATTACGTTATACAATACAAATTAATGAATGAAAGGAGATAGAATCATGAGAACAAAAAAATGGAAACACGTACCCGTCACTGAAACAATTCAACCCAAAATTCTTTATTACGGAACACCAGTTATTTTACTAAACACATGCAATGAGGATGAAACAGTTAATATTAGTCCATTGTCATCATCGTGGGCATTAGGTAATACGATCGTATTAGGAATTGGTCTAGGTGGAAAAGCAATCGAAAACTTAGAGAGACATCCTGAATGTGTTCTTAATATTCCAGACCCTTCCCTCTGGGAGAATGTTGAACGACTCGCTCCATACACCGGGAAAGACCCTGTACCAAATTTTAAAAAAGACAATGGATTCAAGTATGAGAAGGAAAAGTATGCTGTTAGCGGGCTAACTCCTTGTCCTTCCAAAGAGGTTAAGCCGAATCGTATTGCAGAGTGCCCCATACAAATTGAAGCGATCGTGAAGAATATTCAGATTCCCGAATACGCTCCATTCTTTGCAATTGTTGAAACACAGGCTATCCATGTACATGCACATAAGGAAATTATTATGAATGAAAATCATATTAATCCAAACAAATGGAGTCCACTACTATACAATTTTAGACATTACTTTGGTATTAGTGATGAACTTGGCAAAAGCTTTCGATCTGAAATTTAGGTGAAGGAAAAGGATAAAACAGGTTGGTGTATAATGCAAACAAGCTGTTGAAAAGCAACACAATGAAGAGCATCTTGGTGAATTCTACACTAAAGGAAGTGAAAAACGGAGAAAAAAGAGATCCAACCAAGCAAAATCGCTAAAGGAATGGGCTTGTCAAATAAAAGGAAACTTCAATTAGTGGGGGATTTTGTTTATCCTCCAATCAGACCTTTACTGACAGTCGATCCCCACTTACCAATATTGGTTTCACTTTATTGCTTGAAGTGGGGGTCTTACTGACAGTTATATGTGGGATAAAACTGGTGCGATCTTTATTAGCAGCTCAGTCTATCCCGATAACTTTACTTCGCCGCTCCAATAAAATAACATCACGCCATACGCCATCTAGTTTTCCAATTCGTTTTCGAATACCCACTTCATAGAATCCTGCTTTTTCATGTAAATAAATACTTCCTACATTTTCTGGGAAAACACCAGATTGTAGTGTCCAGAAACCAGCAGCTTCACTTTCCGCTACTAGAAATTCCATTAGCCTTCTCCCTAATCCCTTTCCCCTACTTTTTGCACCGAGATAAATGCTTAGCTCCGCAACACCAGCGTGAGTTTTCTTAGATGAAATTGGCAGTAAAGCAGCCCAGCCTACGACTCTACCATGTTCACGTACAACAAGTCTACATGTTTGTAAATACTTACTATTCCACTCATCCCAAGTTGGTGGTTCTGTATCAAATGTTGCATTTCCTGTCTTAATACCCTCTATATAGATATCTCTTACCTCTGGCCAGTCTTCCTTTTTCATGTATTCCATAATGATAGAATCAATGCTGTTAGTCATTGTTGATCCAAAACCTCCTTTTCAGTGTGCCATCTTCATCAATAAAGCTATTATCCTCTAACCCACCATTATTTACTATGGTTTTGGCTGAACCAATATTATCCTCATCACATGTTACTAGTACACGCTTTATCTTTAAATCCTTGCACACTCCCAAAGCTTCATGAAGCATACGAGTGGCATATCCCTTTCTACGTTCGGAGGGTCTAACACTGTATCCAATATGCCCACCAACATTTAATAAAAAAGAATTAAGCTCATGTCGAATATCAACCATTGCTACTATTCTATTCTCATCATTAATTAAGAAATAATTTGAGCTTGGTACACGATTCCCATGACCGCTTTGTCTTAAAGTCCTTGCCTTCAGGTAGGCACCATAAGTGTCATGTCCTGTTAAGTCAAAACTACTAGGAATCATCCGTGTCAGTCCCCATTCTTCCACATAAGCTCGGTGTTCTTTTTCCCATTCCTGAGCTGGCTCAACTAACCTCATCAATTCCACCTCTTCCCTAATAAAAAACCATATTGATTATAATTGATAGTAATTATAATCAATATGGCGGAAAAAGAAAACATCTATTTATTCATTTTTCTAACTTTTAACCACCCAGCAATGATATTCCATATTAACCCTACAATCATTAAAATTAATGTCCAAAGAGTTGCCGTTTCCCAGATTTTTTCAACAGTTTCATAGCTTTCACTTCTCTCTGTTATCATACCAGCCTGCTCAAGTTCTTGCATAAACGCGGGGTTCCAAAAATCAGGCCCGGTTACCATCAACAGAACTACCACAACGGTTATTATATCAATCACCACCGTAAATATAAGCAATTTACTAGTCCATTTTCCTTTTATTAGTTTGACAATTTCTTTAACTATAGCCAGGTTAAGAATGAGAAGGATAAATAACATATAACCTGAATACGTATCCTCATTTAAGAACGGGACTACAGTAGCAAATTCTCCTGTCTCAAAGCGCCACACGCCAAAGTAGTTACTTGAAAAGACCGCCATTGCCATAACAATTATAAAGAAAATAATCGCTGTAATCGGTTCGGATCGCTTAATCTGTCTTTTTAGGTCGGGAAGTTGCGGAAGATCAGATGGTGTCCAATTCTTTTCTATATTCAAATCTTGTCCATTTACTTGAACATACTCCAACAATACAAATACAGCTATTACCCAGCCAATCGCCATAGGTATCATCGTGAAAAATGACACAATATAATCTACAAACTGCTCCAATAGACTTGCTGGGTTAATGATAATTTGAATTACAAATTCAAAACTCATAACAATAACAACAGAATATAATGTTATTTTCATAACCGTCATAAATGGATCATAAAATTCAGGACCTATGATATACTTTTTTGTTTCACGATACTGCTCCGCAAGCTGCTTTGGGTCTCCTAGCTCGAGTAATACTTGCTCAGCGTCCTTATCAGTAGTACGCTTTCCATCCGTTCGTTCTTCCAGCATATCTGTAATTAGACCTTTAAGCTCTTGAGAAATATCTGCTCGCTGCGATTGAGGCAGCCGCTGCGTCACTGCGTAAATATACCTATCGATGATTTCCATCCGAGTCTCCTCCTTTTTCTAAACCAATTAAATGGTTTAAGCTATCCACCATTTCCTCCCATTCTTGCCATAATAGTTCAAATACTTCTGCACCTCTTTTGCTTAACATGTAGTATTTCCGTGGCCTGGCTTCATCTGTATTCCAAGTGCTTTCCAGCAATCCCTGCTTTTCTAGTCTTCTTAGCAATGGGTATAACGTCCCTGGTTCAACATGGATTCCCTCTCCATTTAGTTTCGTTACTAGAGAGTATCCATACTGTGGCTTCGATAATTGACTTAAAACACCAATTGTTAGCGTACCCCTACGTAGTTCCTGCGTTAGTTTATCTAAGTGCTGTTTAATATCGCTCATCTTATCAACTCCTAAAAACATTATGGTGTATGTCGTACACTATTGTAAAGTGCACATTAATAACCAAAACAAAACATATACTTTAACTTGACATTTGAGAGCTTTCAAACTATGCTCACCCCAAGATATAAGTACAAATGAGGAGTTTTATCATGCAAATATATGTAGATGCAGATGCTTGCCCTGTAAAGGATTCTGTCATTCAGTTAGCGAATGAATTTGAAATTACTGTTACACTTGTTCAAAGCTTTTCCCATTTTTCTAATCGACGCGAATTAGATGGAGTCAAAACTATTTATGTTGATGCAGGTGCTGACGCAGCAGATTATCGAATTATGAAATTAGTACAAAAAGGTGACATTATTGTAACTCAGGATTACGGCCTTGCATCCTTAGGGCTTGCTAAACACTGTCAAGTAGTTCATCACAAAGGCTTCCTTTATACGAACGAAAATATTGACCAGCTTTTACAAACACGCTATTTAAGTGCTATGGCAAGAAAAAGTGGGCAACGAACAAAAGGGCCGAAACCTTTTTCAAAAGAAGATCGTAGGCTATTTAAAGAACGGTTTAGAAATTTACTGGAACAACGGCAGGAATGATAAATGGATGACTGCTAGCTATTCTTTTCTCTACAAAAAAGAGGCTGAGACAAAAGAATGAAGAAACAATAAAAAACGAAAAGATAATTAATTTGAATTAAATATCTTTTCGTTTTTTGATTAGAATAATAAATTTAGCACCTGAAATAAGCGAGGATCCGGCGGGAACAGCACGAGTCCGAAGATCCACTTGGTAACGTGTTTTTCTTTACCAAGTTAGCTGAGGCTGTGCTCGCGGAAAGAGCGTATAGTTTCACGGTGCGGCGATGATACTCCTATTGATAACATGATTATTCGTATTTTGAGTAAAGAAGTGTGTTTTGTCCCTGCCTCTTTTTTCTACTTTCTATTTGTCGCACGCCTTTTCCGATTCTCTCTTCGATATGGAGCTGTTTCATGTAATTTCTTTTCTTCATTCGTTTCTGGATATACTTGTGGCACAGGGATAGGTTGTCCTTGTTCATTGACTGCAACCATTGTGAGGAATGATTCCGTTGTTAATCTTTCAACCTGATTAATTAGATCACGCGCCGTTACTTTCACATATACTTCCATTGAACTTCTTCCTGTATATGTAACAAAAGCTTCCAATGTTAAGGAATCTCCGGCTTTCGCTGATGAAAGAAAATCAACCGAATCGATTGATGCCGTAACAACCGCACTTTTTGCATGCTTCATCGCACAAAGAGCACCAATTTCATCGATATAAGCCAATACCTTTCCACCAAAAATAGTATCTAAATGATTCGTATCTGGTGGGAGCACCAGCCTTGTTTGCACTGTCCTTGATTCGTTTATTGATACTTTTTCCATCTTTCCATCCTCCTATACGATTAAAAACATCTCCTACATGAGAAGATGCCCTGTAAGCTAACTTTTAAAATCAACCTTACTATTATATCATACCAACCATATGCTATTAGAATTTTAATATATCCATATAGATTATCTTTTGGCCATTTGTTAAAATTAATAGTTACTATCGCTTAGCTCTTGCAGCAAAAAGTAGGAATGATAAATGTTAAGTCGGCAGCTCATTCAACTAGCGTTAAGCTTTAATCTAAAA
>NZ_JAJERH010000059.1 GCF_016919725.2 Virgibacillus sp. AGTR
ATAACATTGAGCTTTCTAGCCCCTAGTAATACACAACAAATGCAAGTTCTGTATAGAGGTGACCCCAACATTGTCCCCCACCTACAATCGATTCGTGAGCAAATACACAATTTATGCAGGTTTCATGTTAATAAGATAGTTAGGGTGCAAACGATAGATGGAGAAGTTTATGAAGGGACTATTGTTAGCTGTGATAAGAGGCATTTATACCTTAGTATAGATAATTCAAATCGTCAATACGGATATGACCCTTACACCCCGATAATAATGTCACTAGTTCTTTATGAATTACTTTTAATTACATTATTGTCAATCTATTAAGTAGTTTAAATACATCTGATCTTTTCACCTCGTCTGACTGGAGTTAAGTCTTGATGTATAGGAGCTTGACTTTTTAGGTCAATATTATTGAAGTGTACAAAATTTCTAAGTAATATCGTTCGCATAATTTAGTATCCCGACATATATTACTATATTCGCTCTTCTTCTTTAAATAATGACTTTTATGACTAAAATCATGACTATAGTTATCTTCCACACCTCCTCCCTGTTCTTTAAACTAATAAACATCAGTAGGAACAACGGAGGAGGATAGTTGAAAAAATGAAACAGTTAAAGAAGCGAGAAAATCTTGATATAGAATGGCTTTGGCTGATTATCACTGCAAGGAATATCGGAATTACGAAAGATGAGATCAGACAGTTTCTACGCAAACATTCATTATCCAACAATATGAAGCACTAATTATAATTCTTTTAGTAATAAAATTGCTTCTGTCCGCGTACGTACATCTAACTTTTTATAAATTTGGCTAATATAATTTTTAACAGTACCTACGGATAAGTATAATTCTTGCGCAATCTCCTTATTCTTTTTGCCGGAGATTAGTAGTTTCAAAATGTGGTATTCTGTTTTAGTGAATTCTAAATTTTTGTCTGCTAATTGATAATATAGGTAGTCTGTTGATTGGTCATAATCATTATTATTTAAGTGATCGACTAAAACGGAATGTACAGATGAAGGAATAATCATTTGACCAGATAAGCTATCACGAATGGATCTTATTATTTGATCAGTCTCTGAATCTTTAAGTAAATAACCATTCGCACCATTTTTAATTGCTTGTAAAATGTACGCATCATTAGAAAATGTTGTTAGCATTACGATAATTATATGTGGATAGGTTTGTTTGATTTCTTTTGTAGCAATAAGTCCGCCCTTATTTGGCATTCTAATATCCATTAGCACGATATCCGGCTGATATTCTTTTGCTTTTTCCACCGCTTCTTTTCCATTGTAAGCTTTTGCAATAACTCGGAAATTGTCATTAATTTCTAAAATAGCAGCAAGTCCATCACAAAAGATAGGTTGATCGTCAGCAATTAAAATATGAATAGGCTTCACTTTATCACCCCAATTTTTTGTTTTCATATTTTTGAGATTGATATATGGATGGGAGACTAATCATTAATTCTGTACCACCATTATTAGGAAGTGATGTAATTAACCATTCTCCTTTTAATTCTCGCACTCTTTCTTGCATAGAGATTAATCCAAAACCTAGAGTTGCTTGTTTTATATCAAAACCTTTTCCATTATCTATTAACTTAAAAATTGTGTTGGAATCTTCTTTATATAGCAAGAATTCAAAATGCGTACTTAGGCCATGACGAATACCATTCGTCAAACCTTCCTGGAGAGCACGATAAATTACTAGTTCTTGTTTAGGGCTGATGTGTAGGTTAGGGGCATCGATATGATAATCAATAGTAATACCAGTTTGATCAATAGTATCTTCTAGTAATGAAGTTATACTTGGTAGAAATTCAATGAAAGACTGCTGATTATTTAACAGTTTTACTGATTTTCGCACATCATTTAAACCATTTTGAAGTTGAATTTGAATGTCATTTAACAGTTGCTTTGCTTTTTTCTTGTCATGATCTATCAATTTGTTACTGGCCTTAACACCCATGATTGTTGTTGTTAATGTATGTCCAATTGTATCATGGATTTCTCTAGAAATTCTGGTCCTTTCTGCAAATAGCGTGTTTTCCTCTAATGACAAAGCAGCTTTTTTTATACTCTCGTACGCCTTTGCTAATTGCTGTTTTTGATTGACTATAATTTTTGCTAAGTAACTAAGTGCAAAAAATGAAACAAACTCTAAGCTTTTTGGGATAATAAAATGTAACGATTCAAACGATGGATAATTAATAAATCTACCTATAACAAAGAATGTGTACGCAAGAAAAGTAAATGGTATGCTAAATTGCTTTGTTCGATGCATCGCTGCTTCACCAACTAGCACTAGTAAATATATTTCTGAAATGAAGGAATTGTCATAAATATTAATAGCTAAAGCGATGAATAATTGGATAAAAAGTATGATTCCTCCTTTAAGAGAATGTAAATCAACATGAAAAATAAAATTTCGGATAATGTATGTAATAATAAACAGAATGGTAAATAAATAAATTTGCAAGAAATGTTCTTGCTGATCCAATGAAAGCAATGGTAGAGTTATGATTAAACCAATGATAATAATAAGGTCTAGCTTTTTTTCAAATGATTGACTCATTATTCACTTCCCCTTTCTGACTTAGACTCTTACTAACATGTTATCAAACTTTCCACTCTCTTCATGACATTTGATTTTTTTACTTCATAACTTTTATCCTTATTTGATATTGTAAAAAAGGAAGTTTCACTTTATGATATCAGTTCGTTATTAAAATTAGATATCCAAACCTTTACTTCTTCAGATGAAAAAGAGGCTGGAACAAAACACAACTTCTTTACTCAAAATACGAATAATTATGTTATCAATAGGAGTATCATCGCCGCCCCCTGAACATATACGCGCTTTCCGAGCACGGCCACAGCTAACTTGGTAAAGAAAAACACGTTACCAAGTGTGGATCTTCGGACTGGTGCTGTTCCCGCCGGAGTCTCGCTTATTTCAGGTGCTAATTTAATTTTTCTAAAAACGAGCGATAATTAATTTCAACTAATTATCGCTCGTTCTTCATTGTTTCTTCATTCTTTTGTCTCAGCCTCTTTTTTAAATTTCTTGTTTTTTTGTTGGTGTTACATCGGCAACATCATCAAAGTAAAAAAGGCGCTTTCCCTTCTTTAAAACAACCATTAGAATATGGCAAAAGAGAACTAACCACAGTATTAACATGAAAAAGAAAGCAGCAAGGCTAATCCATACATGATAATAATAGAAAGCAGATTCCATATCTAAGTTAATCAGGGATACAGCCTTTAAACCCTGATAAATAACCCATGGTATATAGAGTGCTATAAATCGCTTGAGTAGTAGCGGCCAAGCAGGATATCTCTTCTTCTTATCTATGAGTCGATATCGCATCACGGTTGTACCAATTGTTTTTCCTTTCCAAAAGACGGGTACAACAAAAAATACCACAAAAAAGGCCAACGTTTTATAAATGACTTCTATTAGATGGTCTGTTAGAAAGAAACCAGTTAAAATTTCCCAACTAATATGGACTAATAGAAAATCAATAAATATAGCAAGTAACTGCGGAATAGGTAAGACGATGTCTTTACGAAGTATTTTATCTTTTTTGGCTAACACCTTTTTCTTTGACGGAAATAAAGCAAGAATTACAGGTCCGATAAGAAAACCAAAAAGCGCACCACTACTATTCAATAGAAGATCATCGACATCAAAAATGCGATAAGGGCATGTATACAGTCCGTAAATACCCGTTAGTTGCGTAACTTCGAAAAATAATGATGTTGTAAAACCAATTAGGAGAGCACGTTTCCAATAGTACCTTTCTTGAAAATAATATCTTATATAGACACCAAGCGGAAGCAATAATAAAAAATTGAAAACAGCTTGTAAGAACGTACTTTCCTTGATAATTTGTATATAGGTTGCTGGCTGTGACCAAATTACCGCACTGCCATGTACGATATCCCAAACAAAATAAAAGGGAATAATGGAATAATAAACGGTATCCGGTGCTTGAAATGCACAGGTATCTCGAGTGCTTGGAAGTGGCAATAAAACTAGAAACAAGGCTGAGAGCATATAAAAAATAAAGGAATAAACGATAATAGATGTCCAAATGCTTAAATAGCCATATTTTCTATAGCAATAAATTAACCATGGAATGATAAGTAAAAAACCTAAAACTAAAAACATGATAAACGCTGTTTGTATTGGCATCGTATAAGAAAACAAGCTACCACCTCATTTTTGTTATGAATTAGTTTCTGAAGTTTTTTATTATCTAAACATGGTACAGAACAAAAGCGCAAGCGTCCGATTAGAAACGTAGCGACTGGAGCCAGTCAACGAATATTAAGAGCTCACGGTGAGCTTGCGAGCCGATCATGACTTATCGTAGGGCGATTTGTGAAGTCACCTAGTTTTCTGGGATTCAGGGCGCTAGAGCTGGACGCAGCTCAACACGCCTATATTTTATCCACTTGGGCAAATGTTATCATTTCCTTCATTTTCCTAGACTATAAAAAAGTGTGTACGCATCATACACACTTTTTAACGGTTATCTTATTACTTTGATCATTCAAGATATAGTAATAGCATGTTTTCCATTTAAAATCTCTATTTATTCTTAACCTGATAAAAAAGCTGTACATGTCCTGATTGAAGTGTTTGCGTGTGTATTTGCTTCATAGTGACTCTTTCTTGTACTTCTTTGAATAAAGGTTTACCTTTTCCAAGAACAACTGGTGCAACGGTAATGTGATATTCGTCAATTAATCCCGCATTTAACATATTAGATGAGAAGTCAGCACTTCCTAATATTGCTAAATCTTTACCAGCTTCTTGTTTTAACTTGCTGATTTCGTTTTCCGCATTTCGTTGTATAAGTCTCGTATTTTCCCAGGTCGCTTCCTGTAGTGTATGGGAAAATACAATCTTCGTATGAGCATTCATAAGGCGAGCGATATTTCCGGTAGCGCTAGGCCAGTAGCTTGCCATATGTTGATACGTTATTCTTCCAAATAAAAGCATATCTAACGATTCTAAAAAATTTTGAGCATACGCTTCGTATTCATTACCCACACGATGCCAATCCACTTCTCCATGTAAACCGGCAAAGAACCCATCAAGAGACATTAACTCTTGGGCGATTAATTTTCGCATCTGAACCACCCTTCTAGTATAGAATTTTAAGGAAAATGTAGTAGGATAGCTAAAAGATTAACATAATTACGAACTATGGATTTCTTCTCGATTGCTATCTTTCATCTTAACTTTATCAATTAATGTTAATTTTGGCTTCTATCCATTGATCAGCAACGTTGGCAGTGATACCTAGATGTTACCATCTTTCATTCACGCGATAGTAACGTCACCCAGCATGGTTATGTGTACTTTGAATATACATGTACGTTCTGACCGTTCAATACGAGCTTTTTATCTAATGACATCCCTATTTTTTGTGCTACATGTTGAGAGGCAAAATTATCAGGTTGGATAAGAGCAATAAATCGTTCATGCTGTAGATGTTTAGTTCCATGTTCTAATAATGTATGTGCTGCCTCTGTTGCATATCCTTTCCCCCAGTGCTCACGAGATATCCAGTACCCTATTTCGATTTCCTCTTTACCATCAATCGTTTGTGGAACTAATCCCGCATGACCGATCAGCGTGTTATCTGCTTTATTCACTAATACCATTAAGCCCATGTTTTTATTAGACTCATACGTACGATAAATCCAACTTAAAAACTTCTTTCCCTCATTTTCATCTCTTGGCTTGCCATTCCCAATAAATTGGATAACCGCTGGATCGCTTAACAATGACATCAGAAATGGAAAATCATTATTATCATATCTTCGAAATAATAGTCTTTGAGATGATAGCAATTATATCACTCCCTTCTATTTATAATCTTATAATTGTATAATTATCTTCATTTATTTTAACATTTGGTATATATAAAATCACTGAAAAATTTAGTTATTTCTATGTCGTGAAAACATGTTTCCTCTATTTCCTTCTAGGCCTCATAGATAGTCTTGGTGAATGAGATCTTAGCTTGGTCCTTTCCCCTTTACACAGGTTACGTGTTAAGTCTTTGCTTTTACTGGGATTTGTATTTCCGTTACATACTCTTCTTGGTTTCCGGTTACAGCTAAGTCAATGATCATTAACTCAATTCCATTACCTATGATTTCATAGCCGCGCTGTTGGATTTCTAATAGTAGGATCTCATAGCTCTCCGTAATATTGTCATATGGTCCAATATGATGTATGCATGCATAATTTTCAGCGCTTATTGTTGATAGATCCTCCATGTTATTAGGCACATGATGAAGTATAATGAACACATCATTGATTTGAGGTGTTTGTTGAATGCTTAATGAATCTTGTTTAATTGTTATACCTATGTCTCCTGAGAAAAGAGAAAAATCTTTCATTAATAGCTGGTTTTGCAATGAATTAATATAATAGTCGAACATTTCGTCTGATGCATCTGGAGCTACTGGCATTGAAATAATATGTCTTAAAGGAATGGTCGTAAACCAAACTGAGCGCGGAGAAGCTTGCAGTGATTGTTTAATCATCTCTGCTTTATCATTCATTTTTTCTAGCATAAATTCAATCTTATTTTTCTGTTCTTGTAAGCGTTGGGCCTGTTTTTCTAACATATGTAAAACCGTATTTGGCGTTCGATTGGCCATGAAATGCTTAATATCCTGTAGTGAAATATCTAAATTTCTTAAAAATTTTATTGTATCAAGCATGGAAAATTGGTCTAACGTATAATATCGATAATTTGTTTGCTGATCAACCATGTTAGGTTTAAAGATATCCTTTTCATCATAATAACGTAACGTAGATTCTGATATATGATGTAGTTTTGCCATCTCGCCAATCGTAAAATATTGTTTAGGCAACATGTATATACCCCCTTCTTCTCTTGTTGTTTTTTAAGTATTTTTCAGCCTAAATTCAAGTATGCCTGTATTAATAGGTATCCTTTTCATTTTTTTATTTCAAGTATGTATCGGTAATAAATAACTTTCCTTATTTCACGCTGCTGTAGTTGTATTCGGCTCTATAAAGAATAGCAAGCATTCTAAAAACTTCTTAATAATTCGATGTGATATTTTTTATATGGAATATAATCCCCTTGGAAAGTTAAGTATAGTAAATGAAAATGACAATTACATTGGGGCATCCTTATATATTCTAAAGAAGCTGTGAATAAGAAGAATACATCTAGTTGTTATTATAGTATACATTAGTCTATTCATCTTTTTCATTCATCAAATCGTAATCGTTTCTTATACTTCTATAGTACATAAAAAACGCGACCTATTACATTGTAAGCTCGCGTTTTTAACCGATATCGCAAATATATACGTTTTGTATCTTGGATCATGTTTATTATAGGGTTGAGTTCCTATCTATTTCATAACGAATAATCGATTCAAGTCGCTGTATTTCCAGCTATTTTTTTCCATCATTTAATCTTCTAGCTTCTTCGGGACTTGACATTTTTGTAGAGCCTTTATAACGTAGCCCTACATCACGATCTGATTCCACGCGTCCGCTCTCTCGTAGCTTCTTTTCTTGACGATCTTTTCCCATCGTTAACCACCTCCTAACATTTAACATGGTTGTTAGCTTCATTTTTATACATTTAGGGAAAAAGTAGTTAGAGATCGCTGTTAGCATATAGATTTCCTAAATAGCAGTGCGAAATGTACATAAACTAAAAGCATCTATTACTATTTTTGCTCGTTTAATCATAGCAATGATTAAAAGGAGGATGACACGGATGAAATCCAACTCTCTGTTGAAGGCGACTGGACTATGTTTGCTATTCGCATTGTTGCTGACCTCATATAATTGGAGCAAGGTTAAGGGCGTATCCCCTACTACTGTTTTCGAAAACAGTGGACATACCATTGATATAACCAAGAAGATAACCCCTCATTCACCCATTCAAGCAACTATTGACAAGATGTCTTTAAAAGAGAAGATCGGACAACTTGTAATGGTTGGCGTCGATAGTACCTCAATGGATAGGAGAATTAAGAAGTTAATTCAACAGCAACATGTTAGTGGCGCAATTTTATTTACGAAGAACCTTGAATCCGTTCAACAGGCTAAGCAACTAATTAATAACTTAAAAAAGAGTAATGCGAACAACCCTGCTTCTTTGTTTATCGGTATTGATGAAGAGGGCGGGCGTGTCTCGCGAATGCCAGAAGAGTTCCTATCAACACCTGCTAGTAGAGAGATTGGTGATTCTGCCGACTTGAATTGGACTTATCATACTGGTCAAGTAATTGCTATGAAGGTTGCCTCACTTGGCTTTAATATCAACTTTGCTCCTGTACTGGACATCGATAGTAATTCAAATAATCCTGTGATTGGCGATCGTTCCTTTGGATCAAGTCCGGCTAAAGTAAGTGATTTTGGAATTACTCAAATGAAAGGGATGCAGTCGGAACAAGTCATTTCTGTTGTCAAGCACTTTCCCGGACATGGTGATACAACTAGCGATTCACATATTCAGTTGCCAACGATTGATCATCCTAAATCTCGATTAATGCAGGTAGAGTTACTGCCATTTCAACGAGCGATTACTAAAGGAGCAGATGCAGTTATGGTTGGTCATCTACTTGTAACAGCGTATGATAATGATTCCCCTGCTTCCATGTCAAAAACGATCATATCTGGTTTGTTACGAGAAGAGTTAGATTTTAATGGTGTAGTCGTTGCAGATGATATGACTATGGGAGCGATTCAAGATAATTACGATATAGGCGAAGCTGCAGTGCAATCGATTAAAGCAGGTAGTGATCTAATTCTTGTTTGCCACGACTATGATAATGCTGAGTCAGTGATTAATGGAATTAAGTACGCAGTACAAGCGGATGAGATCACTGAAATGCGTATTGATCAAAGCGTAGAGCGGATATTGAAGCTTAAACAAAAATATCAATTAACAGATGCGTCAATTGAACATGTAGCTATTGATGAAATAAATCAAGCTATAATAACATGGTAACGTAACTATTTAAACGATCTTACAAGGCTTACGTTTCTTTCAATCACGTAAAATTATGTAATGAAACAAAATACATATTTTGTTTCATTATGAAAATCAATGAAAGCTTGTTACAATAGTTAATGAACCTTTTATATAACCTATGTATAAAAATGTAATTATACATATCGAGTGGAAACGTTCTTCAAATATATGGTAATTATTTGAGGGATCTATCTAAAAAAAAGATATAAATAAAGGATTGCATGGAAGCGAATAAAGGGATTGGTCGCAAAGGTATATTTCGCTTCGTCTGAGAGTCCTTCAAATTACTTCTATTTAAGAGGAGGGGAATCACAATGGAGAAAATGAAGTTTGGAGATTATGTTTTTCTTACAAAAGGGGAACATATCTATCTTCTTGAAAAGTATGGCGAATATGAACTAAACCGAAAGATCGAGGATTTAAACAAATCAAAGCTCAGAGATCCAAGACGAATCTCTGAAATTAAATCAGATTTCCATGCTTTAATTAGTAAAGGCATGCAAACGGTTCAACCAATTCGAGATCGATTAAAAATTGAAGCGATGAAGCAAGAGTTAAAGAAGAAATCATATCGTAATTATTTTTTGTTCGTCATGGGTATCAACACAGGGTTACGTATTAGCGATATTTTACCATTACGTGTTTATGATGTTCGCGGAAAAACACACATTGTTTTGAAAGAAACAAAAACTAGGAATCGTAAAAGATTCCTATTACCAGCAGAATTACGGGGAATTATAGCAGATTATATAACAGGTAAGCACGACGAGGAATATCTATTCCCTTCTCATAAAACGGACTTACCTATTAAGCGGATACAAGCTTATAAGATCTTAAGTAGTGCAGCTAACAATGTTGGTATCAAGGATTTTGGCACGCACAGTTTAAGGAAGACTTTTGGTTATTGGCATTATACAGTAAATAAAGATGTAGCCTTATTGCAAGATATCTTTAATCATTCATCACCTGACATCACGCTACGGTACATTGGGATAAACCAAGATATTGTTGATAAAAGCTTAGAGCATTTTAGTTTATAAGAAGTATGAATAACCGACTTGTTATGAAAATCGATCGTTAACCGGAATATGTTACCTTAACGATCGATCTCATATTCCCAATGACTTGGTCGATGGAGAAAAGAAGGGATTTTTGTACTTGCATCGCCATTTGCTGCATTTAGCTGAGGTTGAGTGATAAATAAGCTTTCACTTAAATTAGTACCTTGTATATTTGCATCTCTTAAGTCCGCACCTATCAAATCAGATCCTCTTAAATCTGCTTCACGGAGGTCGGCAGCAATAAATAAAGCACCTCGCAAGTTTTCACCTCTTAGATCTGCTTTATAAAAATTAGCCCTTATGAAATCAGCCCTTTGCTTATCCTTTTTTTGTGCTATTCCAAAGTTACGTTGCGCATTGGAACGAATAATTGCACTTGTCTGTTGTAGTAAATCATTAACCTTATCACGATGAGCTTGTATATCTATTGTTAATATTTCATTCGCCTCATAAAATGTAAGTTGTTCCGTTTCTGTAAACATAGTTATTAGATCACTTTTAAATGGTAATGAAGGTTCTATATCGATTGCTTGTGACAAATACCATAGCATTTCCTGAAGCTGTTGCATAATGGGGAATACGGTGAACATTTGCGAAGCTAATACTTCAGAAGAATTCCAATCAATTCCTGAGAAAGTATGTTGTGAAACCTTTTGTCCCGCCCCAAAGCATTCAAAAACAGAACATCCGCGGAACCCTTCGTTTCGTAAGGTCTTATGTATAGCGCAATTAAAATTTGAATGCAAATTGGAACAAGGTGTCCCTGCATTTTTATTCCGTGCAAAGTCTGCTGACTTTGCAAACGGTAATGCTACACAACATAGTCCAAAACAATTTTCACAATCCGATTTTAAATTGTTCTTTATTTTATCTTGATAGGTATTAACATTTATTTTTGACAAATCTTATTCATCTCCTGTTTCTACTCATCTGTTTTCGATAGCGGGAAAGCTGTAGTTGTTAGCTATTTTTGGTTAATAACTGCTTCTTACATTTATTCCAGCTTGACTATGTATTGCAATCGATAGGTGCATAGTGATATACATTTTTTAATCATTGGCTCAAGATCAGAACGTTCACCACCTGGACGCAAACCAATTCCAGGAAGAATTTTTTCTGGAGTCATGTTTATATATGTATCCATTCCGATATTTATCCATAATTCTGGTGATTTACGTTGCATAGCCTGAGCGATGCTTGTCTTCCCTGATCGAGGAGCACCGTTAAGGTTGACAATCTAACCTTTATGAAAGCTTGTCACATGTATACCGCCCTTCCTTTTAAAGGATTATATATCAACTCGTTTAGCCATATGGTGACCTGTCATATGATAGCCCATTTTCTTATAAAGAGAAATGGCGCGATGATTATGAGCAAAAACATGTAATCCGATTTGTTTAATGTTATACGAAATTGCATAAGCGTCTAGTGCCTCCATGGTAGCTTTACCTAGTCCTCTTCCTTGTTGATTATCATCCAAATGTATGTCATAAATAAAGGCTTGTTTCTCCTGCCCGTTTGTTCGAATATGAATCCATAAGATGCCGACATTTTGTTCATTATGCACGATAGAAAATAGTTTCTGATTATTTGTTTCTAAACCTGCTGGTAATAGATCTGTAAACTGATTTTCCGCTTTTTGTAAAGCATCTTCCTCTTTCCAATTTCCTGCTTGAACATGTTGATTGGCATATTCTTTCACTGAATTTTTATAGTAATGATCGAATGTTTCTTGATTCATTGGTGTTAACTGCACTTTCATGATGCTTGCCCCCTTTTCTTTATTTTGTTGTCCCGATGCGTTAATCCCCGGATAAGCAGTACACCTGTGACTATACGTAGAGCTACATTTTTAGCTTGAATGAAAAACATATAAGCTAAAAGGGAACGCTCGAACCAAGCCAATAAATAGGTTGTATAAAGACGAGTAGAGTTAATAAAATACTTGAAGGTAAATGATATGTATTTCTTTTTTTAATAATTTTCCAAAGTTAGTAACAATAGCAATACTATCATTCCAAAAGTGATATAAAGCGATAATGCAGGTTGTTGAAAAACACATATCTCTCCTCCACATTATTATTTCGTTATACTCTCTCTGTTCTCCTGCTAGATTTAGTTATTTTCAATCAGAGTAAGATTCCGTTTTTTTCTGATATGGAGCACGTGAAATAAATTGCGTTTATTGAACCGATTATTTGCTTTTGGAAAGGGAAATAATTGCTTTTGCTTGGTGAATAATTTGATCACTGAGATCTACTGGCTCCACTACTTTTATTTTATCTGCAAAACTCAAAATATAGCCAACCGCTTCATCCTTTGTATCAAATGTAAGCTTTACTCGTATCCAGCCTCCTTTTTTATTGCTTTTCGTTTCGATTTTCTTCATAAACCGATTGGTGAATGCTAGTCTAGGTAGAATGGACGGATCTACATCAACACAAACCTCATATGTAGGAAGTGTATCCATAAAAGCTTTTGTCGATGTTTCCCAATAGCTAGCGAGATGAAAGTCTTTTGGTCTACTAAATTGCACATCTAAGATTTCAGCAGAAGTTATTCGAGACACACGATAGTTACGAAACGCATCCTCATTTTTCAAGGCAACTAAGTACCATTTGCTCCCCTTTGCTACTAGTCCGAGCGGGTTGACTAGTTGATGACCAGAGGATCCATCCAGACGTTCATAACCTAATAATAATTGATTGCAATTCCATATCGCCTGTTTCAGCACATCAAAGTATGCATTTTTTTCTTGTCGGTTTCTCCACCCACTTGTATCAATATGAATACAATTCCAGATTTCTTCTGCATTTTTATGATAAATAGACGGAATGGAGGCAATAAGTTTACTTCTTGCATTTTTAGAAGTCTTTGATAATCCTAAAACCTCTAGTAGATGTGGGGATGTTGAAATAAATAAAGCGCGCATTTCTTCTTCTGTTAAACCTGTCAATGTAGTACGATAATTTTCCAATAACGACCATCCGCCATTTTGTCCTCGTTCAGCTACTACTGGTATACCTGAACTGCTAAGTGCCTCCATATCTCGATAGATGGTTCGCTCAGATACTTCAAGTCTTTCCGCCAATTCCTTTGCAGTAATCTGCCCGTATGCTTGTAGTTGTATAAGAATGGATAATAGTCGATCGCCTCGCATCATAATCCCCTTTTCACTTCAATGTATATCAGAAAAATAAAGTCATTCCTATGATAATGATCATAATATCAGCACAAATGTGAATAATCCATGAAAACCATATGGTTCTATTTTTTTCATTTACTTTATGAAAAATGATCGCAATCAACCAAAGACCAATGAAGCATGCTGCAATTAAGAACTTGTTGAACCATAAAGCAATCATGGGAATGTGGTAGGAGGCGAATAATAACGGGCTAATAATGTAACCGAGCTTTCGTGGAAGCTGAAAGAAAATAAACCCACGAAAAAAATATTCTTCTAATAATGAATTAATCAATGTAACGTAAATACCAACAAAAATAAACCCTGTTGCTGTGATACCTAATCGATTTGTTAAATCATGCTTTATTTCACGTATATCGAAGAATGGCTGTAGCATTAAATAAGCAAATAATACAATTCCTGCAGATAGTGTCCCTAATAAAAGTAAATGAAGCCAGTCCCGGCGACTTAGTTTCTTCATACTTAGAACGTCAGTAAAACGGAACCCTTGGAATAATTTACTATAGAGCCATATATTCAAGAAAAATAAGCTGATCTTACTAATTGTTTTTATAGTATAATTTATGGTTAAACCATGTTCGATAAAAGCGAGCGTTGCACATGTTACGAATGTACTGCTTATTAAAAAAATAATCTTCTTTGACACAAGTTTCCCCCATTAATGTATTTCGTGTTATTCTGGGATAAGTATTTATGTCAATAGATACGCAAGCAAAAATCCCAGTTCTCCTGATTTTATAAATATTTAATTAGTTAAAAAGGTTCATGCTCAAATATCGCTCACCTGAATCAGGTGCTATACAGACTACTTTCTTATTCTCTCCAAGCTTTTTAGCAACTTGGATTGCTGCATGTACGGCTGCAGCACCGGATAAACCAATAAATATTCCTTCTTGTTGAGCAATTTGCTTAAACATCGAAACGGCATCGTCATCGGCGATTTGTAAGATTTCATCATAGATATCTGTATTCAAGATATCTGGAATAAACCCAGGGCTTGTTCCGACTAATTTATGCTTACCTGGTTTCCCACCTGAAAGTACTGGTGAGCCTTTAGGTTCCACAACGGCAATGTGCAGATTAGAAATTTTTTCTTTTAATGCTTCCCCTGTTCCTGTTACCGTTCCCCCGGTTCCTGCTGTGCATACAAATGCATCTAATTCATCATTCATTTGTTCTAATACTTCGATTGCCGTAGTTGTTCGATGAATATCTGGATTAGCCTCGTTTTCAAATTGTTGAGGAATATAGCTCCCTGGATTTTCCTTTTGCAATTCTAATGCTTTTTTTATTGCACCAGACATTTTTTCTTCACTTGGAGTCAAGACTACTTCTGCACCATAGGCACGTAAAATGTTTCTTCTTTCCTCGGTACTATTATCTGGCATTACAATGATCGCTTTATATCCTTTAGCGGCAGCATTCATAGCTAAACCAATTCCAGTGTTTCCGCTGGTTGGTTCAATTATTGTATCTCCTGGTTGAATCAATCCTTTTTCTTCGGCGATTTTTATCATATTATAGGCAGCACGATCCTTCACACTTCTACTTGGATTATATTGTTCCAATTTCACATACACATCTGCTGCACCTTTTGGTACGACCTTATTTAATTTCACCATAGGGGTATTACCTATAAGTTCACTAACGTTGTTAACGACTCGCATGTTATTAAAACCACCTTTGTATACATATACGTTTATTTGACGAAGTCTTTCTACTTCATTATGCGTAAGGCTAATAAAAGTTTTCTACAATAGGGTATTCCATTATATTATAATGGGATTGTAACCATTTTTCCAACTTTGCCTATCGGATAACCTGAATAAAAGATAACCTTATATCTTTTATATTTATTATGCACGTCGTTTATATTATTTTGAGTTATGGATAAAAGATCATGCCAATACATAAAGGTATGATCTTTGTAGCTTGGATATTTATCCTTGTTTATCTGTTTCTTATAAGGTGGTTACTCTCTACTATCTATTTATTATAATTGCGGCTAACCTGTTAAATCGACTTCCCTTAAACGAAGCTGCATAATGAAAATAAGGTTCTAATTTCATTTCTTGTATTAATATAGCAAACGAAAAGAAATTAAAGCATCACTTTTATATTACAATGAAAGAATAAAAATAAAGGAGTTGCTTATATGACAGTGAAACTTAGCCCTTATCTAAATATGGAAGGTAATGTAAAGGATGCAATACAGTTTTATGAGCAAGCAATCGATGCTAAGGTCTTGAGCATTATTACTTATGGAGATATGCCGGACATACCCAATACATTTACAGATGATCAAAAGGATCTGGTGGCACACGCAAATTTACAAGTAGGTGAGACGGAGCTTATGTTTTCAGATGTGCCTGATGGTTCCACTGTTGAAAAGGGCAAACAAGTAACAATTTGTATTACAACGAATGATGTGGCAAAATCAAAACGATTTTTTGAAAATCTACAGCAAGATGGTATAGTCAATATGCCTTTTGCAGCGCAACCTTTTAGCCCAGGCTTTGGTGATGTAACCGACAAATTTGGTGTGACCTTTCAAATTAATACTGAATTATAAACAAAAATAAAAGCTGGAGTTGTAAGCATAAATGCAGGCTCCGGCTTTTATTAATTTCTTTATTCAAAAATTGCTAAATGAAACTTGACTCATATAATGCTATATTATTTATTCATTAAATGGTTTTAGCTGTGCACGGTGATTAAAAAATGTCTTATAGGCTAAATGTAAAAAGATTACAACCGTAATAGAAACGGTACCCGCCACGCCCAGCATAATCGCAATCTGGTATTTTACTGCACTAACCGGAGATGCACCAGCAATAATTTGTCCAGTCATCATTCCAGGTAAAAAAACGATTCCCATACCTACCATCGAGTTAATGGTTGGAAGCATTGCTGAATCGAATGCTTGATTAATAATGGAATCTGAAGCATCCTTTGGTGTAGCTCCTAACATTAAAGCACCTTCTACCTTCTCTCTTTGCTCTTTAATTCCGATAAGTAACTGATTGACACCTAATGTTATTCCTGTCATTGCGTTACCGATAATCATCCCACCAATTGGAATAAAGAATTGTGGATCATACCAAGGATCTAATTGTAATACGACAAATAAGAAGTAAATTAAGCTAATTACGATACCTAAAAACATCGCTAATCCTATTGTTTTCTTTATAGAAAGGCTAATGGTTACACTCGCACGTTTGTATACATTATATATAGCAAATCCAAGCATGAATAAGACAATAATCAATGTTATGATCGGATGAGGCTGTTCAAAAACAACCATTAGTAAATATCCAACTAAAATTAATTGTACTGTCATGCGTAATGTTGAGATAATAATTATCTTCTCTCGAGGAATTCGTTTAACTCGCACAATAACCCATAATATAACAATAAATACATAGGCAAATAATAACTGCCACAGTGTTAAATCCATTGCACTGGACTCATTCATTTGGACACGCCTCCTGCAACGACAGACTTACTAAATCGATTCATATCAATCATTGTATCCGCTAGCTCTTGAGCAAGTGCTAAATCATGGGTTATCATGATTAAGGTTTTATTTGTGGCTTTAATGAAGTCAACAAAAGCGTGTATGACCTTGGAGGCTGTTGTGTGATCCAGCGCTGATGATGGCTCGTCCAATAAAAAAACTTCAGCATCTAATAGCATTGCTCGCGCTAAAGCAAGTCGCTGTTTTTCTCCCCCCGATAATTCACCTGCTTGTGCTGCCAATGTTTTATGTAAATCCAGCTGATGTAAGCACCTGTCTAATTCTTCATCAGTAGAAACACGTTGCCCGGATAACTTTTGACCGATTTGTAAATTATCTCGAACTGTTCCATCAAAGATAACAGGCGTTTGCGGTACCATTGTAATATATCGACGTAATTGTACGGGATCCATTTCTGAAAGGTTCTTCCCTTTAAAGTAAATATTACCTTCGTTTGGAGAAATTAAATGATTTAATAATCGAAGAAACGTTGATTTTCCACTACCACTTTTTCCTATAATACAGGTTACTTTATTTGCTTCAATGCTTAAATGATCTATTTCGATAATTCCATTTACTTTCACGTTTTCTATATGAAACAAGAGATGATTCCATCCTTTCCTTATATTACTCTTAGTATTTCAAATATAATCCGAATTATTTCTTTACATAAACGCTATTATAACTAAAATGGAATAAAAATAACCCACGTATTCGTGAGTTATCCTTAAGTAAACGTAACTGTAATAGTGCTTTAATGAAAAAGTTACTAGCCAGATTTCACATAAATACCGAAATGTCAATGATGCCAACGTGTCTTACACTAACTTTTCCAGATTTTTAAATTCTAATGACTGAAATTTAGTTGTAATTTTCTTTTTATCGTAATTCCATAAAGCGTCATCAAGTCCACAGCTAATCGGTACATCGCATTTGATTTCAGCAAGCTTCCTTGACAAATGGAGCATGTCCAGGTTTGCATTAATCTTCGTTTGTACCCCCTTTGGAAGCTTATCCATATTTGCTAATATATCATCGATTGAACCATGTTCTTGAATTAATTTTAATGCCGTTTTTTCACCAATCCCTTTAACTCCAGGGTAATTATCAGAAGCATCCCCCATCAATCCTTTTAGATCAATTATTTGCTTAGGTGAAATGCCTTTTTTAGCTATGAAATTACCATGATCAAAGATCTCGTAATTTCCTTGTCCTTTTTTCATGATAGCAACACGGATACCATGATCTACCAGCTGTAGAATATCTTGGTCTCCTGTCAAAATGGTTACCTCATCCTCTATGGCATATGCGCGTGCTAACGTACCAATACAATCATCAGCCTCAAAATTCTCCATTCCTATATTAGGCATATCGAAACTATCTACAACTTCCTTTACTAAATCAAATTGTGGAATCAGTTCTACGGGTGGTTCATCACGATTCGCTTTATAGCCTTCATACATTTCTGTGCGAAACGTTTTACTTCCCATATCCCAGCAGCAAATGACATGAGTTGGTTCAAAGGTATTAACTGCATCTAGGAAATAGCGTAAAAATTGATATACTCCATTTGTCGGAATTCCTTTACTCGTTTTCATATAGTTTCCTCTAAATGCTGTGGCAAAGAAGCCGCGAAATAATAGGGCCATACCATCAACAAGTAGAATCTTTTGTTTTACCATGTCATCCTTCCCTCGTTTCAAAAAGCTCTAGTATTGATGCTAGTTTTTGTTTCGTATTCTTAAGCTCCGCTAGTGATATGTTAGAAGTCATCATTTCTAGCGAACTATTCATATAATTATCCCACTGAAGGAAAAGCTGTTTTTTCATCAAATCAATAATCTCAGCCCATTGCTCAGAATAGGATGAAACCATAACTTGTTTACTTGCTTCAAGATATTGTTTTATAAACGGTTTAAAGACACGATAAATCTCATCTTTCATCAATTCTTTTTCATTCTTCTCGAAGAAGGACTTCGTATTTTTAAATGTCGCCAATGCACGCTCGAATTCTTGCACATCGATATCTGAAAACGCCTCTAAATAGGTTGGTGTAACTAGTTCCTTTATTTCTATATTCGGAAGAATAAAGCTGTCATCGATCTCTTTACCCGTTTTACGAATTGTTGCAAAAACTTCCTTCGCTAATTTTTCGACAAGTGATTCGATTCGTAATGAAACTGCTTGTAATTCACGAATAAGTTCCTGCCCACAATAGGTTATTAGATTTTGTAGGCTGTCCCATAATTGCATTTTAGCATACTTGCCTGTTTCTGTAATCGTTGTCGGATTAAACATTTCTTTAAACATGTCGTGAAATCGAATTCCGATACGTTCGAGCACATAATAGAGCTGTTTTTCTATTTTTTGATTGATTTTATTGGTATCTGGGTTTATATTTATATGTTTCATTTCATGCTGTAATCGGTCTTTCTTTGCAAGCATAGACTGTTTCCATGCTGCCTTTTCACTTTGGTCCAGCTTCTGTGATTCTATATAGTGATTTAATTGCTGGTATGCTCGCTTCATATCCCATAGTGCTGATGCTACTGTTAAATGTGTCAAGTCATCATGAATAAAATGATAGAAAGCCGCTTCAAAATGATTCATTTTCTCATTTAGTTGGATATGCGCTTGCTTTTCTTGAAGTGATTGACGACTAGATGCTGGATATAGTCTAGGGAATCGTATTCCGAGCTTAAGTAATTGCTCTTTAACGTAAGAACAAACGACTTGGAGCTCTTGTTCATCCTTTGCTAGATCAGCTGCATTTACAATAAAAAACATTTTGTCAAGCTGAAATACCTCTTTTACTCTGCCGAGCTGCATCAGAAAATCCTTATCGGCACGGTTTAAAGCATGGTTATAATAGGTAACATAAAGAATCGCATCTGCATGCTTAATATAATCAAATGCTACATTAGTATGACGTGCATTGACAGAATCAGCACCAGGAGTATCCACTAGACTAATGCCCTGTCTCGTTAGTTCACAATCATAATAAAGATCAATGGATTCTAGATAACATGCCTTCGATTCATCGGTCACGTAAATCGGAAATTCGTCTATAGATAAAGTAAGCTTTTCTCCAATCGTTGATTGTATGTCGTTAAAGCCTGTTAGCATTGCCTTTAAATAGGATTGATACGTATTGCTTAAAAGTTCGTTATTAAACAGTTCTTCTGCTCTTATCCACTCAAGAAGTTCTTCCAGCTTGGTAGCTTTAGGTGAAAACTTTTTCGTGATAGAATGGATATCTTTAATTAATGACGCTTCATCCTTCACCTTCACTAATACTGTACCATGCTTATACGTATCCGTCACTGGATTAATTCGATTTACTGTTGCAGTTGTAGGATTTGGAGATACGGGTAGTACTTGTTCACCTATCAGGGCATTTGCAAAGGAAGATTTACCAGCACTAAATGCTCCAAATAAAGCAATTGTATAAGATCTATGTTGTAAACGCTGCTTTTTTTGCTGCAAGTCATTAACTAGGGAATCAAAGCCTGGTAATCCTTGAATTGCTGCCGATGATTGGGATAATGCCTGAATCATTGTATCCATAGAATCCATGGATTTATTCATTCCAGTATTTTCATTATCTGCCTTTTCTTCTTCTCTCTCAGGTTTTTGTTCACAAATTTCCAATAACGGCTTTTTCCCTCGCTTTATTCGTTGCTCTTTCATCAGAAGCCTATCTTCAATCTCTTTAACAGCACATTCCGATTTATGATCTGCTTTCAATAATTGATGGACTGCCATTTTTTTCTTTTCAAGATCTTCTTCGATTATTACATAGTTTGCCACTATGCTTTGGGTTTCTTTCAGTTCATTTAGTTGCTTATTACAAGCATTAATTGTCTCCGTATTATGCTGATGGAGATGTGTCTCCATTGTATTCCATAATTGATTTGCTTGTTGCTTGTATTTTCGCTTTATTTCTCCTGAAAGATCATTGGTATAATTAATTACATAATCTCCGTTTATTGTAGCTCCTTGTTTAATAAGATTAACGAGATCCTTATAAGTTAGAGAAATGGAGAAATGTTGCAATTGTTCCTGTAAATCCGTATCTTCGATCTGGTAACGCTGTAATAACTCGCTCCACTTGTCACGTAATTTCCACTGCAATGACGCACTTTCGACTTTTTCTAAATTGGACAGAAAATCTGTTGCTCGCTGTTGTCGTGCTTCTTCGGTTTTTTTCTTTGAGCCAATAAGGCCAATTTTAAAATGGCTTTGTTGTGATTCCAAAAATAATTTAGCAGAATCACGTAGATTCGCTGGCATGAGATATGCATTCTTCAGTGTTTGATGTAATTCATCAAAAAAATCACGTTTTACATGTTTAATATTTTGTTGGAGATTCGTAATTTTCTGCTCTATCTGTTTTATTTTTTTAACTTCTTGTTGATGCTCAGGCGGCACGCGGTACGGTGCTAGTTTTTCTTCATATTGCAATTCAAGAAACGTCTCATGTTCTTTGACGAGTACGTGAGCAGCATGATTATGCTGCAGTAATTCACCTTTCTTTATAGTCAATAAAGAATGGAGTGTATGCTTTATATCCTCAAACTGATTATTTTGTGCAGTTGATTCTACGAGAGAGGAATAGAATATAGCGATTGGTTGAATGTCCCATAAATCAAACGTTTGTTTAATGCTTGTTTCAAATGACTGAAATGATAATTCGTTTTCATCATGTTTATCTATCTGATTAATGATGACATAGAACGGTATAGATTTCTCATGTAATCCTGCTAAAAATTGAAGATTCACTTCAGATTGTACATGGTTATAATCCATCACATAAAATAGGACATCAATTAAATGAAGCGATGATTCTGTCATTAGTCTATCTGCATCATCTGCCGCGTCGATACCTGGCGTGTCAATTAAGGCGGTTCCGTTCGGCAAAAGCTGCTCAGATGTACTTATTTCAATTTTTTTAATCTTATCTTTATCCATGGAATATTGCTTGATTAATTCCATGTCAAAGGGCTCTTGATACTCCTCTGGTGCATCATGATGAAAATGTAGCCGTACTGTCCCATTACCGGATTCTATTTTTACAATATTTGCACTTGTTGGTATGGGGCTTTTGGGTAAAATATCCTGTTTTAATAACGCATTTATCATCGATGATTTTCCAGCAGAAAAGTGACCAGCAAAGCAGATCATTAATTCTTGTTTTTTGAATTTATCGTAGAGCTCTAAAATTTTCTCGGCATGGTGTACATCTTTATGTTCAATCATTTTTTGATATATAGCTGCTAGCTGATACAAACTACGTTGTGTCGCATCTATTGTCTTCAAACTACTCATTTCCTTTCACGCTTCCCTTATCCATATACTAGCGTCTATTATACGAGATAAGCATCTATATTTCTACTTCCTATAAGGAATTATCCTTTGTTTTCTCAACTAATCGTGACGCTATATATCGTATGACATCTCCCCGGCTAATGACTCCTATGACAATCTGTTCGTCTGTTACAACGGGAATTTTCTTAAATGCATGCGCAGAAAATATTTTAACAGCTTCTTCCAAGTCTGATTCAGGTTGTACCGTACTAATTTGTTTTTTACGCATAAGTTCGGTAACAGGTTTTGATAATGCAGCATCAATATTTTGCTGGAGGTTTTGAATCTTGTCAATCATTACGTGGGCATATAAATCATATACTGTCCTCCCTCTTGGCTGCAGATATCGTATGACATCCCCGTCAGTAATCATACCTAAAAGCTTGCCAGCTGTATCTATTACAGGTGCACCACCTATTTTATTAACAGTCAATAGCTGTAATAATTCTTTCATAGTGGTATCTGGTGTAACATAGATCACATCTTTTATCATAAAGTCTTTTACCTGCATCGTAAGTACCTCCATTAAGTCGATAATCTCTTTACTGTTATTAACTTTTACAGAATAATTATACTTATTAAAAATAGCTACCCACTGTCGAGTCAGTAAGTAACTATTTTTAATAAGTATGTTAATATAGCTGGCGATAGTTACCACCATAAAAAATGACCGGTTCCCCCTCATTAGACTTTATTTCTGTTACCTCAGCTATAAAGATTAAGTGATCTCCAGCCTTAGCCGTTTCCTTTACATGACAAGCCATCGTTGCTAATGACCCTTCTATGACTGGAACATCTCCCTGCTGTATAAATGGTACTTCTCTGTCTTTTGCTTTTTGTCTGGCAAATATTTTTGATAAATCCTTTTGCTCATCAGTTAAAATACTAATTCCAAATTGCATCGTTTCCTGAAGCTTTTTATACATACTAGCTTTTTCATCAATCGAAACAGCTATTAATTTAGGATCTAAAGATACAGACATAAAAGCATTTACTGTCATGCCTACTATTTCTTCATGATAATTGGTGGATATAATTGTTATACCTGTTGCAAATTGCCCCATTACATCTCGAAAAAGTCGCTCATCCACTATACGTCCTCCCCCTTTTCTCGATTTCAGTTCCTTTTAGAATATCATCGAAAAAGGAAAAATTGAAAAAAGATGCTTAAAGTTAACATAATAATATTATCATAAACTAATTTTCATTATTATGTTACTATATGCTTTATAAAAGAAATGTGATACAACGAACCAAGATACTTGTAGAATGAAAATAAGTTATTTAAGTTTTAAATCTCAAATAAATATAACCCTGTAACAAAAGTCCCTTTCTAATTTATTACTGCGATTAACCTTCTAAAAAACTAGAATTCATATAATTCGGGTTGGGATATTTGTAGAACCCTTCTCCAGTGTCTTTACCAAGTTTTCCTTTATCAATTAACTCTGTTTTCAATAAATTTGCCAATTTTTTAAATTGTTGTTCGCCTGTATCAGAAGCTTTTGCAAGTTCAATATTGTATGAGGTTGTGATACCTATGATGTCCAAAATTGCAAAAGGACCTAATGGAGAACCAGTTGCTTTCATCCATGCTTTATCAATAGTTTGTGGATCTGCCACCTCATTTAACCAAAGCAACATAGCACCTTCTAAAAAAGGACCTAACAAAGAATTCAAAATATAACCTGGTTGTTCTTTGTATAAAGGTAAAGCGACCATTCCAATAGCTTTTGCAAATGTAATAACATCATTAAATACTTTCATATCTGTTCCAGGGTGTTTCATAATTTCTGCAGTATTATTAATCCAAATTTCATTTGCGAAATGCATAGCTAAAAACTTTTCTGGTCTTCCTGTCACTTCAGCAAATCGACTAGGCAATAACATAGATGAGTTTGTTAAGAAAATGGTCTTCTTTGGAGCAACTTTACTTAATTCCGAGTAAAATTTAGTCTTAATATTTACCACTTCAGATACAGCTTCAATCACTAGGTCAGCTTCTGAAACTGCTTTTGATAAATTGCTAGAGAAAGTTATACGCTGAAAAGCAGCATTTATCTCTTCTTTAGTTACTCCTAAGTCTTCTTGATAGCGATCCATCAAAACCAGTATTCTTTTTTTTCCACTGTCTAACGCTTCATCATTTATGTCATAAACCGAAACTTGAAATCCTTTGAAAGCAATCTGAAAAGCAATTTGACTTCCCAAAACACCAATACCAGCAACCATTATATTCTTATAAAACATTGTAAATCTCTCCTATCTTCAATACCAATGATTTTATTGGATTTCTCAATCAGTTTCGTTGCTCGTTTCATTCCAATACATACATGAGATTAACCAGCACAAAGTCTTGTGTTTATCTATACTATAATAGGTCAGGCCTAACCAGAAATCCCTCGTTGACTCCACTCCGAACATGACATTGTTTTTTCATTGTCCTTCTGCAGTTTGGGTACTCAACCATTAACTGTTGAAAGCCGTATATTCGATTGTTAAAGATCAGTCTTTTGCCAAAACTCATACCCTTTATCATCCTGTGCCCGTGCAACGTGTTGTCCTTAGCAATATCAATACCTACAATTAGGGTAGATGGTGTGATTTTCGGAATTTTTCGATTTGATTAGAATTCATTTTGAGTCCTCCTTGGTAGTTATTAATTTCGGTGTTAATGCGCATTAACACCCTGTACCATATCAAGAGGGTTCTTTTTTGTTCAATCCTCGAATTTCTTCATTACAGGAATGCTCCTTATACATGTAAAGAAATATCCTCGATTTTTATAGCTTAGCAGGTAATGAATTTAAAAACTTTACCCGGTTTTCGTTCTTACCTAGGGATACATATCCACAGTGTAACCATTGAATATTTTTCATTCCTACAGCTTTCAAGGTAGCCTTAATAAAGGTTTTTTTGATACCATTTCCCCCTAAAAATTGAATATACCATTTAGGAGCTTGGCCAGTTGTAATAACTTTTACGGATTCGATATTCGTTAGCAGCCCTTTCATCGAACCATACTTATTTTCAATATAAGCAAAATTTTTCAGTAAGACTTTATCTAGAAATCCCTTTAAAATAGCTGGAACATTATACCACCAGACTGGGAATATAAAAATTAAATCATTACTAGACTGTAACATTGATTGATACTTACCTACTAATTCATCCCCATACTTGCCCCTTGAATATAATTTTAATTCACTTGCATGGTAAGTTGGATCAAATTCATCTTGATACAAATCAATAATTTTATATTGCTGATTTCTTTCTTTAAATATTTCTATTACTTTAGTTAAAATGGCATGATTATAACTACCATCCCATGGGTGAACATATATAATCGTTTTCATACTTTTCTCTCCTCGTCTATTTTACTAGGCATTATTTTTCGCCCATTGTTTCTTATAAAATTCATTTGTTTTATTTTTTGAGAATTAATACGTGTGTTAAACTCGTCGCTTTACACTACAGGTGGACGCTTCGCGCATGGCTGTGAGCATCCTCACTCGCAAAAAACGCTTGTTGTGGGGTCTCAAGACGTATGCTTTTCCCGCAGTCGTCGCCTTTCGTTCCAAGTGACTTATTATCTGCAATTTCTGGACGCTGTAGAGATAATGGACTATCTAAGAATTAAAGGTAAGAATCGTTTTGAAGATCCAAAGCAATTCGCTGTATCGTTTCAAAAAACTGTTTGTTCTTCCTATCGACTTAATAAAGTAGTAGACTCGATCGAACCATTTTAGCTACAACTATAATGCTCATTCGTACGTTCCAAAAACAGATTAAGGAGCTAGTAATCCATTAAACGCATCATGACTGGCATATCGCAGACGCTTGAATCAGTTCCAGGCGTTGGCCCTGTTTATACATGGTAAAAATCGGGCAAGTAGATAAATGAAGCTTAAATAGCTTTCATATCTTTTGTTCATTTCCATAAATTTACATTTTTATTATTTTATTTAACATATACCACAGGTATTTTCTTTTTTATGAATGTGGCCACCTAATATGCATTAGTGCGTATATATGCATATATAGAGAAGAAAAACTCAATGTTAGCAATTATTTAAGAGTTTTTCTAATTGATCAGTCGTTAATTTAAACTTATCAAATATCATGTGGCTATTTACTTCGTAAAAAATATTTCTGCCTATTTTTGTTTTTGAAACAATTTCAAACCTATGCATTAAATCTAAATGTCTTGAAATAACCGATCTATCCTGTGGGAGTTTTTCAGCAATTTCAGTTATATTTTTAGCTCCAAAAACAGCTAAATATCTAATAATTTCAATTCTAACAGGATCAAATAATGCTTTATAAAAGTCAAAATCAATAGCGTTATTGATTTCTATTGAACATTTAAGCTCTTCATCTCTACTCATATTTGCTCACCGCCTATATATAGGATATATGCTTGAACATGCACATGTCAAGTTTAAAGTTTAAGAAATAATATGAAAGAGCAGTAGAATAAACCAGAAAAATATAAAATTAATCCTTCGAAAAAATACAGTTCGAATTTTAGTTAATCCTGTTAAAATCAATTAATTTTCAGTATTCCCTTTTTAATGAGAATGTGTAATATACCAGCTGTTATATTTATTGTGGAGCGAGTCAACGAAGATAAAGGAATCACGGTGAAGCTTGCGAGCGGATAATAACAGGGCGATTCGTGAAGTCGCCTCGTTTCTGAGCGCTGGATCTGGACGTGGCTCAACACGTCCAGATTTATCCACAGGCTTAAATTTTATAATTTCCTTCATTAGCGTTGCACAAAAAAATTTTAAAATAGTCAAGTGCGCAAAACTGGAGTATTTATTAAAAATATACCAATTAATAAATGTTT